>JANJXB010000077.1 GCA_024709245.1 Acholeplasmataceae bacterium | reverse complement strand
CTTTGGGTCTTTCATTGAGTTCTAACAAAGTGTATGCATTTTGATTGGCTTGATACATCGATACGACTGAAGGTGTTGCACTGCCTAATATGAGGGGAATCTGATGAATTTTTGACCTCAATTGGGCGATTGCTTTAGCGTGATAAATCACACCTTCAGTTTGTTGATATGCATCATCATGTTCTTCATCGATGACGATGAGACCCAGTTTTTCAAGTGGTAAAAACACAGCGCTTCGAGTACCCAAAAGGATGGAAACTTTTTGTTCCTTCACGAGACGGTATTGATCAAATCTTTCACCTTTCGATAGACCACTGTGATAGATGGCAACGTCATGAAATCTGGATTTGAGACGTTGTGCCATAGGACCTATCAAAGTGATTTCGGGTACTAAGCATAAAACTTGTTTTCCTTGCTCTATGATTTTTTCCATCACTTGCATGTAAACTTCAGTTTTACCTGAACCAGTGATGCCTTTGAGCAAAAATGTTTTCGATTCGTTGAGATGCTTTAAAATCGTTTGAAAAGCATGCTGTTGCTCACGTGTCAAACTCACTTTTTGATCGTTTATTTCAAACACATGATGGATTTCACGCATGATTTCAGATTCTATTGGAATCAAAACATCATGTTTTACGAGTGTTTGAATTTTACTATCGGATAGGCCATGATCTTTCAGTTCGTCTTTCGACAAGGTTTCATTCACTCGAAATATCGACTCCAAATCTGGATAGTAATGAATTCTTGCGTACTGATGATTCTTAGCGTACTGATAAAGTGTCGTTGTTTTGATATGTTCTTTGGCTTTGATGTCAGTTTCTAAGGTGATGATTCCTTGGTTGGATAAGCGCTTCAATCTTGGATAGAGAACCTGATCTCCTTTCAACAGTTTCCAGATTCCTTTTTTGTTGAACTTTTGGATGAGATCATCTGGACACCGAGAATCATCAACCAATTTGGCAATTTTTTGATAATGAAATGATAATTCACTTGGAATCACGGTTGAAAAGACAGAGGCATAAAGCGTTGGTGAAGTTTCTAGGATGGAATCACATAGATCAAACAACTCCTCAGTGATGGTTGGCACAACATCCAGTACTTCGATGATTTCCTTGGTTGCTGAAATGCTTTGGTCCATGATACTGATGACATATCCCATACGGGTTTGTGCACCAAAGGGCACAAGAACTCGCATGCCACGCACCAAAAAATCCTCGAACGATTGAGGAACGATATAATCGAATTCATGATTGACTTCTTCGTGTCGAATATCGACAATGACCTTTGCGAACATGGCTTCACCTAATGATATTATATCATGGTCTTGATAACAAAAAAGTAACCGAGGTTACTTGATTGTTTTTAAGATGCGATCGATGTGGTTGCCATAGGCAAGCGCTTCATCGTATTTGAATAATAAATCTGGAATCTTTCTGATGTTATTGATTTTTTTCGCAAGTTCCATACGAATGACAACTTTGAATTCTTCGATTGACAACTTTGCTTTTTCAATGACTTTGGGGTCATCTGACAATATGGTGTAATAAATGGTTGCAAATGATAAATCTTTCGTGACTTTGACTTCAGTTAAGTTGATATAACCAAAGCTTTTGTCTTTGACTTCACGATTGACAATGGGTGCAAGTTCTCTTTGAATCAAACTCGCTAAACGATCGGTTGTTATGGACATATTATTCCACCTCGATTTCTTTCATTTGAGATGCTTCGATGATGTCTCCTACCTTGATATCATTATAGTTTTCAATGGATAAACCACACTCATAACCATATTTGACTTCTTTGACGTCATCTTTAAATCTTTTAAGTGATGCAAGTTTTCCTTCATAAGCGACGACACCGTTACGTAAAATACGTACAAGTGCATCTCTTCTCACGACGCCATCAGTGACATAGCAACCTGCAATGGCACCTACCTTTGAAACCTTGAAAACTTCTCTAACTTCTGCTTGTCCAGTAACAATTTCTTCATAGGTTGGAGCGAGCATACCTTTGAGTGCAGCTTCAATGTCTTCTTGGACACGGTAGATAATGTTGTACAGTCTGATTTCAACACCTTGTGCGTCTGCTTGTTGTTTAACAGCTGCAGTAGGGCGGACATTAAATCCGATGAGAATTGCTTTCGAAGCATTTGCCAGTGTGACGTCACTTTCAGTGATTGCACCTACAGATGATCTGACCACATTGACATGGAAACCGTCAACATCGATTTTTTCAAGTAAACCTTTCAGAGCTTCAATCGAGCCTTGAACATCACCTTTAATGATGATATTCAATTCTTTTTCAGTACTTTCGATTTCACCAAACATTGTATCTAATGAAGTCTTCTTGACGGCCTTGCTTTCGCCTTCTTTCGTTCTGGATTGACGTTCCAATGCGATATCTTTAGTAATACGTTCATCTTTAAACGCCATGAAGATATCACCTGCTTGTGGAACTTCATTTAAACCAGTGACTTCAATGGGCTGTGAAGGGATGGCTTCATTGTATCTCTTTTTCAAGTCATCTTGCATGGTTCTAACTTTACCGTATGTGTTACCAATGACGATATAATCACCAACCTTAAGTGTACCTGTTTCAATAATGAGTGTTGCTACAGGTCCTCTACCTTTATCAAGAGATGCTTCAATGACAGTACCTTTGGCCAATCGATTTGGATTTGCTTTAAATTCTTCAATTTCACTGATCAATTGAATCACATCCAGTAATTCATCAATGCCTTGCTTTCTTAAAGCGGAAACATGAACAAATGGTGTTTTACCACCCCATGCTTCAGGAATCAGTCCTTGTTCAGAGAGTTCTGTCATGACACGGTCTGGATTTGCTGATGGCTTATCCATCTTATTGATTGCCACGACAATCGGTACTTTAGCAGCTTTGGCATGGTCTAATGCTTCAATGGTTTGAGGCATAACACCATCGTCTGCAGCAACGACTAAAACAACAATATCAGTGACCTTAGCTCCACGTGCACGCATTTCTGTGAATGCAGCATGGCCAGGAGTATCGATGAATGTAATGGCTTCACCATTACGAATCACTTGATATGCACCAATATGTTGAGTGATCCCACCCGCTTCTCCTTCAACGACTCTCGATTTTCGAATGGCATCGAGGAGTGTTGTCTTCCCATGGTCAACATGTCCCATGACGGTGACAATAGGAGGTCTCTTTTTCATATCTTCTGGACGATCTTTGATTTCCATTTCATCGTAACGAGCGAGGTCTGTAATGACTTCGTTAATGACTTTAAATCCTTCATCTAGTGCAATCACTTCAATGGTATCTCGATCAATCACTTGATTGATTGAAGCCATTAAACCAAGTTGCATGAGTTTTTTGATCATGACAGCGTTGCTGATCATCAAT
Source organism: Acholeplasmataceae bacterium (assembly GCA_024709245.1). Classification (GTDB taxonomy): domain Bacteria; phylum Bacillota_I; class Bacilli_A; order Acholeplasmatales; family Acholeplasmataceae; genus Peloplasma. Next base: position 15,716 of record JANJXB010000077.1, on the reverse strand, counting down.
CCTTCAGCAACTTGAGCAACATTCATATCGGGTTTGTAAACGAAAATGCGTTCACCTGCAGGTTTTACATCTTTTTTAACAGGTGTTGAAACGGGACGCTTATGGTCAGGTTTCTTATGCTGAACATTACTTTTCCGTTGATTTTGGTTTTGATTTTGATTATTTTTGTTTTGATACGTAGGCATAAAATCACTTCCTTCTTTGATTCATCAATAATTGACTAAACCCCCTGTCGGTTATTCCAATCACTTTGATGTCTTCTTTGCCTAGTCCGGTCGATAGATCGTACGAACTTAATTCTTCAAGTACTTCAACCTGATAGGTCTTGCACTTGTCATATACTTTTTTCTTGGTGGTATGTGATGCATCTGTTGCAAGCAACAAAAGTACAACTTTTCCATTTCGCATTGCAGTGAGTGTGATGTCAGTACCTACTGTCACTTTTCTTGCTCTGTAGGCAAGTCCAATGGTATTAATCATGGATCAATTGAAGTAGTTCCTCATATATTTCATCAGGAACGACTGCTTCAAGTTTTTTGTCGAGTGCTTTTGTTTTTTTAGCCAGCAATACCACATCTTTGGTGAGTTTCAAGTAAGCACCTCTACCCGGCGCTTTGCCGATGGGATCAATTGAGACGACCCCTTATTTGGTGCAAGCGACTCGAATCAGTGCTTTTTTTGGACATACTTCTTTGGTGACGACACATGTTCTCAGTGGCGTCTTTTTAACTTTGTTCATGTGCATCTCCTTTCTGTATTAATAGAGAATACCTTCGCCTTGAGCCATTTGCTCAGACTTAATATCAATAGACCAACCGCATGCCTGAACGGCTAGTTTGACGTTTTGACCCAATTTGCCAATCGCTAATGAGAGTTGATCGTTGGGAACGATGGCCAATGCATTCTTCTCTTTTGGATTGACACGAGTGACAGCAATGACTTCTGCAGGTTGTAACGCGTTAGCAATCAATTCTTTTTCATTGTCACTCCAACGGAATAAGTCAATCTTTTCATCAGAGAGTGCTTTGACGATTTCACGAATACGTGAGCCGCCTTCACCAACGCATGCACCGATGGGATCTACTTTTGGATCATTGGATTTCACTCCAATCTTGGAACGATCACCTGGGTCTCTTGAAATACCCATGATTTCGATGATACCGTCTTTGATTTCAGGAATGAAACTTTCAAGAAGTCTAATGATGAGTGATGAATGAGATCTGCTGACAAATACTTTTGGCCATTTCGTCTTCATTTCAACATCAGATACATAAACACGTACATAATCACCAATATGGAAATTGTCTTTGGGTAAAGATTCTTTCTTGGGTAACAACGTCGTTAAGTCTTTACCAATATCAAGACGGTAGTGATTGTCATCGACATCAATGACTCGAGCAGTGATCATCTCATGCTCGAATTTCTTGAAATGCTTGTAGAGATTTTCCTTCTGCATGTTGATTAAGGTCTCGTTGAGTCTTGATTTAAAGTCACGCACTGCGAAATGACCGAAATCTTTAGGATCAATCTTTTGTTCAATGATATCTCCAACTTTGGCTCTTGGATTGATTTCTTTGGCATCCTCAAGGAGTATTTGAGAGTAGTTCTTATCGGCATCGATGGAGTACTCTTCAACAACAAGATGCTGCTTGAAAACCAAAATTTCGCTTCTTTCTTCTTTGATTTCAACACGGCATGAACGTACATCGTGTGCTTTTTTACAACCTGCAATCATTCCTTGGACAAATGCTTCAAGCACTTGCTCGTGTGTGAGTTCTTTTTCGTCTGCGACGGCTTCAATGTTTTTAAAAAATTCTTTACTGATCATGATATCCTCCTAAAATTTGACAGCTGTGCGCATCTTTTTTGCACTGTCGAATGTGATTTCTATTTTTTTCATACGGCCCATATCATTGACTTCAATCGTCATGATGTCATTCTCAAAAGTAAGTAGTGTCGCATATCCCCGATATTTTTGTGATTCAAGGTAGATGTACTTACCTAAGGCTTTCTCTAAATCCAGTTTGGTTTTCAGAGGTCGTTCAAGACCGACTGAAGATAGTTCTAGAAAGTAATCTGGATCTAAATCATCATCGTCTAAACTTGCTTGAAATTCTAAATGGATCTTTTCGAGTTCATTGATTTCCATGGTATCGACATCAATCAAAATCTCGAGGATCTTTTCTCCAAACTCTTTTTTGGTACGAATCGAGTAAATGGATAAGTTCGAACGATCCAAAATGGGTATTAACTTTTCTTTGATTTTTTCTATATTCATGCAGACCTCAATAAAACGAGTGGAAATCATCATCCCACTCATGTCTAGGCCTTTATTATAACATTGATTCGAAAAATTATCAATTATTCTCTTTGCATTTTCTACGATTTGATGGATTGATGAATGTTTTTATTGCGAATCATTTGCAAAAAGAAACCAAAGTGATATACTGTAGTTGCAAATCATTCGCAAAAGGAGTTTTCGCATGAAAAAGATTGCATTAATTGTTTTCATATCCATACTTTCTCTGGTTCTATTCGCTTGTAGCAATTCAAAGAAAGCGGATATTGTAACCACGATGTTTCCTCAATATGACTTCGCAAGACAAATCGTTGGAGACAAGATGACTGTCAGTTTGCTGATTCCACCAGGAGCTGAGATTCATGATTATGAGGCTACCAGCCAAGACATGGTCGCCATTAAGGAAGCGAAATTATTTATCTTCACAAGTCTTGAGATTGATACATGGATTAAAGATGTTGATCAGATGATCGGTTCTGATACAATTGCCATCAATATGTCATCATCTTATGTACTTGAAGATCATGAACACGACGATGAGCATATGCATACATCGACGTTATCGACACTGATTGAGGGTGAAGACGATCACGATCATGAAAATGAGAATGAGATTCATTTCTGGACTGATCCAACCACTGCCATCCAATTGATCGAAGCAATTCTTGAAAAAATCATTGAAATTGACCCAGAAAATGCTTCTTTCTATGAAGAAAATGCGCATGAGTACATTCATGAAATCGAAGAATTACATCATGAAATTGAGGAAATGCTCATGAGTGAACCCTATCGTGAATCAACACTCTATTTCGCTGGACATAATGCCATGGGTGCATTTGGTGAACGTTATCACTTGAACATCATCAGTCTTTTTGAAGGATTTAAACCAGATGCTGATTTGACTTCATCAGAATTAATTCAATTTGTCAATGAAGTCAAAACTTCGAATACCTTGTTTTTATTCGTCGAAGAACTTGTAGAACCGAAAGCTGCATTAAAGATACAGTCCGAACTTGCAAAAGAAAACTATCACTTGACATTACTCGAACTTCATGGATATCATAACATTACGAAGTCACAAATGGAGGCAGGTGTCACTTACTTGGCTTTGCTTGAACAGAATTTTGATCACATCAAGCTTGCTTTGAATACACCCACGGTCTAACATGATTCATTATCAGGATGTCAACGTCAATTTTGGGAAATTTAACGTCCTTTCAGATATCACCTTTAGTGTCAATCAGGGTGATTTTCTGCATATTGTCGGTCCGAATGGAAGTGGAAAAACAACATTAGTTAAGTTGCTCGTAGGTTTACTCACTCCCAGTTCTGGAACCATCACAGTTGCACATGTCCAAATGGGTTATCTCCCTCAAAAATTACTTACAAAAGTGAATCTTCCAATGACCGTACGAGAGGTCATTTATTCTGGCTTTGCGCAACAAAGATTAAAACCTACATTGGCAGAATGTGAGCTGATCCGACATTGGCTCAATATCATGGAGATTCCACAACTCTTCAATGAGAGCATGTCGTATCTTTCTGGTGGACAGCAACAACGTGTATTCTTAATCAGGGCATTGATCTCGAATCCTGAACTCCTCATTTTAGACGAACCGACTTCTGCTTTAGATCCCTCATTTCGCGAGAAATTTTACGAGCTGCTCTACCGTTTGCAACAAGATCAAAAAATGACCATCATCCATGTTACTCATGATTTAACGGATGCAGTTAAAAATGATTGTAAAGTCATGTATGTTGATCAGAAGATAAAGTTCTTCGGAACTTATCCTGAGTTTGAACATTTTGAGCATGGAGGTCATCACCATGGTTGATTTTCTCCAATACGGTTTTATACAAAACGCTATTTTAATCGGTGTCGCACTCGCATTATCAGCAGCCATGCTGTCCCCATTTTTAGTTTTGAATCAACAAGCCATGATTGCTGATGGATTGGCTCATGTGAGTTTTGCTGGTGTCATTCTAGGCATTCTTTTATCCAGTGAGGCTCTCTATATCGCCATTCCATTTGTCATGTTAGCATCTCTTTTGATCAAGTATTTATCCACAACAAAAACGATGAATGGTGACGCAGCGATAGGATTGGTTTCTGCCATATCCTTTGCTATTGGATTGATACTCGTCAAAAAAGGACAAGGTTTTTCGATTTCAGTGGAATCGATGCTAGTAGGTAATATCTTTACAGCAACTCAAGCAGATATGATTTTATCCATTGTGGTTTCAATACTCATTTCTCTATTTATCCTCTTCTTTTATCGCAAGCTGTTTCTGATGACTTATGATTTGAATTATGCGAAGTTTGCCAAAATTCGTGTTCAATTACTCGGTTATGTCTTGGCAGCACTCACAGCTTTTTTCATCGTCATTGGAGTACGAACCATTGGTACACTCCTCATTTCTGCTTTGGTTGTGTTTCCTTCCATCATTTCAAGTCAATGGACTAAAAGTTTTAAGAACACACTCATTGTAGGAATTGTTTCATCGCTTTTGATTGTACTCATGGGTATATTTATTGCACATCCACTTGAGATTCCTGTCGGTTCAACCATTGTTGTCCTTTATGCAATCGTTTTGCTTTTATCCATCATTATTAAACCCATTTGGAGGAAAAATGTATGAGAATGACCAAACAAAGAAGATTCATTCTAGATTTATTAACTCAGACACATCAACCGAAAAGTGCAGAAATGATTCATGCAGAATTGCCTGATGATTCCATGAATTTATCAACAGTTTATCGTACGCTCGATGCTTTTTTCATCGAAGGACTTGTGTCGAAATCAACCATGAAAAATACGACATTTTACTACATCAATCATCATGATCATCATCATTATATGATTTGTCTTGGATGTCAAAAGATGTACGAAATTGACTGTCATTTAGACTCTATTGCTGATCATGTCGCATCTGAACATCATTTTAAGATTACGCATCATGATATGACCGTTTATGGTTATTGTCAAGATTGTCAGGCAAATCACATCCAGCACTAAAAAATTGATCTGATGTTCATTGATTTTATGTTTTTAATCCCATATTCATCCATATCATCCAATAAATCTTCTTTCATGACAGTATGATAGTAAAGTCATAAGGAGGATTACATCATGACGAAAAAATTAATAGGTTTTGGATTGTTGATTCTTGTATTTTCTTTAGTTTTAGTAACCGGTTTGTCCGTCAGTGCAAAATCAGCAGGCGTATTGCTGGATGCACCAATACTGGATGAAGATGAAGATGGGATTTTGACATTAGAGGAAATGTTGACTTACGCCATTTTGGATGAATATGCTGCTCAAGCAACATACCAAGCCATCATTGAGGCATATGGTCAAGTGAAACCATTCTCAAAAATAGTCTTGGCTGAGCAAAAACATATTGATTTGTTATTGCCTTTATTTGAAACCTATGGCATCAACGTTCCAGAGAATCATGCAAGTGATTCTGTTGTTTTGCCAGATTCGATTGCAAGCGCAATTGCTACAGGTATTGAAGCAGAAACACTCAATATTGCAATCTATGATTCTTTCTTAGAACAGGACTTACCTGATGATGTTCGTACCGTATTTGAATATCTCAAAGCAGGTTCAGAAAATCATCTAAAAGCATTTTCTAAAGACAGATTGACGTGTGCTGCCGGTGATATTTCAAATAGATTGAAGAAAATGTTTCAACAAAGAGTGGGGAATCACCATCAAGGACAAGGTGGTCAAGGCCATCGTTATGGTGGAAAAGCATAAAAAACAAGGACATTGCGAAATGTCCTTTTTTCTTTTTATGACCATTTTCTCGGATCATCTTTGATGGAATCCAAGAATGCTACATCAGCATCACTGATTTTGAAATCAACTTTCGTATTCTCGATGATGCGGTGCTCATGTGTGGATTTTGGAAGGGGTGCTGTTCCTTTTTCGATGCAATAACGAATGCAGATTTGCGCTGGGGTGACCTTGTATTTTTCAGCCATCTTCACAATATGTTCATTGGATAATGCATGACCAATCGCCAGGGGAGAATACGCTTCAACAAGAATACCTTTAGACTTACAAAATGCATGTGTCTCCGGTTGATTGCTACCAATGAAGAATGAAATCTGATTGACAGCAGGTACGATTTCCGTGTTTGCTAAAATGTTTTCTAGATCTGAAACATTGAAATTGGATACACCAATAGCTCTCGCTTTTCCGGATTTATAAATCGTTTCAAGCGCCTTATATGCCTGGATGTTTCCTTCTCTGCAGTCTTTACCAATCGCACTCCAAGGCCATGGAGCATGAATGATATAAAGATCAACGTAACCTAAATCCAATTCCTTCATTGTTTTTTCGAATGCTTCAAGTGCTTCATCGTAAGATTTAATGTGTGATTCAAGTTTGGTTGTGACAAATATCTCAGATCTTGGAATTTTAGAATCGCGAATCGCCTTTCCAACACTTTCCTCATTTCTGTAAGCAGCTGCAGTATCGATGTGTCGATAACCATTTTTGAGAGCCAGTGTTACAGCATCATAGGCTGGAGCTCCATTTGGAATCTGCCATGTTCCAAATCCGATTTTAGGCATTTTGACGCCATTGTTTAAGACATATACTTCGTTAAGAGTTTTCATATGTTCCTCCTTGTGGTTTACTTTTTTATTATATCATAAAAAAAGAGTGTTTTTCTCACTCTTATTTTCCCTTGAAGATACGATACTGGAATAACATCCCAAATACAGCGATACCCATTAAGAGAATGCCTGAGCCTAAATGAACAACTAAAGCATCCAAAACCTGTGAAGAAGATAGAACCATTCGAATCACGTAGACAATAAAATAGCCATAGGTGAGATACTTGATGGTCTTCTCTTCTTTGGGTGTGATGACAATGACGGTCATATCTGGATTCTTATAGATTTTATAACCTAAGACCGAGAAGACTACCACGACTGCAATCGTGACTAAATTGACCACAGTCAATTGATCGGGTAAAAAATGTGTGATGATGATACTGACACCCATTAAAAAGAAAACGATGAATAATAGAATTTGAATCTGAATACCTTTACGTAGAACTTTCATATTGAATCTCCTTTGATTCTTTTTTGATTTTTGATGATATACTGAAAAGTGAAGCGAGGTATAAAACTATGAAAAAAGCGGTTTATCCAGGTACCTTCGATCCCTTAACCATCGGTCACCTGGACATCATCAAGCGAGCAGCACGATTTGTTGATCAACTCCATGTCGTGGTTGCTGACAATTATAAGAAAGTTCCGACATTCACCGCTCAAGAACGTATCGAAATGATTGAGCGTGTTTGCTATGACATTCCGAATGTTGTGGTCACATCAACCACAGATCTCGTGGTTCGTTATGCTCAGAAAAACGATATTGAACTGATGATTAGAGGACTTAGAAACATCCCTGATTATGAAAACGAATATGCTCTATATCAATTCAACCGTAATTTGAATCGAAACATCGAAACCATCATCCTATTCCCATCTTCAAGAAACCATTTCGTATCGTCTTCTGGAATCAAGGAACTTGTGATTCATCATGCAGACATTTCTCCTTATGTCCCAAAGGAAATCATTAAGGATGTTCAAGACAAATTAAGACCTAAATTAGATTGAGTTTCTCAAAGAATGCATAAAGCTGATCTTCCATGATATGTGGAGCTACATGATCGGCTTTTTCTTTGAGTTCATTGAATCTCGTATTATTCATTGCAATACCGATGTCTGCCATTTCAATCATTTGAATGTCATTGGCTCCATCACCAATGCAGATTAACCTGTAATCTTTTTCATGCTCGAGTGCTTTTTCGATGCCATGTGCCTTATTCATGAAAGGATATACAAAATCAGCTCCACCTTTATGCCATGGATATACTCTGAATTTGGTAATCTTTTTTGCAATATCCAAAATCATATCTTCATGATCAGCAAACATCCATAACTGATAGATTGGGTTTTTCTGATAAAAATCGGGATCGACTTTTGGAAATATTCCTCTGAGTGCTTTCATTCCATAGCCGACTCGTTCATCCCAATAATTGACAGCTTCGTCTTCTAAACCCACCATACCGACATTGAAATCATTACCTTTGGTGATTTCAAGCACTTCTTCAATGTCTTTCTTTTCGATTGGATGATTATAGATGATTTTTCCATTTTGATAGACAACAGATCCATTGATAAGCACAAGATATGTAAAAAGAGGGATGACATCAGCAATGATTTCAAGTTTTTTGAAACCACGACCTGTAGCCAGCCCCAAGACCACATCGGGTTTTCGAGACAATTCATCAAGAAGACGTCTTGTTTGGTCTGGAATGATACCTAATGAGTTGTTGTAAACGGTATTGTCCACATCGAAGAATATGATGGTTTTCATGGTGCACCTCAAAAATATTATAGCATATTAAGTATTCCACTACCATTTTGAGTGTTTTTATTATACAATAAGAAATGTAATATTTGCGCTGGAGGATTCAAAATGAAAAATCCATTACTCAACACCGGTGAACTCGGCATTTTTGCATTAGGAGGACTTGGTGAAGTAGGGAAGAATACCTACATCTATGAGATTGAAGATCAAATCTTCATTGTAGATGCTGGAATTCTATTCCCAGATGAACATCTACTCGGTATTGACTACGTCATTCCCGACTATACTTATCTACTGGAAAACGAGGAACGTATCGTTGGTCTTTTCATTACCCATGCGCATGAAGATCACATTGGCGGTATTCCTTATCTGCTTAAAAAAGTCAACATACCAAAAATCTATGCATCAGGGATTGCTGTGGATTTAATCGAATACAAATTACTCGAGCATCCTGACATCAAACCTCCAAAAATTGAAGAATACAAGAGCCATTACAAATACTCATTCAAACATGTAGAATTGTCGTTTATCCGATTAAACCACTCGATTCCAGATATGTTTGGTTTTGTGTTTCGAACACCCCAAGGCATTTTGTTTCATACCGGTGATTTTAAAATTGATTTTACACCGGTTGGTCCAGCTGCCGAATACGATAAACTAGCTGCCATCGGATCTGAAGGTGTTTTATGTCTATTGTCTGATTCAACCAATGCAGAACGCGATGAACTCATTCCATCAGATTCCAAAATTGGCAAATCGATCAACGAGTTATTCTCTCGGATGAGTGGACGTATCATCATTGCGACATTTGCATCCAATATGTATCGTATTCAACAAATCATAGAATCTTCGGTATTGAATAACCGAAAAGTCGCTGTTTTTGGTAGAAGTATGGAACGTGCCATCGAGGCTGGGATGCAAACTGGTTACATCAAGGCACCGAAAGATACCATCGTCAGTGGTGAACAGGTCAATCGCGTCAAACCCAATGAACTCACCATCCTCGTCACAGGATCACAAGGCGAACCTCTTGCTGCTCTCTCTCGAATCGCAAACGGTTCACATCGTCAAATCAAGGCAATGCCTGGAGATACCGTGATTTTCTCATCCTCACCGATTCCTGGAAATCAAGAAGGGATTAACCGAACCATCAACAAGCTCTTTAGATTGGATGTTGAAGTCATCACTCATGGACCTCTAGCAGATACACACACTTCAGGACATGGGGCTCAACAGGATTTGAAACTGATGTTATCCCTGATCAGACCCAAGATGTTCATCCCTATGCATGGTGAACACCGAATGCTCAAGCACCATAAAGAACTGGCCATGGACTGTGGTGTTAAAGAAGAAAACATTCTCATCATGGATAATGGAGATGTTGCTGCCATCACACAAGATTCCATCAGACTTGCAGGCAAAGTGACTGCGGGTGAAGTGTATATCGATGGTACAGGGATTGGCGATATCGGTAGTACAGTCATCAAAGAACGCAAATTGCTTTCTGAAGAAGGATTGTTTTCGGTTGTCTTATCGGTCAACACTCAAACTAAAAAACTTGTCAATGAGCCTACGATCATCTCAAGAGGATTCATCTACATGAAAGGTAATGAAGAAATCACACAGTCTCTCGCCAATGAAGCCAAGAAGATTGTGGTTGCAGAGCTTGGTAAGAAACTTTATAACGAATTGAATTTAAAACAAGCTGTTATTGATCACTTGAATCAAAAAATATTTGACTTGACTCAAAGAAGACCGCTTGTGATTCCAATTGTTGTCGATTTAAAATCAACATAAAAAATAGCCCAATTCTATTTGGGCTTTTTTCTTACATGTAGTTTAAAAAGGCATCGAAGACAAGTTTGGTGACCACTGCATCATCTTTTGCATCGTGTGTCTGATCAAAATCAATGGCATAGTAAGTTTTGTATGCCTTGAATAAACCTAGGTCATCTTTAAGATTGTAATAATCCTTGTGCAATTTCAATAAATCAATGAAATCCAAATCGCTGGTCAATGGTTTTTTCTCATGCATGAGATAAGCATCATTTAACGCTGTTAAATCATTTTTACCCCATACAACAAGTTTTGGATGATAGGTTTCGATGAGATGGTTCAGTTGGTCATAAAAAGCATCAAAGGGTATGGCTTGCTGAAAGAAATCCTCTTCTTCTAAATTGAGGAAGCGTTTCGTTCTTTTGGATAGACTACGCTTTTCTTTAGGCAAGACATAAAATCCATCAGAAAGAATGGGTTCTTGTTTCGGTTCAGAAAGAACATATCCAACTTGAATAATTTCAGGTCGAAACTCAAGATCATGATAACCAGGCATGGTCATTTCAAAGTCGATGAACAAATAATGCGTGTTCGCTTCTAACACAGCCTGCATGTCTTTTCTAAGTTTAAATAAATCATAATGGATTCTATAAGGCAAGAGTGAAACAATCTGATTGAAAAATGCGACCTGATAATAGCTAATGTTGTTGATTTTTTTCAGCTTAGGAGCAATTTCAAAGTCAACCAGAACTCCCTTTTTTAAATATGAGAAAAATGTTTTGGAAAGACGATTGGATAAGTAGAATCCGACCTTTCGACCTGAATAATTGATGAAGAAAATCTTATGCTTGGGTTCGATACCTACGATGATTCGTTTCATGTCAGTTCCTCTTTCAGTCGTTTGATGACATCCTCTGGAATGCCTAAGGATGATAATTCATCAGGGGTTGCCTGTTTGATCGCCTCAATGGATGAGAAATGGCTTAAAAGGGCCTTTTTTCTTTGATTTCCAATACCCTTGATTTGATCAAGAGGTGATTGAATGGATTGTTTTGATCTTGTTTTCCGATGGAAATCAATGGCGAATCGATGTACTTCTTCTGAGAGTTTCAAAAGAAATTTATACAGTTCACTTTGCTTGAGCAGTGGGATGACTTGGTCTTGATAAACGAGTGCTTCAAGGGTGTGTTTTGAATTCTTTTTCAGTCCTGCAATGGGTATCGAAATTCCCAATTGTTCGAGGACCTCTGTAGCTGCAGAGAGTTGTCCTTTACCACCATCTACAAGAATCAAATCCGGCAATGCTTGGCCTTCAATCAATTGTTTTTGATATCTTCTGTAGGTGACTTCCTTCATGGCCTGATAGTCATCATTGGTTGTGGTTTGAAGATGATATTTTCGATAATTTTTCTTATCAAACGCTTGTTCTTTAAAAACAATGAGTGCTGAAATCGGAGCGGTTCCAAAGAGCTGAGCGTTGTCAAATACTTCGATTAATTTGATATCCTTGCCCATGAGTTCAGATAAATCTTCCAGGGCTTTCTGTCTTTTTTCATCACGATGACGGTACAACATAAAATGATGTTCAAGATCATAGTCTGCATTCTTGGAGGCAAGATCGGTGAGCTTCTTTTTGTCTCCAATGTGTGGAATGATTGCTTTTTTACCGAAGAAAGGTTCAACATCGTCTTGAGTAAAGCGTTCTGAAAAAAGAAGTTCATCAGGTGTGCCATTTTCATAAAACTGTTGCAAATAGGATAAGACTGTATCCATCACTTCACCGACAAAGGCAAATACAACTTGATGATGATCAATGATTTTACCGGTTCTCATCACCAGTATCTGAAGTGAAATATCATCCTTACTGAAAGCATAACTGATCACATCTCGATCTTTGAAATCATTCATATTGATAATCTGTTTTTCAGTGGTTGCCTCAATGTGATTGATCATATCTCTGAACTCAATGGCTTTTTCAAACATGAGTTCTTCACTTGCACTGGCCATTTCTTTATTCAGCCGTGTTAACACGTCTTTTGTATCGCCTTTGAGAAACTTGGTGATATCTCGAATCGTATCCTTATAGGTAACATCTTTATGGATACATGGGGCAAGGCATTGTCCAATGTGATAATAGAGACATGCCTTTTTAGGAAGTGTCTCACACTTTCTTAAAGGATACAGACGGTTTAAGAGCCTTGATGTCTCACGTGCTGCATAGACATTAGGATACGGTCCGAAGAGTCTACCTTTCATTTCTTTTTGTCTTACCACTTGAATTCTTGGATGCTCTTCTTCTGTAATTTCAATATATGGATACGTCTTATCGTCCATCAGACGAATATTATATCTTGGTAAGTATTGCTTAATCAGATTGTTTTCTAGAATCAAGGATTCGCGCTCACTGTTGGTTAAGATATATGAAAAATCACGAATCTCAGAAACCAGTCGTGTTGTTTTTTCGTTATGTGCACCTGTAAAATAGGTCTTTACTCGATTTTTTAAGTTTTTCGCCTTGCCGACATAAATGACCTCTTCTCGATCATTTTTCATCAAATAACAACCTGGTTCGGTGGGTAGCAAGGCAATTTTATCTTTAAGATTCATGAAATCACCAATGATATTGTATCATAATTCATCATCATTCGAAAAATCCTGACAACAATAAAAAAAAGGGCAACATGCCCTTTAAGATTCAAAATCGATTTTGACTTTACCATCTAGAATTTCTTCTAGTGCAATGCCAATGCTTTTTACACAAATTGAATCTTCAACTTTAAGTTTGTCAGCTTCAATGATGTGTGCAATTTTACTTGCTGCATAGACTAATTTGTACTTGGAATCAATCTTTGACAAAAGTTTGTCAATCGATGGGTAACGCATTCCGTCTTTGTTTTTGGTCATCTTATTTCTCTCCGATCATCTTTAAGTAGTTGTGAATGGTGCGTTCTGTCTTCGCATGTTCCGCACGAATGATTGCCATGATTCTGTCAGCAGCATTGTTGACCTCATCATTAACAACGATATAATCATATTTGTGTGCAAGCGAGAATTCGGATTCCGCTTTTTTCATTCGTTTTTCAACGAGTTCAAGAGGTTCTGTACCTCTGCCAATCAGCCGATCATATAATGCTTGTTTTCCAGGTGGAACCAAGAAAATAAAGACAGCTTCCTTCATTTGTCTTCTCACTTGCAAAGCACCCTCGACTTCAATTTCAAGGACGACTTCCTTACCTTTTTCAAGTTGTTCTTCGACTTTGTCTCTAGGGGTGCCGTAATAATTTCCGACAAATTCAGCCCATTCGAGAAACTTATTTTCTTGGATGCGTTTTAAAAAAGTCTCTTTATCGACAAAGTAATAATCCACCCCGTCAACTTCACCTTGACGAGGGGGGCGTGTTGTCATGGATACGGAGTATACCAAATCATGATGCGGCATTTGAAACAAGGCGCGTCTAACTGTACCTTTTCCGACACCCGAAGGACCGGAAAGAACAATCAATAAGCCACGTTCATTGAGTTTCATGAGATCCTCCTTCACTTGGTGTTATTATTCATTATATATGATTAAAGACATTGTGTAAATAGTAATGAAACAATTTTCATCAGAATAACGCTTACAGGTCAAGCAAAAGAATTGGATTGTGATAAAATGAATGAAGAGGTGTCTTATGATCTTTGATGGCGTATTTATTCATCATCTTCTCAGAGAATTGAATTCAGTTTTACACAAATCCAGATTAGAAAAAATATATCAAAGCGATGAATCATCGTTCCTTTTTGTTTTGTATGTTAAGGGAGAAAGACATTATTTGGCATTACATCTTTCACCGAATCATTATGGATTATACTTAACACAATCACTGAAGTCTGGTCAAGTCACTTCTCAGTTTTTGAACACTCTCAAGAAACATATCGAGGGTGGCATTTTGGAAGAGATTCTCCAATATCAAACAGATCGCGTCATCGTGTTCAAGTTTACGGTCTATGATTTGATTGATGGCCCCATTTCTAAAGAACTGATTTTTGAAGCGATGGGAAAACATTCTAATCTATTATTGGTTAAGGATATGATCATCATTGATACCTATAAAAAGATGTTTTTTGAATCCGGAAGACAACTTTTACCTCAAGCAAGCTTCGAGTTCTTTCCATCTGATAAGAAGCCATTTACGGAAATAGATTACACCCTTGAACATTCACCTCAAGATTTGGTGAATCACTATCTAGGCATTTCTCCTTTCATCGCATCCTATTTGGATGAGCATCAAGTCCCTGTACTTTCTATTCCAGTAAAACCGACACGAAGCCTGACTCAAAAGAAAGATTATGTCTTGGATATATTTCCTGAATCGGATGAAAAAATCCATTTCAATCAAATCTCTTCGATGATGGATACCAAAGCAATCTCCAGTCAACCTGTGTTACTTTCACATGCACTCTTCATTCAAAAACAAATCCAGAAATCCATCAAAAAGAACATACAGTATGAAGAAATGCTAAAAGAGGCAAGAGAACGTATCCATGATCGCATCAAGGGTGATCTCATTTATCAGAGCGGATTGAATCTCTTGGAAAAACATGCATCGATGGAGATAGAAGGAATTCGAGTCGATCTGGATCCTACCAAGACTTTAAATGACAATGCTCAACTCTATTACAAATCCTACCAAAAAGGAAAGCGTAGTTTACTTCATATCGAATCCCAAATCAAACAGAATCAAGAACTCCTTGAACTCTTTCAGGATTTGGAGACTTTTGTGGGATTTGCGACACCAGAATCAATCAAAGACCTTGAAAATGAGTTGATTCCGTATGGATTTAAAGGGAGCAAATTACCTAAAGTCAGTAAGAAGCAATCCCAAAAACCAAACATCATCAAACTCGAAGATCAGGGAATTACCTACTATATCGGTAGAAACAACATTCAAAATGAGTATGTCACTCATGAGATTGCCCATAAGGAAGATACATGGTTTCATGTCAAGGATGGTGCAGGAGCGCATGTGGTTGTAACAACCAAAACACTCACTGAAAAGATCTTAAGAAAAGCAGCGATGCTTGCTGCATACTTCTCATCGATGCGAGAATCATCATCGATTCCAGTGGATTATACACTCGTCAAATACATCAAAAAGATCCCTGGTTTACCGGGTTATCGTGTGTCTTACAGCAAGCATTCAACCCTCTATATCGATATTGATCCAGAACAAATTAAGGCTTTTTTAAAGAATGTCTAAATCCAC
>JANJXB010000061.1 GCA_024709245.1 Acholeplasmataceae bacterium | reverse complement strand
AGATAGAAAACTTCACGACCTAAATACGATAACAAAGCTGCAACGAGTAGTGCGAGGAGTCCATGCGTGAGATGTTTCTTATTCCCCTTCCAGAGGAAGAATAAAACAACACCTACGATGACTACTGCATATCCGATGATGCCACCTCTCGATTTGGAGAGAATCACTGCAGCTGTTGGGAGTATCATGAGTAACCATAAAAGATACGTATTTGGTTTCTTGAAGATGAAATATAGATAACTGGGGAATGTGAGTGCAATGTAGAAGCACATGTCATTGATGTTAGCCCAACCCAAGTTTCTACCCCATCCGATAAAGATTCGATGATAAATATCAAGTTCAGGATTGAGCAAGTAACCTTGATAGAGATAGAAGAAGACTTGAAATGTTAATAATAAGTTTAAAAACATCATGATTTTAAAGAGATAATTTAAGTTTGATTTCATAGTCGATGACATGAAGACATAAATACCTAGATATACCATCGCTATCATCGACAGTGGAATCGATTGTATATCAAAGGGTAAATAAACAAGAGGCATCATATAGGATATCGAAATAAGCATCAGTCCTAAGAAAAATAACCCTTTTTTGAATTTTGGTTTAAATCTGATGATGTGAAATATGAAACTGGATAAGAAAATAGAAACTGATAACAAAGGGAATCCAATCGATGCAGACGTTTCAAAGGTCATATCTGATTTATTGATGATCACGAGCATCGAGATGATGATTGGAACGGCATAAATGGTATTTTCAAAAAAGATGAAAATCAGCGATAGTATTGCAATCAAAAAAAACACACCTATCATCAGATAGAGGTTAAAATCATAAGGTGGTGTATCTTCATACATGGTCCATGAGACAAATGTAATCAGAAAGATGATGGATATGTATAAACCACTATTTAAAAAGGCTTCAATCTTTTTCATGAGACCCCCAAGACTATAATCATATTATAGTGATGTTTCATGAAAATGTCAAAGTAAAGAGACCACTTCCTTGACGTGGAAGGGGTCTCTAAATGTTTAAACTAAGCGCTTCGCCATCATGGCTGCTGCTTCAGCTGGATCAATCACAGGTTTGATGATCTGAATCTTTGGAATGATCTCCCTGATTTTCGCATGCAGTTGAGTAGTGAATATGCCTGGTGCATTTCCTAGACTCCCCACAATCACGAGTTTTGGGTCCTTTAAAGATAACATTTGATAGACTGCCTGAACTGCAAGTTTCAATTCATCGGTTGCATTATCAACGATTTTGAGTGCAGTTGGATCATTTTGATTGGCGTGTTTTGTGACGATCGGTGCGAGTTTTGCAATCGACGTGCGATCCATTCTGTTATATATATCCACGATGTCGATGGCTTTCTTCAGTCCAACCGTTTCAGCAACCTCTTTCGCAAATTCTGACATCCTATATCTGCCATCATAAGCACGAATCATGGCTTTTAAGGCTTGATTGCCGAGATCATAAGCAGATCCAGCATCACCTTCCTTATAACTCCATCCACCTGCCTTATGCTTGTTACCATGCGTATCTAATCCGAATGCAACCATTCCAGTGCCACATATCAAAGAGATACCTTCATCAAAACATAAACCACTATAAAGTGCATTTTCCATATCGTTTCGTGCTCTGACGATGGTGTGCTCTGTCGATCCTTTGATTCGTCTTAGAATTTTTTCAACATCACTCATGTCTTGATCGGTCACGATTCCACCAATACCAGCGAAGATCTTTGAAAAGACAATGTCTGGTGTTGTCTGATAAAGGGGTTCCAATGCTTGATGAAATGCATGAAGCGATTCATCTGAAGACACGGTATCAATCGAAGAAGGACCGGATGTCCCGATGAAAATGACTTGTTCTTGCGTATTGATGACTGCAACTTTGGTTTTGGTGCCTCCACCATCGATTCCTAAATAATAGGTCATAGTTTTCCCTCATGATTGATGCCTTTATACTTACAATACCCCAACTTTGATGAATTGTCAAATGCTCGTTTTCGCTTAAATGTATCCTAAAATGGATTAAATGTATTGAAAATGTATTTACATAGTGCTAAAATGGGTTTGAACGTGCAAAGGAGAAAGATTATGCGAATCAATCTTGCCGATAAACAACCCTTTTACATCCAAATCCGAAACAGTCTTCGTTCCAAAATCGAAAATGGTGAGTGGAAAGAGGGACAAATCATTCCAAGTGAAAAAGAACTCTCTGAAACGTATGGTGTGAGTCGTGTCACCATTCGCACGGCAATCTCTGCACTCGTTCAAGAACAGTATTTAACACGCCGTGCTGGCTATGGTACAACCGTCCTTCAAACCAAATCATCCTTATCGAATTTCACACTCATTCAAAGTTTCACCAATGAGATGAATGAAATGGGATTACCTAGTAAAACGATGGAAGCGGAGCTAAAACTCATTCCAGCAGATAAAATGATGTCATCGATCTTCAATATCAATGAAGGGGATTTATTATATAACCTCAAGCGTGTCCGTGGTACAGTCATTCCAATCCTCTATTCAGATACCTATATGTTACCGATCATTGAACTCCCTAACAATCAGGACTTTCTCCTGGGATCACTCTATAGTTATTTAGCTTCAAAAAATGTTTACTTCAGCATGTTTGAAGAATATGTGAGTGCGGTGCTTGCACCTAAACAGATTCGAAATGTATTGCAAATCTATGATGACACACCCCAGCTAAAGCGTAAGCGTTACTCCTATGATGAATCCAACAGACTTGTTGAATACACCGAAACATTCTATAATGCAGCACATTACGAATACAGAGCAAGACTATTTTACCGCAGAAAATGATCTGCGGTTTTCTTTTTGTCACATAATGTATCATAAAAATCATAAATGTATTATAAATGTATTGTATTAGTGGATAGACTTATGGTATATTGAAAATAGAAAACGTTTACAAGGGTGGCAAAATGAAGAAATGGCTTCTTGCAATCATCGTAATTTTACTTTTTGTCTTCAGTGCTTGTACTGAAACCGAAGAAGAAATTGTGATTGAAGATCTCGATATCGATTTTACCGAAACACTGGGTGAGAAAATTCCTGTTCTTTCACTGGATATTCCGTATTCCAGTGTGACTGGAAATATCGCAAATTTCATTCATTATGATAAACCCGTTGACATCAATCCTCTACTCTTCACAAAATCGACCATTAAAACACATCAACTCATCTTCCATATGGATGCAATCTATCCGATTGGATCCATTGAAATCCAAAATCATGCAACCTATCCACTCAGTGAAATCTCTGTCGATACATCATTTGAAGGCATCAACTTCAAAAGAGTCCTCAACAATGCACCACTCTTAGAAGACAAAACCACACTATCCCTTGGAGGCGCTATGGCGAAATCAGTCAAACTCACATTCAAAGCGAACGAAAAAGTTGGACTTGACGATGTCACCTTCCGCTTAGGCAATGGTCTGATTGTGAAAGAAGATCTCGCATGGTCCAATACCTTCTTACGCTATGAAGGATGGTCAGGAGCGGATGGAATCTTCTCATTCAATCTCACAGATGGAAATGATCGGATCGGAGCGAACAAGAATACGACAGGATTCATTTTCAGCGATACATTTGTTGGAAAAGTCAATCCTTTTAATAACCTAAGACAAACATCAAGAATGATTAACAATTCCGTAGGTTATTACAATCACAATCAACCCTTCGGTGAAGCATTCAGTTTTGATTATGTAGAAAATGATGGTCTTGCGTATTCCCCTTATGTTCCTGATGCTTACATCGGTAAAAAAGCAAGAAACTTACTGGATGGAGAAGGATTAACCCTTTCTCAATCCAAAGATGCATTATTCTCAAACTCTGCAGATGGAACAAGTTGGCTATCAGATCAAATAGGATCCATAGTCACCATCGATTTAAAGGACTCCTATCCTTTAGATGAACTCTATATCTGGAATTATGCAGCCAATCCACTTTATGGAACCAAGTCGTTTGAATTATTGATATCAGGTGACGGTATCCATTACACATCGATTGACACCTATTCACTTGATCAAGCAACTTTAAACGATTTACAACCCTACACCATGGTCTTAACTTTAGGTGGTATTGAAGCAAGATACATCAAGATCAAAACGCTTGAATCGTATGATGATACCTTTGTAGGTCTCGGTAAGCTCATGATCTTCTCAGAATCAGGACAATTCTTGTTTGGTGAGGCAACAGATTCGAACCATGTCACAGACCTTCACACCAATGAATTGTCTGCAAGATTATGGCTCCAAGATGGTGTTGTGGTGAACGGTCATCTCTACACATTCCCGATCTTGATCAAGGACTACATGGATTTCTTCATGGTACACAATGTCGGCATGATCAAAACACCCATCGTCAATGAACGATTCATGCATCAAGATTCCACCTATTTCTCCACACCTTTGCAGGTGAGAACCAGTGATGGTGGCATCATCTATTATGGTGCAGGTGTGATGAATCATGTGCACATCGATGGATATATTTATGTTTACGGTTATAAAGACTTAAACGGAAGACACCTCGTTTCGGCACGGTTTCTACCTGAAGATATCGAAAACATGAACGCGTGGACCTACTATGATGGATCATCTTATCAATCCGATATCAATCAATCGTATCCCATCATCGTCGGTGTTTCCGCAGAATTATCGGTTTCTTATATTGAATCAGGTATGTTTGAAGGGAAATACATGCTGGTAGTCATGGAAAACACGACCTCTGGAAAAATCAGCTACGCATTATCAGACAATCCATATGGTCCTTTCACAGATTATGTCCAAGTCTTTCAAACCATCGAAAATACCTATTTGCGTGGGGCATTCACTTACAATGCCAAGATGCATCCCAACTTGTCAGAACCCGGTAATTATTTAATTTCGTATAATGTCAATACAACTCAACTTGGTGCTTTATCGGATGCAAGAATTTATTATCCCCGTTTCATTCGTTTAATCGAAGTCAAATCGTAAAGGAGATTTAGTGTGAAACATTTAGATATCATTACCTCACGCGTTTTAAAACCTGGGAAGCATGAAATTGCTTTAGATCGTATCTACCCTTTAGAACTGAATACCCAAGGGATTTCCGTCAAGTATTTCATCGATCAAGAAGAACAATCCGCTGGCATAACCTATGCCAATCGTTTAGAAGTAGTCACCCATCATGAAATCGAGTTTCATGTTGTTTGTGGCAAGGGCTATGTGGCAGAGGCGGATGAAGAACTCACCAACAAATTCTTGAAGTTTGAAAAGTGGAGTGGTGGAGATGGAATCTACTCATTCAATATGACAAACGGAAAAGACGGTTTTGACCAAGAACAGAATATGAAAACACTCTTTGTCTTTGGTGATACATTTGTTGGAACCTCAGATAAAAAAACAAACCGTCGCTATCAACCTCATTTGATGCCAAACAACAGTTTAGGCATCATGGAAAACGGTAAAGTCGATTTTTATGTGAATTGGCGAAATGATGGCAGTGTCTCATCGTTTTACAAGATGGATCCAAAGTTTGACGATAGCGGTACAGTGGTTTCAAATCTTGTATATTACGATAGAAAAGAAAAGAACATCGGATGGTTATCCGGGTATCAACCGAAAGAAATCGTGCTGACCTTCGATTTCTCCAAGACCAGATCATTTACACACATTTATTTCTACAATTACTACAGTGAAGAAAGCGATATGCTTTCCAAACGTGGCATCAAGCATTTGACGATCTATGGATCCAAAGATGGCATCAATTATGAGAAAATCAAAGATTCTGTCTTGGAACGCGCTAAAGAAATGGGACACAAGGAAAGTGTGAACATCGAAGGTTCCTATCGTTACTTACGATTCGATATCCCAAGACAAAATGGACTTGGCAATTATAATGATGATCAATTCAATGAAGGATTATTTGGCTTGAATCTTGTGAAATTCTTTGATGGTTCTCATCAATATCGTGATATTTACGCAACTTCCACATCAACACTGCTCAGAGATCCGGAACATTCTTGGATTTGGCTACAAGATGGTGTCATCATCAAAGATCATCTCTATTTTCTACCCATGACCATCAACAGTGATTTAAATCAACCTGAAGGTCTTCAATTCTGTGTGAAGGGTGTTGCACTCTATAAAACACCGATTAAGAATCAAATGATTGACTATGAACATGCCACTCAGAAGATGGCACCGCTCTTAGTCGATTCGAAGGATTCGCAGTGGTTGATGGGGGGTGCCATCATGGCAAACACCAAATCAGCAGGTGCGAAGAATCCGGATGGATATATCTATATTTATGGTTATAAAACCACTTGGGGTTTAAGAGAATTGATTGTAGCACGTGTTTTGGAAGAGAATTTTGAATATTTTGATGACTGGCGTTATTACAATGGATCGGGTTGGGTCACCAATATCTTTGAAGCGAAACCTTTATTAGAACATATTTCGTGTGAAATGTCTGTTTCACAACTCTTAGAAGGTCAAAACAAGGGGAAATACATTGCTGTATACACCTACGATACCAATACTCCAGATATCGCATTCTCGATTGGTGATACACCGGTAGGACCCTTTACCAAACCTCAGAAGATTTATCATACACCCGAACAAGAAAAGTTCAAGAGTACAACCTATACGTACAATGCCAAAGCACATCCGCATTTGTCAAAGAGTACGGATATCTTGGTCTCCTATAATACCAATACATACAATTTCGAACACAACATGTCGAATAACTTGGTGTACCGTGCACGGTTCATCCGACTCAAGGATACGACACGTTAGAAAGTAGAGGTCATGATGACTGAAACCATTTCAAAACCTTGGCTCAACAAGAAACAAAAAGAAAAAGTGAAGAAAATTCTGTTGCATCTCGTCTTATCCCTTGCAAGCTTTGGATTCATCTTCCCCTTTTTATGGATGCTCTTCACTGCTTTAAAGACACCTCAGGAACTTTTACAAGGGACTGATGTGTTTTTCCCGCAAGATCCGCAGTGGAGCAACTTCATCACTGCAGTTCAATCGATTCCATTTCTCTTGTACTTAAAGAATAGTTTGTTGATTGTTGTACTCGTGATGTCAGGGACTTTATTTTCAGCAACCACGGCAGCGTATGCGTTCGCTAAACTGAGATGGAAAGGAAGAGACAAATGGTTTGTCATCATGTTATCGACGATGATGATTCCCATTCAAGTCATCCTAATTCCTACCTACATCATGTATGCACAAATCGGTTGGCTCGGTACAAGACTTCCTTTAGTCGTTCCTGCATTCTTTGGGGGAGGCGCAGCATTCTATATTTTCTTGCTCAGACAGTTTTTCAAAGGGATTCCAAAAGAACTTTCCGAAAGTGCCATCATCGATGGCGCAAATCACTTCCAGATTTTCATAAAAATCATGTTACCTCTGTGTAAACCTGCAATCATCACAGTTGCACTCTTCACCTTCATGGGAACATGGAATGATTATTTCGGACCCTTGATCTTCTTGTCCAATCCTGAGCATTGGACACTTGCACTTGGACTCAGAGCATTCCAGATGCAGTTTGGTGGCAGATTTGATCTCATGATGGCGGCAGCAATACTCATCATGTTACCAACACTCATCTTATTCTTTTTCACACAAAAATCGTTCATTGAAGGCATTACCTTCACTGGCATTAAAGGTTAGGAGGATAACCATGAAAAAACTCATTGTTTTACTGATGATCATCGCATCACTTTCCA
The DNA here is from genome assembly GCA_024709245.1 of Acholeplasmataceae bacterium. Taxonomy (GTDB): domain Bacteria; phylum Bacillota_I; class Bacilli_A; order Acholeplasmatales; family Acholeplasmataceae; genus Peloplasma. The sequence goes on along the minus strand of JANJXB010000061.1, from coordinate 606 downwards.
TCATCACAGCCTGTCAAGAAGATGAAGCAGGTGATAAAATCACCATTGACTTTTGGCATATGTCTCCTGTAGGATCCACATCCTATTCCGGCATGCGTCAGATCATCACAACATTTAACGAATCCCAAGACAAGTATTTCGTCAAGGGCACAGGATTTTCATTTTGGGACTACTGGGATAAGATCAATGTCGCTGTATCCTCAAGAACAGCACCTGATTTGGGATTATCCACGATTGATGATGTTGAAGCACGTGCAAAATCAGGAGTCCTTTATAACCTCTCAGAGTTGATTGAAGCCGATACTTCAGGCATCAATACGATGGATTTGGCAGAGTTTAGACAAAGTCAACTCGATTTCGCAACCTATCAAGGTGATTTGTATGCAATGCCATTTTCAGCGACCACACGTGCTCTTTATTACAACATAGATATGTTTAATGAATTGGGGCTTGATGCTGATGATGTTCCTGAAACATGGGCAGAACTCGAAGCACTCGCAAAGCAGTTTGATGTCGTGAATAGTCAAGGACAAATTCAAAGACTCGGATTTGATCCAACGTATGGCAATGCGACTTACCATGGTTGGTTGTGGCAGAAGAACTTAG
>JANJXB010000046.1 GCA_024709245.1 Acholeplasmataceae bacterium | reverse complement strand
CAAGATACAAGAATAAATGTAATTTCGCGAATTTCTTGATCCAGATCGATTTGAACACCACACCAATCAAAATCAAAATCCATTGAATGATAAACAGAACGGGTCCTAAGCCAATCCCTTCAATACCAAAGATAGGTCTTTGTAGATCTGGGATGAGGAGTAAGGCGGGTGCGAATGTGCCACCGATTAAAATGTAGATCGACAAATGATCAAATCTTTGAAATACGTTTTTTGCTGTTGGATGAAAGAGTGCGTGATAAAGCGTACTCATCGTATAAAGATTGATGATGCCAAATCCAAAAATGATGGCTGCAAGCACATGCATGGTTGAATCTGCTTTAATGAGCAGGAGTATCAATGCAACAATTCCAAAGATGGCCATCAAGCCATGGGATACTGCATTGGCGATTTCTTCGCCAAGGGTTTGAATATTCGTTTTTTTCATGGTGTCTCCTTCTTGATGAATTGATCTAAAAAATCTTTACCCTTCATATTCTCGGGTTCTGTGAGTTCGAGATTCGGGAATCCTAGTTGTCTTAAGACCTCATAGGATACCAACGCGACTGCATTACTTAAATTGAGGGCTCTTACTTTATCGGTTGTTGGTATTCTGAAACAGCGATCCATGTGTTGAGCGAGTAAGTACTTGTCAATGCCTGTTGATTCTTTACCAAAGACTAAATAGATATCTTCATGAATCGACTTAAAATCAAAATCGACATAATTTTGCTTACCATAACGTGTTAAAAAGAAATATTCACCCTGATGATTTTCTTTGAATATCGAGAAGTTCTTGTATACATGATAATCCAAATGTTCATAATAATCGAGTGCACTTCTTCTGAGTTTTGCTTCATCGATCTTAAACCCCAAAGGTTCAATCAAATGCAGTTTCGCACCGATGGCAACACAGGTTCTCATGATATTTCCGGTATTTTGAGGAATTTCAGGTTCATACAAGACGATGTGGATCATAATCTCACCTGCACTTCATAATTGATTGATTTCTTTAAATAATGACCATAAGGAAGAATCAGGAAGTTCGAAATCATCATCGCCCAAAAGATACCTCTGTAATCATTGGAGGGTAGCAAGTACATGAATAGAAACACCATCGGGATTCTCATTCCCCAAAGTCTTGCCATGGCCATTCTCAAGGTGTAATTCGAATGGCCACTGCCATTGAATAATCCGATATACGACTGGAATAAACTCATCAAAGGTTGTGTGAGGAGGAGCCATAATGTATACTCACCTGAGATGGCATAACTTGCTGAAACCTCTGAATCCAAGATGAAACCGATGATTGGAAAACGTAGAGGAATGATGATGGCAACACCGACACACATCAAAATAAAGCTTAAGTTTCGAGAGACATAATAGCTTTGTTTGGCTCGTTCTGGCTGATGATGGCCAATATTTAATCCAATATATGCTGCAGTAATCGAAGAAATAGCAATCACAGGGTTCAGGAGTAAGGATGAAATCCGGTTACCTACAGAGAAACCTGCAGAAACTTCATTCCCGTATCTTAAAATGATACTTTGTATCACTACAAATCCTAAAGAGGATACGGCTTGACCCACTGCTGCTGGTATGGCAAATCTTCCCATGTCTTCCACAGTATCCATATCAAGTCCCATTTCAGGAATTTTAATCGTGATGTGTTTCTTTGATTTAAAAAGATCGTAGATGATGAATGGAATCGGTGCAGCGTGGGCAATCAATGTTGCATAGGCAGCACCTTCAATACCCCATTTAAACACAGAGATGAATAACCATGTCAAAAGAATATTCACAACAATGCCACCCACATTTAATATCACAGGAAACAGGGTTTCACCTGTTGCCTGTCGGATGGATTGATACACAACAAAGATGAACACCAAGATAAACTCATAACTGCGAATTCTAAAATATTGTCCTGCAAAATCAAGGGCGTCACCACGAGCACCCATTAACCATGCGAATAGATTATACCCGAGTACCAAATCCGATGTGAAGAAGAAAATGAGGGTGATGGCTAAACCAAAAATGATGGCAAGTGTCATTAATTTAGAAGCATATTTGGTAGCAAGATCTCTTCGATTTGCTCCAACATACTGACTGACCATCGCAACCGTTGCAACCCCGAGTCCAGCACCGAGTGCCATAAAGAAGTTGAAGATCGGCCAGTGAATGTTCATTGCAGCAAGCGCTGCTTCCTTCACTGCTTCTGCCGGAAAATCAATTCGAGCAACAAAAATGGCATCGACCATGTCATGGAGTGATTTCAGTAAATTGTTCAAAAAAACGGGTATTGCCATGATGACAATACCTTTCAGGATCGAAGGTTCATGCAAGATTCGTTCCAGATTTTCTTTTTTGATCGTTCTAGCCAAGGATATAACCTTCTATTTTCTGTATTTTTTAATCATGTCTTGTTTCAAATCATAGAGAGCTTGTGATAAGTCCACATAATATTCATGGGGGTTCTCAAGTCTTAAGACTTCAGGCCAGAGTGTTTGATGTTCTGCTTTGGCATAAGCTCTGATCTCTTTGAGTGATGGCAATTCATAAATGCGTTTTCCACCTTTAAAGATAGGAACAAGCAATGCCTTCACTTTAAAGTTTTCAATGGTCTTGCTCTTCCAAGGATAATTGGGATCAAACAGCACATAGGGTTTTGATTCATCAATCACCTCATCGTGCAATGTGATGACATCCGCTTCAGCCATCCCCTTGTCATCATAGAAACGATAGACTTGCTTAAATCCAGGTGTCGTCGTCTTTTGGACGTTTTCACTGATTTTAATCTTATTCTTCAATTCCCCATTGACTTCAATGGCTGAGAGTTTGAATACACCACCAAAGACAGCTTCTGATCTTGCAGTGACCAGTCTTTCACCTACACCAAATGCATCGATCTGTGCACCTTGATGGATGAGTTCTTTGATTAAATACTCATCAAGAGAATTGGAAACCGTGATTTTAACATCCGATAAACCGTTTAAATCAAGCATCTTACGTGCTTCTTTGGTGAGATAGGTTAAGTCTCCAGAATCGAGTCGGATGCCCTTTAAACGGTATCCTTGGGGTTCCAAGACTTCCTTGTGTATCCGAATGGCATTGGGTACACCTGTTTTCAAAGTATTGTACGTATCGACAAGCAATACGGTATTTTTAGGATAGGTATTGGCATAGGCTTTGAACGCTTCATATTCGGTATCAAAACTTTGTATATAGCTATGCGCCATGGTTCCAATCGCTGGGATCTGATAGACATAATCGACATATGTATTCGATGTGCCGATGGCACCACTGATGTAGGCAGCACGGGCACCAAAGATGGATGCATCATAACCATGAGCGCGTCGTGCACCAAATTCCAAAACGCTTCGACCTTGTGCTGCATAAACAATACGTGCAGCTTTAGTCGCTATCAAACTCTGGTGATTAATGGTGAGTAAAATCATCGTTTCAATCAGTTGACATTGCAATATGGAACCTTTGACAATCATGATCGGTTCGTGAGGAAAAATGGGTGTCCCTTCTTTCATCGCGAAAACATCACATGTAAACTTAAAATGCATCAAATAATCTAAGAACCCTTCTGAAAAGATTCCTTTACTTCTTAAAAAATCAATTTCGGATTGTGAAAATGATAAATTCTCAATATAATCAATCACTTGTTCGAGACCTGCAAAAACAGCATAGCCTCCTTGGTCAGGTATGGATCGAAAAAAGACATCGAAGACTGCAATCTGTTCATGCTTACCATCATGAAAATAACCATTGGCCATGGTGAGTTCATAGAAGTCCATGAGTAGAGATAATTTGCGTTCGTTCACAGATAAGTTCCTCCTCGTTAAGACAATTCTTATTCTATCATTTTATCGCTTTTTTTGATATACTCATGGGTAGATTATGTGAGGAAAAAGTCATGGTTATCTTTATTTCACCAGCAAAAACATTTTCAAAGCGAATCGACAGTCCACAAACCATACCCACCTTCGAAAAGGAAGCTTTTTTTTTCATTTCCAAATTAAGAAAAATTTCTGAAAAAAGATTGATGGCAGAAATGAAGATCTCACAAGAGATTGCATCGGAAGTCAAATCATATTACACGCATTTTGGTGATCAAAAAATATCTGCAATCCATCTTTATGATGGTCAAGCATTCAAAGGAATCGATGTCCTTTCGATGAATGCGCATGAAATCGAAAGCATGCAAAAACATCTGTACATACTCTCTGGTCTTTACGGACTTGTTCGTCCTTTGGATGGTATTTCGAAATATCGCCTGGAAATGAAATCAAGGATTCTCATGAATCTTGAGCACTTCTGGAAGAAAAAAATACACGATTATATAAATACTCATCATCAAGATGAGATCATCATCAATTTGGCTTCCGATGAATATGGTCATCTCTTAAAGGGATTAAAGCACATTCATCACATTGAACTCGTTCTGATGAAAGATGGAAAGCCTGTTCAAAACAACATGGGAATCAAAAAAGCACGAGGCATGATGGCGAGGTACCTCATCTTGAATCCAATTGATTCCATCACATCCTTAAGGACCATTGAAATGGATGGTTTCATCTATCAACCCAATCCATCCACCGAACACACATCAGTTTTCATCAAATCCATCTAAACAAAAGGGACTGTAACGAAATGAAGATTTAATTTTCTTCATGGACTTAGCAGTCCTTTTTTCTTTGATTTATTTCTATCACTGTGGATAAACTATCAAAAACGCCTGTTTTTGGATATGTTTAAAAGAGATTCAATGAGAATCCTTAGTTTTCCAGTGGATAACTATTGAAAAATTCTATATTTTTTGTTGTGAAGTTTCGCTAAATTATAACCGATTGCGATGAGCATAAACTCAAACTTCACATTTTGAATACCTCTGCGCTTGAACCTTCTAAATCCCATCTGTTCTTTGATGATGCCAAATGCACCTTCAACCTGAATCGAGCGCTGTACTCTGAGTTCGATACCGAGTTCAGAAGTAAGGTTTTCCCTTGCTTCTTTTTGCAGTGCCCAGAGTTCTTCATTGATGTCGACCCTGCGCTTTGAACTGGGCACCTCGTAGACATCATGTCCCTTCTTACTGTGCCATAAGAAGATGAGTCGTTCACCCTGTTCATCGTAGAAGTTTCCCATGTCGTCTTTTTTAAAGTTGACAGGTCTTTTAGGATCACATGCATATTTTTTGTCTGTCGTCTCTTTGCTGTACATCGTATACTTTTGATAGAGGTCCATCTGATTGTTCTTTAGGTAACGATAGTTTTTCAAGCCACCATACCCAGCGTCTGCTACTGGATACTTTGGATAGAAACCAACTGCCCTCTGATAACCCTCAAGGAAGGGAATGAAAGTCTGATAGTCGCTTCTGTCTTGAAAGATATCTAAGTGTAAGATATATTCATCAGATACCCCTATCTGCACATTGTATCCTGGCTTTAACTGACCGTTTCTCATATAGTCTTCTTTCATATGCATAAAGGTTGCGTCATGATCAGTTCTTGCACATGAGTTTCTTTCGGGTCCGATGATATCGATGTATTTTTCATATTCACTAAGCTTTGTTGTGTATTCCGATATCTTTTCATAATCCCTTTGTAATGCTTTTTTTCTTGTGCCTTTACCGTATACAAATGAAACCTCTGATCGTTCAAC
>JANJXB010000007.1 GCA_024709245.1 Acholeplasmataceae bacterium | reverse complement strand
TCATTTTTCGAAAATGACTGCCATGGAAAACATCAACTTCTTCTTGAAACTCTATCAAAAGAATCATGATGTTGAGATGCTCATGAAACGTGTTGGACTTTGGGATGATCGGGATAAAATGGTTTCTGAATATTCCAAAGGCATGAAAATCAGACTCAATTTTGTCCGTGCGATGCTCAATAAACCTGAAATGCTTTTCTTGGATGAGCCTACCAATGGACTTGATCCTACGAATGCCATGATTTTAAAAGATATGATCAGAGAATATAAAAAAGATGGTGGTACTGTCTTCATTACTTCACACATCATGTCTGACATAGATCAGCTTTGTGACCGTGTTGCATTCATCGTTGATGGAGAAATCAAAGAAATCGATTCTCCTCGGAACCTGAAAATCAAATATGGCAAAAGAACCATGAAACTCGAGTACAAGGAAAATGGGCATACCGTAACTGAAGAATTCCCCATGGATGGTATCGGACAAAATGAACATTTCCTCTCTTTACTCAAAACCAAAAACATTGAGACACTTCACAGTGGAGAAACAACGCTTGAAGACATCTTCATTCAAGTCACAGGCGTGGGTTTGAATCATGAATAGCAGACTGATGATTTTAATCAAAGGTGAACTGCAAAGACTCCATAAGTACAATGTCACAACCATCAGTTTTGTGGTTGCACTCATTTGGTTTTTGCTGCTCTATTTCATCGATGATGCGGATTTACTATCAACGATGCTCCCTTTTGTCATCATTGTCGATGCTACCATGATGAGTACCATCTTCATTGGAGCAATCATGTTTTTCGAGAAAACAGAATCAACACTCTCAACACTGTTGGTTACACCTGTGAAAAGCAGTGAACTTATCTTATCCAAAGCGATTGCCAATACGTTTCATAGTGTATTATCATCGCTCTTAATCATCGTTGTGTTCTATTTTGTCAAAGATGTTTCTGTGAACTTCTTCTACATCACCCTTGCCTTAATCATTTCTGTATTTTTTCACAGTCTACTCGGATTTGTCTTCTCCTTCCACTCCAAAGACTTCACCTCCATGCTTGTGAATGTCATGATCTATGCATTCATCTTCTTAATCCCTTCATCGCTTCATCTCTTCAACATCATTTTCAAAGGCAAAGTTTGGGACTATTTGCTCATGATTTCACCGACACAATCAGCGATGGAATTGATCACACTCGGATTTTCATCAGAATGGACAGTTTTAACCGTCATTGGTTTAGTCGTTCTTCTTCTAGGCTCAATCTTTGGATACCTGTATTATGTACTACCTAAATTCAAAGAATATGCAGTCAAGCAAAGTGGGGTGTGATCATGTTTAAACGCGTATTGCTCCATGAATTAAAAAACATCACACGTGATAAGATGTATGGATTTCTTGCCATCTATCCTTTCATTATGGCTGTTGTTGCCTATTTTCTTGTTCCTTACTTAAATTCACTTGGTAATCCTCTAGCTTCACAAATCGTAACGGTTGTCTTCATTCTGATGAATGGATTCATGTTCGGTGCAGTCACTGGATTTACACTTCTTGATGATCAAGACGACAAAGTTATCTTGTCCCTAAGAATTACTCCCATTGATGTGAAGTATTATGTCTTCATCAAACTGATTGTTGGCTATATCATGGGCATTTTCTCGACTTTACTACTTTTCGTTGCTGCAGACTTCTTACCTAATGTGACATTCATCAATCTCATCTACATTTTGATACTTGCACCCATGTCAGGTCCTATCATTGCTTTGTTCATCAATTGTTTTGCAACCAATAAAGTCGAAGGATTTGTGATGATGAAATTGTCGGGTATCATCTTGATGGTTCCCATCGCAGCATTATTTTTAACGAACTGGACTGAAATTTTCTTATTCATCATTCCAGGATTCTGGCCAGCTCGTCTCATTTCGATGACGATCTTACCCATTGATTTTTTCATTGATCAAGAATTCATCTACTTCATTGTTGGGCTCTTCATCAATCTTGGGCTTGCCTACATCATTTTCAGATGGTATTCAAAACGCGTTGGTATACGCTAAAAAATAGGAGGTTTCTATGCAATATCTTGCAATATTCTTGATTGTCTATGGTATCTTCTTGTTGGCCAGTTTTCTTTTCCAATTTCCATTCATCTATCGAATGGGTAAAGTGAAAATCATGATCAAATTGATGGGCAAAACCGGATTCAATATCACTTTGATCATCTTGGGTCTCGGATTTTTGATTCTAGGTATCTTCCTCTATTAATCAAACCCAAAAACAAAAAGAGCTGCATCGCCACGGCGTGCAGTTCTTTTTTTATTCCGGTTTCCATGAAAAATCTTTATCTGTAAATCCATAATCTCGGATGGGTATCTGAGCATCATAAATCGTAATCACGAAACTTCTTGAACGGTTCTTCGTACTGCTGTTGATGTAGTAATACTTACCCATATCCAGTGATGAGGGGTCATGATCTCTGATATCATCCAGTTCATCTGTGCCGTTTAATTCAATCTTGTATGAATAGTTATATCCGTTTGGATCCAGAATTCTCACATTAAATGAGAAATATCCACTCTTGTTACGTCCAAATCGGAACTTATAATCAGGATTGTCAAGCATGTACATCAAATTGGTTGAATTGGTATATCCTGTCACGGTTGAAAAATCAGGCAGTTCCGTGACAACAGTATCACCGACAGGTAAGTTGGTTGTCATGTTTCTCACATTGATGATGATAACCACACCGCTTAAATCGGGTTTTAAAGCATTACCAACATAGACCACGTCAAATAAATAGGAGACGTTATAAGTAATATCTGTCACTGTGATGTGATAGTAAACCATATTGAGTCCGTTTTCTGATTTCACTCGGTACGTGATGATGATATCTTCATCGCCGCCCGTTTCACTTGCGGTATAGTCTGCAGCAAGCAGATAGACATTAGGATCATCAATACCGTAAACTTCTGCAGTGTACGTTCCACCGGGAAGTTTTTTAGAAATGGTTGCCCCCAGGGGGAGATAATTCAAGAAATAAGGGATGTATTCATCCAAAGGAATATTGGATACTTGACCATCGACTCTAAAATTGGTTACCCCTGCAGTATTCGCACCATCATAGTCAATCCCTGCATAATAAATCGAAGGTTCATAAGGGCTTGTAATAATCGTGCCTGTCGCATCAGAGACATAAATCTTCGCATAATTGGTTTCAGTTGCAAGTTCAGCAAACTGAATATCCGAAAGATAGGCATTGGTTCCTTGGCTCTTTGTCACATAAAGTGTGCCTAAGGCAATCGGAGTTTCTCCGGTTCGATGGTACGTGATGGCAAATGAGTAATTCCCTGCAGCTGCCAGTTCATCAACGATGAAGACCAGATAAGAATCGGTAACCGATAATGTAATTCCTTCAATGTCTGAAGGCGTTGCGGAGAAATAGCTGTCTGGATCATCTGATTCAAGGTTGTAGATCGAACTCGAATAGGTAGGATCGATTCCGTAGTTCAATGATATCGAAGTCGATAATGCTTCACGAGAGACGATGACAGGATTTGAACTGTTCATTACCACTTTATTGTTGTTTCTAAAGACGTCAATGATACTGATGGTTCTTTCTGTAATGGTATGGGTGTAAACCGTATTTGCACCAGATTCTGAGGTAATTGTGTAACTGATGTTGTAAATTCGATATCCTTGTGCCGTGTAGGTGGTTGGATTGATGACCACATTTGAAATTGTTGCAAATGGAGAAATTGCAATTGTATTCAAGAATGGCAGCGTGTAATAGAGTGTTTGCATCTTATAGACAGGAATCATTGGATCATTGACTGCAACCGGTGTAGTCGATGTAAAATCAAAGTTATATCCAAAGTTCACCATCGATGAAAGGACTGTTCCTGATGGGACCACAGTACCCGATGAATAATGCGTTAGAGAACTGATGGCACGAAGTGTTGATGCACCCTTGGTGAAGGTATAGTAATCCCTGTCATCTTGGTATGGCAATAAACGGAATCCAATTCGATACAATCCAGATTTTAAGGATGTGTTGACACCTAAAGTCAGTGAAAATGGGTGATTGGTTGCTGATGAAACCAAAGTCGAAGATAAAGAGTAATCAGCATAATCCACCAAAACATAGCTTGATGTTGCAGGATCAAAATATTCCAAAGTCACATTGTCATTGATTGAACTACCCAGTGATAAAATATCTGTTCCAACAGGAAGTACAAAGGATGGATCGCGGAAATTGAATACCAGTGAAACATCGACAGGTTCTGCTGTAATATTTTGCACGATTGTAGTTCTCACGGTTCCACCATCAATTTGGTAGCTGTATAAGAATGGATCCTGATAAACAGGGTTGTATGATACATTTAATCTCACTTCATAGTCAGAGACATAGTTGTTGTTGATGAATGAAGTGAAATACTGTGATACTTGAGAGTAGGAAGAGAAATATCCGATGGTCACAAGACCTGTGACTGGATTGTTGATATCAAAAGTATAGGAGAATAGGGGTTCCAAATCGGGTTTGTTTTCAGGTAAAATGTTTGGATTTGCGTAATCTTCTAAAAGGGGTCTGAAGCTTGATAGATAACTTGAAACATCACTACCATAAGGTAAACCATAATAATCCTCAATGGTTTTTGCAATGACAGCATTGATGGGGAGTAGTGCATCATTGAGTCGATAATGGACTGTTGATAAGTTGCTTTCTGTAAAATCGAGTGAATTCAAGTTCAAGTTAAAAGTGATCACACCGGTTGGGCTTCCCGCTGTTGGATGAACAATGGTCGGATTGAGAAGTCGTGTTCGTGAACCTTCATCTTCTTTTAATTTAAGCGATGTTGTATTTCCTGCGAGTAAAACCGATTTATCGGAATACTTCGTCTGGAAGAGTTCTAAGTAACTGGTTTGAAGCTCTTCATAGGTTGGATCAGTCAAGGGATCAATTCTGCCATGGGTATCATAATCAATGTCATAAGGCGGCAAAGACCCATCAAGTTCATCATGCAAAGGTAATAATTGATCAAACTTCAAGTTCGCTGGCAATATGGATCCGAATGTTGAACCTGATGAAGTTGCAAGGACATACATACCATTGGGTCTAGAGTTGATGAAAGTATCCGATAAGTTTCCATTTTCTGCGAAATAGATGTATTGTTGTAAAATCGGGTCAGTTTGCATTGCAAAAGTTGGGCTATAGACATATTGACCTTGTGGGTCACTACTTTCTTCAGTGATGGTTGGAATCGGAAGTGTTGTTCCAAACAAATAATAACCATTAGGTACAGCTGTTGTGGTTTGAGAACCTAAAACACGTGTGGAATCGACATCCCAGACTTGATTGTATAGGGGCAAATCTTGTTCATATTTATATTCAGCAAGTGTACCCGCTGGAACTGTAGAACCTGATACAACAGACCATCCAGTGCTTTCATGCGTTGGTGCAGCACTTCTTGAAATCACTTCGGTCTGGAAGTTTACATAAGTTGCTTCATCAGTACCATATCTGACATAACGTCTACCATAAAGAACAACCTCGGTACGATTTGTGTTCTTAACATAAGTAGTTCTCATCCATTGACCAGTACCTGAATCGTAGGTATATTCATATTTTCTTGTATCAATGGTAATGTTTCTGCTGGTTCTTGTTGCGTAGAGTTGGTTACCTACGGTGCTTGAGTTGTCATAAAAGAAGCTAATTCCAGCAAATACGGCTTGAGTCGTATCATTTTTACGTGCACTATAATAGACAGCATTGGTAAAATCAAAGAAACGTAGGGAAGATAAGTAGTTGGTAACCTGATCCAATCGACCAATCAAGTCGACGTTAGGATCCATATTGACAATAAAGTTAAATGTAGATGAAGCATCATTATTACCATTCATATATAAGCCAGATCCACGTTGGAGTCTACCAAAAATACCGCCAAAACCGCGTTTATTTTCTGGAAACAGGCGAATGTCAGAATGTGTATTTGGGAAAATAAACGTATCAGTGACAGCATAAAAACCGTCACGGATTGTTTCATAATCCATGATATCTATATTTTCAAAATTGTCATATCCATCACCAACAGTACCTCGATTGAATGCGCGTACGGTTCCATAATTGATCGCAGTATCAATCTTAACATTCTGAGAGGTATCAATAACCACCGTCGCTCCAACAACGCCGCCAGCGACATCTGTTGAACTGATCTGACCATGATTGATCATACGGCGCATAACTGATAATCCGTATCCAATGACTCCACCTGAAGAAGCATTAATGCCTGGGCGCTCTTCACTTGATGTTTTTGTGTAGGCTCGCACGGAACCCGAGGTCAGTGCTGAGTAGAATGTATTATTATACGATGGTACTACAACCGGTTGAGTGATATCGAAACGATATGGATTGGTAATACCACTGCTCATCGTCACAAATAAGGAAGTATCGGAATAGATTGAAATGGTGATCGTGAGTGCAGAAACATTACCATAATTGATACAGTTCGACAATATCGAAGCTGCAATATTCGCATTAACAGCTGTTGTGTAGGGAGTAAATGCATTACCAAATACGATTTCACGATAAATCGCTAAACCTAAAATACCACCCGTTCTCGAGAAGTTCTTCGATACACCAATGATGGTTCCACTGTTCGAGGAGTCATAAATTCTTGATTTCGCACTCATGACTGCAGCAGCAACACCACCTAAAATCGTACCATAACGGTATTTCGTTGTTGATCCTGCTGTTGTCGCATCGGTGTTGAATGTAACGTTAGCAGTATCCACGTTACTGGTATTTTCAAATCTGATATCACCGATATTGGTCGAGTCCTGGATATCACCGTCGTTGAAAGTGACAAGCCCTCCAGCAAAGACATTTGCATGTCCGGATATACCTGATACAGAAAGTCAATATGTTGACTGAATATTGGCACTATTGATTGAATTTATGATCCCAATGGTTGCGACTGGCATTGAAAGGTTACCGTTCGGGTCCATGTTACCAGAGTTGTTATAATTGACGAAACCACCGATATAAATGTTGTTTCTAGGTGTCAGATCTGTCTGATTGGATGTGATGCTACCGACAATGATGGATCCGTTTACAAGGCCGTTTCGAATCGATCTACCTTGTGTGAGTGTCTTTGCAATACCAGAAATAAAGAGTTGTCTTTCAACAGTTGTTGATGTCTGCATGATGACGTTCGTGACACGAATATTGCCATCATAAGTGACATTCAAAAAATCAATATTGTCAGATAACGTGATCCCTGCAATTGACATGGTTTGGGACATGGTTTGATTTAAGTATTCGATATCACCATTATTTTCGACAAATCTTAAGAGTGACTGCGCGTTTTGAGTCGAATGGTAAACCCCTGAAAAATCTGTTGATCCAATGAGATTGACATCCGCATCGTTCTTAGATTGTGAGAGTGTGATACCACTTCCGATGTTATAGACCAAAGTAGTAAATGATAGATTTGTAAAGTTGTTGGTTGATATAGTTCCTGACGATTCATTGAAAAGATGAATGAACTCATTTGTCTGAGAATGGTTTGATGTGAGTACTCCAGCAGCAACAATCATGTTTGTGCCCTTGTTTGAGACCTCAATCACCCCTTGATTTCTAAATTTACCCTGAGTTCTACTCATCACATACGATAATCCGGATGATTGACCGATCACTCCACCCAAGTATTGTGTTTCGGTCGATGCAGATTTTAATTCTCCGACAGTCAGTGTTCCAGAATTTGTCAAAAGACCCATCACATGTGCTGCAGTTGCAGTGTTGGTAACTTCCCCGATGACTCCTCCCATGTAAACCGTAGGATTGGATGAAACTGTCATTGCAGTACTGGTAGTTCCGGGACCATTCAATGCGGTATTGTTGAATGCATCGGTTAGGACAAGAGGCAAACTTATCGAGGTTGCACCAACGATTCCCCCTATATGATAGGATGGATTGATTAAGATGTCTGTTCGGAAAACATGATCTGTATTGGATAAGATCATGCCCTCAGCATAAACACCTGAAATGATGCCTGAAGCTTCACCGACGAGTCCTCCAACATAGAGTTCACCGAGTGTCTGATGACCTAAATCGATGGTGACATCGATCAGAACGTTTTGAATATGCCCTCCAACCATTTGACCCGCAATCAGGCCGACATAATTGGGGACACCGGCAAAGTTATCGGTTTCAGACAGAGTGACAGTTGCATCATAGAAAATGAGATTATAGACTGAACCTGATAAGATACTAAACATTCCTGCATAATAGGATCCTTGAGCAGTACCATTTAAGATTCTTAAATCATAAATGTATCTTTCATTCGAATTTCCTGCAATTAATCCAGAAAATTCAACGGTAGGTGTGACATAAGCATTTTGCGCAACTTGAGATAGATCGATGTTTTGTGTAATGATGTAATTGAGTTCACGATAAGGTGTTAACCCAGCTTCTCTTGTGTAGTTCAACATCTTTGAAAAAGCAATCAAGTCAATTGCATCTTCGATGACATAATAATTAGAAATAATGACATCATCAAGTGGGTCATCTGTTAATTCAATCGTGTATGAACCTGTCACCAAATTGAGTCCTAAAACAGATGGGTACTTCGCGGTTGGGTTATTTTCAGCAGGGTAATAATACCAAGATGAACCTAAAGTAGCATTGCTTGATCTAATTTGTGTGGTGGTAAGACTTGTTGCAAGCCCATTAGGTGTTGTAATGTTGTATGTAGATCCACTGATGGTAACCGTTTCTTGATAGACGGTATCATCAAAAGCAAGATTTGAGATGGTGCCTGTACCATGATTTGTATAAATCACAGGTTGAACAGTAAATTGTGAACCATACGATGCGTTGATGACAACTCGAGATACATAATACGCA
>JANJXB010000114.1 GCA_024709245.1 Acholeplasmataceae bacterium | reverse complement strand
CCATCCGGTAAACCCGATCAAATTGATAATTTTCATACGCTTGGATCGATTCTTCGATGAGTCTCGAATATTTTTCTGTCATCACACGATTCAACTGACCTCTCATGGAGTAACCGATGTAATGTTGTTCTGGATTGAAACCATCAAGGTTTCCAAGCATAAATTTAAACGTATTACGAATCTTTCGATACCCTTCTGCAATTTGGTTCATCGTTTCATTAGAGATTCTGACATCACTTTGATAATCGACTGTTGCAACCCAAAGTCGAAGTAAGTCAGCACCTTGTTGTTTCATCACCACGAGTGGATCGACGGTATTGCCTAGGGATTTACTCATCTTTCTGCCTTGACCATCTAAAACAAATCCATGGGAGACCACTGCCTTATATGGAGCCTGACCGAAAACAGCTGTACCTGTAATCAAGGATGAGTTAAACCATCCACGATACTGGTCTGAACCCTCTAAATAGAGATCGGCAGGATACGGGAGACCTCTGGATTCTAAAACGCTGTGGGTTGTACCAGAATCAAACCAAACATCCATGATGTCTGTTTCTTTTCTAAAGATGCCCTTCGGTGAAGAAGGATGTGTGTAACCTTGGGGTAGTAAATCTTTTGCTTCTTTTTCATACCAAATATCAGATCCATGTTCATGGAAGAGATTGGCAACATGCTCTAAGACTTCCTGATCTAAAATGGCATCACCATTTTCAGCATAAAAGACAGGGATTGGAACTCCCCAAACTCTCTGACGGCTGATACACCAGTCTTCTCTTCCAGCGATCATATTGGAAATTCTCAGTTCACCCCATGTGGGTAACCAAGATACTTTTTTCACTTCATCCAAAAGTTCTTTTTTGAGCATTTCGATGGATGCAAACCATTGAGGTGTTGCTCTGAAAATGACTGGTTTTTTGGTTCTCCAGTCGTGTGGATAGGAGTGAGTGAATCGTTCTTTCTTAAGAAGTACACCTTGCTCTTCCAATGCTTTGACGATCTCTTCATTTGCATTTTCATAATACATGCCTGCAAATTGTCCAGCTTCAGCCATCATGTATCCACGATCATCGACTGGGCAGAGAATATCTAAATTATAGGTTTTACCGACTCGATAGTCGTCTTCACCATGACCTGGAGCGGTATGAACCAACCCAGTACCATCGGTATCTGTGACGTGTTCACCCACAATGATGGGTGAGACTCGATCATATAAGGGGTGTTTGTATTGTTTCAGTTCCAGTTCACTGCCTTTGATGGAACCTACGATTTTCACATCGGACCATGAAAGTTGTGCAATCAGGGATTGAAGAAGTGTTTCCGCAACTACATATGTCTTAGAAGCAACAGAAACGACTACATAATTGAATCTTGGATGAACAGAAATGGCTAAGTTTGCTGGAAGTGTCCAAGGTGTAGTGGTCCAAATCAGATACGAAGCATCTTTTAATAAGCCTGTTTCATTCACAGCTTTGAATGCAACATACACAGAAATCGACTGTTTATCCTGATATTCGATTTCAGCTTCTGCCAGTGCAGATTCTGAAGAGGGTGACCAGTAAACAGGTTTGAGTCCTTTATAAATCAGCCCTCTTTTGACCATTTTCGCGAATATTCTGATTTGTGCAGCCTCAAAATCACCCGTTAAGGTTTGATAGGGTTGTTCCCATTCGCCTAAAATACCCAGTCTTTCAAACTGAACTTTTTGTTTCTCAACTTGCTCCATGGCATAAGCTCTGCACAGTTTACGATAATCGGAAAGTGACATTTCCTTGCGGTTGACACCCTTTTTCGTGACTGCTGTTTCAATGGGTAAACCGTGAGTATCCCAGCCTGGAACATATCTGACGTGTCTACCTTTCATGGTCTGGTATCTAAGAACAAAATCTTTCAATATTTTGTTCAGTGCATGACCAATGTGAATATCGCCATTGGCATAGGGGGGACCATCATGTAAAACAAACGGTGTGTTATTCTTATTTTTCTCAAGAACTTTTTGATAGAGATTGATCTGTTTCCAGCGTTCTTGAAACTCAACCTCTCTGACACCCAAGTTTCCTCTCATTTGAAAATCGGTCTTTGGCATCAATAATGTGTCTTTGTAATCCATCTTCATTCCTCCTGATTAAAAATAAAATCGTCCTTAAAATCTAAGGACGAAAAAATGATTTTTCCGCGGTACCACCTTAGTTCCGGAATGATCCGGCACTTCATGATTGTTGAATTGCTCCAAGGTGATACGCCCCGATGAGTGGTCCCAGGCTTTCACCCTCCCTAGGTCGCTAATACATCATGTGGTTTGCTTGTCCTTTTCGACGCAATATTCTATTCTACGATTTCCTTTAAAAATTCATCCATCGATCCATCTTCATAAACTTCTTTGGATGCAAACATGAATACTTTTTCCTTCACATTGACAATCTCACCTGAAATGGCATAGACCACACCTGAGAAAAATGCGATTGCTTTATTGGCTTGGTCAATATCAAGGGGTTCAAAATTCAAGATCAGTGGTTTGCCTGACATTAATTGGTCTGCCAACTGAATTAAATACACATCGTCATCAGAAACCATTTTCTCAAAGATGATCTGTTCTGATTTTGGAATCACTTCTTGTTCAATTGGTGTCTTTTTCTTGTTCTTCGATACACTGAAGAGTCCCATGATGCCTCCTATTCAAGCAGTTCTTTAAATTTTCTGCCAATCCGTAAGTATGTTGCACCGTGTTGAAGTGCGAGTTCATAATCATCAGACATCCCCATAGACTTTTCTTTGAGTCCATGTAATGTTGCCAATTGACTTAATTTGATGAATGCTTTTTCGGTGATTTCCAGTTGATTCTCTTGACCAATGGTCATCAAACCGATTATCTCTATTTTATCATATTTTTTCATTTCAATCAGAAATTGTGCCAAATTCTCGGGGTTTATGCCACTTTTTTGACTTTCACCTGTTAAATTGACTTGGATGAAACATTTGAGTGGTGTGAATCGATATTTCTGAATGTTATCCGCGAGAGATATCCGATCCAAAGTGTGCAAATATTCGATTTGATTGATGATATCTTTCACTTTATTGGTTTGAAGATGCCCAATAAAATGCCAAATGATGGGAAGATTTTTTAACATTTCTTGTTTTTTCAAAAGATCTTGTGCCCTGTTCTCACCAAAATGAACGACACCTTTTCTGTGCAGTTCTTGGATTTGATGATGATCGAAATATTTCGATGCGCAAATTGTGATCGCTTGGTTTGAAAACATTAGACATTGAACCTGAAGAGCATGATATCTCCATCCTGGACGACATACTCTTTACCTTCCAGTCGAACTCGGCCAGCTTCTTTAGCAGCCTGTGGTGACCCATATTTGATCAAATCATCGTACGATAAGGTTTCAGCTTTAATGAATCCACGTTCAAAATCAGTATGGATGATACCAGCACATTGTGGAGCTTTCATCCCTTTTTTGAAGGTCCATGCTCTCACTTCTGGCTCCCCTGCAGTGAAATATGTTTTTAAGCCCAATAAACGATAACTCTTTTCTATCACTTCATTGAGCCCCGATTTCTTAAGTCCATAGGCTTCTAAAAAGTTGAGTTGTTCTTCAGGTTCTAGCGATGCAATTTCCATTTCAACTTGAGCGGAGATCAGCACCACTTCCGTACCTTCTTTTTGAGCAAGTTCAAGCAGTCTTTGGTAGTGCTTGTTATCTTGAGGATGATGCAAATCACTTTCAGAAACATTGGCGATAAAAATCATAGGTTTCATCGAAAGCAAGTTGAAATTTTTGATCAATTTCAGTTCTTCTTCGGTGAAAGGTATGGTTCTTGGCGAACCATAGGCATCCAAAACTTCCTTGATTTTAACAAGGACTTCATATTCTTCCATGGCATCCTTGACTTTAGCCTTAGCCTTTTTTTCAAGTCGTCCAATACGCTTATCGATGGATTCGAGATCCGCCAAATTAAGTTCAATCTTGATGGTTTCAATGTCACGTAAAGGATCAATGCTGCCTTCAACGTGAATGATGTTGTTATCTTCAAAACAACGTACAACCTGGCAAATCGCGTCGACTTCGCGAATATGGCTTAAAAACTGGTTGCCCAGACCTTCACCTTTGGAAGCTCCTCTGACCAGACCCGCAATATCGATAAACTCATACGCTGTGGGTACAACTTTTTTAGGTTTGTAAATTTTTTCAAGAACATCCAATCTTGGATCTTGAACGTAGACAATGCCCACATTGGGGTCAATCGTTGCAAACGGATAGTTTGCAGCGAGAGCCTCTGCTTTCGTAATGGCATTGAATAACGTCGATTTTCCAACATTTGGAAGTCCAACTATACCTGCTTTTAACATGAATGATTCCTTTCCAGTAAAAAAGGCTTTCGCCTTTTAAAATTTTCCTTTTTTGGTCAGCCATGAAGGCAGATTACGTTTCGATCCTGTTGAAGGTTCGTGCATATTCTCAGAATCCGAATCCTGGTTTTTCAGTCCGGATTTTGTGAGTCTCATCTGGTCATCTGACGTTTTATTGAAGATTTCAGTTGCTAAGTTTTCAATCGTTGAATCTTTTGCCTTCAATTCATAACCGGTTGCAATCACAGTGACAATCAGTTCATCATCTAAGTCTTGATTGACGGTTGTACCATAAATGATGTTCAAATCGCGATCGGTTGCATTTCTGATTTCAGTGAGTGCTTGTTCCGTTTCAAATAAAGTGATGTTCGTACCGGACGTAATATTCACGATGGCATCTGTTGCTCCATCAATCGAAACTTCAAGCAATTTGGAATGGATTGCTTTTCGAGCTGCTTCGATTGCACGGTCTTCACCGGATGCGATCCCGATACCCATCAGTGCAGTACCTTTGTTTTCCATGACGGTTCTGACGTCTGCAAAGTCAACGTTGATAAGTCCTGGAATTGCAATGATTTCTGCAATACCTTGAACACCTTGGCGAAGTACGTTATCGGACTCACGGAATGCATCCAAAAGTTGAGTCGTCGGACCTGATGTTTGGAGTAATCTGTCATTAGGAATGACGATCAATGTATCCACATGGGGCTTCAATTCTTCCAGTCCATAAATGGCTGCTTTCATCCGAGCAGGACCTTCGAATGTAAAGGGTTTGGTGACGATACCAATCGTCAAACAACCCATTTCTTTTGCTTTTTTAGCGATGATTGGAGCAGCACCTGTACCCGTTCCACCACCCATACCCGCAGTGATGAAAACCATGTCTGCATCCTTCAAAACTTCTTCGATTTCTTCAAGGGATTCAACTGCAGCTTTCTTACCTACTTCCGATTTAGCACCTGCGCCTAAACCTCTTGTTAAGTATTTGCCTAGTTGAACTCTCGTCTCAGCTTTGGATACCTTCAGGACTTGAGCGTCAGTGTTCATTGCGACAAAAACAACGCCTTTAACATCGTTTTCGATCATTCGATTGATTGCATTTCCACCGCCACCACCGACTCCAATCACTTTGATGATCGGTTTTTGGTTGAAATTGTCTGATTCGCCGAATACCATAGGTAACCCCTCCTGACACTATATTCATTTTACAATAGTTTCCATTGAAATGGAAGATACATTATCTGGATTTGAAGTAATTCGTCCGTTTCTTCATTTCCTCTTTAAAATCAAGCAATCGATCTTCAGCGATAGCTTTTCTGATTTCTGCCATTAAATGCTTTAGGTAAGCCAGATTTTGGTAAGTGACTAAACGCATACCCAGGATTTCATCTGCTTTGAACAAATGTCGGATGTATGATCTTGTGTATTTTGATATCGGCGTCTTCAAATGAGGATCAAGGGGTGAAAAATCAGATTCATACGTTTGATTTTTGATCACAATTTTTCCTTCAGTTGTCAGTGCAGTACCATGTCGTGCAATCCGAGTTGGGAGCACACAATCAAACATGTCAATCCCATTGATGACATTTTCAACCAAGTCATCCGGTGCACCTACACCCATGAGATATCTTGGTTTATGAAAGGGTAAAATGGGGTTTAAAAACTGAGTCATTTGATACATTTCATGCTTCGTTTCACCCACGGATAACCCACCAATGGAGTATCCTGGAAAATCCATTTCAATGAGTTTTTCAGCACAATATTGTCGTAACTCTGGATTTAAACCTCCTTGAACAATTCCAAAAAGTGCTTGATCTGTTGATAAGACTTCTTTCCCTCTTTTTGCCCATCTCAGGGTTCGATCAACCGATGTTTTCAAGTATTCATAGGATTCATAAGGGGGTGGACATTCATCAAAACTCATGATGATGTCAGCACCCAGTTTTTCTTGGATTTTAATGGAATCTTCGGGTGACATGAAGAGTGCAGATCCGTTTTTATGATGTTTGAAATGGACACCTTCTTCAGTGATTTTTCGCATATCAGTCAACGAAAAAACCTGATAACCCCCACTATCTGTGAGGACTGCACCATCCCATTGCATAAACCCACGGATACCCCCATGTTTTTCAACCAAATCAGCTCCTGGTTGAAGCCATAGATGATACGTGTTACCCAAAATCAAACCTTCAGAGACTTCATGAATATCTTCAGGAGTTAAGGTTTTTACGGTTGCTTGTGTACCGACAGGCATAAAAAAAGGTGTTTCAAACACACCATGCGGTGTCGTCAGTCTGCCCAATCGGGCACCACTTTGTTTACAGACATGTAAGACTTCAAATGTTATACTCATTTATTTACCTCTACGCTTGCTATTATAGCATAACTTTGTTAAAATGATTGCGTCATATGAGCTGTACCCTAGGAAACCAGCGCATAAAAAATGAAAACAGGGAGCAAGAACATGAATCGTTTTGTTTTAAGAACAGTCTTGATGCAAGCAATGATTGCATCCATCTATGTTGTATTGGTGTATGTGTTTCAATTTGCAAGTTTTGGATTAATCCAATTCAGAGTTGCAGAAGTTTTGATGATTTTAGTCTTATTTGACAAGAAATCAGTGGTAGGATTGACCTTGGGTTGTTTTGTAGCAAACCTCGTGGGTGGAGCCATATGGATTGATGTCATCATCGGTCCCATCGCAACCTTAATCGCTGGAATCGCCATGATCATGACCCAATCTCATCCAAAAATTGCGATGATCTGGCCTGCTGTTTCCAACGGAATCATCATCGGTTTGATATTGACTTACGGTTATTTGCTAGGTCCTCTATACCTCACCATACCTTCGGTGTTCATCGGTGAAGCATTGGTGATGTACTTAATCGGATTACCCGTATACTTAGTTTTATCGAAACATCAAGCATTTATTGAATTATTTAAGAGTTGAGCCTTCAACTCTTTTTCATTAAAAAAAGCCTGGTGGCTTTTTTAAAGTTCCATGATGATTTGATGTACTGCTCGAATGCCCTCATAATCCAATTTAAAAACACCCGAATCCAATAAAACACGTTCAAATTTCTTACCCACCTCAGAAAATAACACTTTTGAATCCAGCTTCGGCAATTTTTGTAGATATGCCATCCAATGCGAATGTTTATCAAGAGCTGGATCACTGGGTAGTCCGTTTTTGAGTACTTTCTCAATCAAATCAAGTTCTGATTTTAATCTTCCAGGTAAAATGGCAAGACCCATGGCTTCGATGAGACCAATATTCTCTTTTTTGATGTGATGGACATCTTCATGAGGATGAAAAATACCAAATGGATACGCTTCGGATGTTCGATTGTTTCTTAGGATGATATCCAGTTCATATCCATCTTCTGTGAGTCTTGCGATGGGTGTGATGGTGTTGTGTGGGGTATTTCCTGTTGATGATACAATTGACAACATGGGATTATTGTAATGTTTCCATAAATCATAGAGATGACACCCATATAATTTAACCAAACTCTGGTCTTTAGACTTGAATCGAATGGTTGTCATCGGCCAATTCAAATGTTCGATGACTAGACCAGGCACATGGGTGAAACTACGCATGGGTTTGGCGTATTCGATTGGAAAATGGTATCTACCTGCCTGAAAGTGTTCATGACTCAAAATTGAACCACCGACAATGGGTAAATCTGCATTTGATCCTATAAAATAAGTAGGAAATTGGTTGATAAAATCAAAAAGAAAATCAAATGTCTTGTGAGAAATATGCATCGGTTTATGAATATCATGCAAAATGATCGCATGCTCATTGTAATAAAGATAAGGTGAATACTGAAAATGCCAGAGTTCATCCGAAAGTGTGATGGGAACGATGCGTAAATTCATGCGGGCATTCCAATAATTTTGCTCATTTTCCTTGCAGATCACACACAAAGGACGTCCTTCTGTGGACTCTTTTTTTTCAAGAATCGCATTTGCAATATCTCGAGGATCCTTCTCAGGTTTTGCTAAATTGATCGTCATCTCAAGTTTTCCGTAAGGACTTTCATAAATCCATTCGATATTTTCTTTCAGTCTTCTTGACTTGATATAGTTGACATCTTTGGATAGCTGATACAAATAGTCTGTAGCATCCCATGGTGACTGCTGATAAAGATGATGAAATCTCTCTTTCACTTCACTGGGTGATGGCATCACCAAATCCATGATTTTCGCTTCAAAAGCGTCACGTTCGTCGATGGTATTCCAGGCAAGAATACCTCGATTGTAGGCAAGATCAAGACAATCAGTCATCCATTCATGATAAGGTCTTTTCACTGAGTTGATGACATCAAAAGGCTCATATTGAAAAAGGTCACACAAAAAACCGAGTCTTGTTGAAATCTCTTCAGTCTTGATTAAATGCTTATCGATTGCATAAGATATCAATGATGATAACAGTTCCTGATGATTCATTGTTTATGCCTTGTCTATGAATTGATAACGGATATAATGATGATATTTTTCATTCTTTCTTAAAATGGCCGAATTCAGGAATGGAAAATGAATCCCACCGGGTTCAAACTGGCATTCCAATGTAAACGATGAGTGTTTACCATCTGTTTTGAATTGTGGCAATCCATCAGGAGATGGCTGGTTGTGTGTGAAGATGACAACAGCTGGATAATCGGTTTCACAAATGAGTTTGACAGGGCTCGAGGGTTCATCAATCACGACACTGGGGAGAGCTCCAGATAATAACCATGTGTGATCAAAACCTTCAAAGGATGTATGTTTCATCAGTTCCATCTGTTTACCGAGGTGTTTTTCGACTCTAAAATCAAAAGGAAGTCCTTCAACATTTGTTTTTTGTTTTGGCTTTAACAAATCATCGATTTCTAAGTATTGATTGGCTGAAATCTGCATAGAATGGTCTAAAATATCGCTACGTTTCGTTGATAAATTGAAGTATAAATGATTGGTTATGTTGCATAATGTGTCCATATCAGTGGTTGCATCAAAATCAATCAAAAGTCCTTGAGATTTCGTCAAATGATAGGTGACAAATAGCGTGAGATTACCTGGGTACTCTTCTTCAAGGTGTTTACTTTCATATTTGAATTGAACCATGACTTCTTCTGTTAATATCCGCTCTTTGACCAGTGTAAAATTCCGAAATGAGAAACCTCTCGGTCCACCGTGTAGTTTGACACCTTCTCCTCGATGCTCGCTGATGGGATAAATGTTTTGATTGATCTGAAAATCAGGACAAATCAGTCTTCCAGATGTGCGACCGACGGTTTTTCCATAATAATAGCGTGCAGACAAAAATGTGTTTAAGTCCAAAGGCTGAACTGAAACCAAATGTCCGTGAACAAAAATCTGATAAACTGCAGCCCCATATGAGGTCAAAATGACCTCCATCGTGTCCGTTTTTAACGTAATCAAATCAATGGTGCCCACAGCAGTTAGTTTTTTTTCTTTGATAATGTTCATCATTCTTCTAATCCTCCTACACCGTTTGTAAAGTTAACTTCATAAAATGTGGCTTCAAGCCCTGTTATTTTTCGGTAATCTGACTTCACAGATTGTTTCATCGCATCGACAAACTCATTTTTCACCAGTGCAATGGCACACCCACCAAATCCTGCACCCGTTACTCTAGCTCCAATCGCTCCATGCCTTATCGCGGAATCAACCAATGTATCCAGGTGTACACCTGTGACTTCATAATCATCCTTAAGCGAATGATGTGATTGATTCAATAGTTTACCAAACCATTTTGCATCGTTTGCTTTCATCGCTTTCATGGCATCCAGAGTTCTTGCTTGTTCTGTAATTACATGTTTGACTCTTCGATAGATGACATCATTGGTGATGATCGATTGAACGGTAGGTAACAAATCAGGCTTGAGTTCACACAGGTGATTGAATTGAAATGATGTCTTTAAAATACTTTTCGCTTCATTGCATTCAGATACCCGTTCATTGTATTTAGAATCGGTTGTTTTTCGCTGATAATTGGTATTCATGATGACAAACTGGTATCCCTCAAAGGTTGCATCATGTGCTTCCATCTCAAGTGTGGCTGTATTCATCAACAATGCTTTGTTTTTGATGCCACATGCAATGATAAGTTGATCCATGATGCCACAGTGCATGCCCATATATTCATTTTCAACACGTTGAGCCATCAATGCAATCTCAACTCTTGAAAGATTAAGTTTGTACAAATCACTAGCAATGTAGGCAACCAGAACTTCGAGTGATGCAGATGAGGATAATCCAGATGCAGTCGGCAAGTTACCACTGACATAAAGATCAAATCCAACTGGTAGTTTTCGTCCTGAATTCAAGAGAAAAGTGATAATCCCTTTCGCATAATTGGCCCAGCCGTGTTCAAATTGATAGTGCATATCATGGAGATCGACCATCACTATCCCTTGCTCAGGGTAATTTGCGGAATAGAATCGAATCTGTGAATCTTTTCTCAGTCGAGCTACCCCATAGGTTCCTAAAGATATGGCTGCAGGAAAGACAAGTCCGCCGTTATAGTCAATATGTTCACCGATGAGATTCACCCGTCCTGGTGCATAATAAACCTTGGCATCATGATGATTTCCATAGATCGATTCAAATGCTTCGAGTAGTTTGAGTTTCATGGTTCACCTCACATGGTTTAATTTCATTTTATCATAGATTGAGTTGAAAAGTATTGTCACTTCACGCCATAAAAAAGGAGTTCACGATGGAACTCCTTTACGGTTACTTAATCTCAAAATAGATAGATTCAATACCCAAACCTGTTCTAAAATAAACCACATAATACCCCGGATCGATCAATCGAATAGATGATGGTAAGTTAACATAATCTCCACCATCTTTACTCATATACCAATATGGGTTAAACATATCGTATGTGACTGTGACTCCTCCTTGGTAGATACCGCCTTCTACTATGCCTATCACATCAGGAAAATCATCGATGACCAAAACATCACCGATATGGGAAGAACCCAATTTCATATAAAAGTACTGTGCTTGTGTACTCAAAGTCATGGAACCTTCAACGGTTGTGAATGTCAATTCTCCATTCATCAATGTGGCCAATTGATATTCTACTCCTGTACCAAAGCTGACCAAATGTCCATATTCAGGAGATACTTTTTCTGAAGTGACCAGAATGTGGGCAGCCACTTGATAGCTCATTTCGGCTGTATTATATGTTAATCTGGTGACATATTCAGAATATGACACCTTACCTTGAATGATGACATATCCTCTCGCATAGATGTCTCCATAGTCTTGGCTAGGTGTATAAACATTATTCATGTCAAATAATCCCTCGCTTGAATCAAGTTCACCCCAACGTTGAGTCATCGATGGCATACCTATTTTCAAATATGGATGAGAAGAGGATAAAAGAACACCACATTCATTGACGGGATAAGTATATAAATCCTCATGATAATAGGTTACTGTATAGGATACATCAACAGATAACCCTTCAGTTCTTACATTATTGAAGAGTATACCGACAGCTGGTTTTCGGAAATTAATATTGAAAACATGAAGATATTGTTCACCTGATTGAACATGAGTTACAATTAATGATTTTGTTCCTGAACGTTGTATGAGTTCATAACTTGAGTATGGAGATCCATTCAATGTTGCCTCATAGCCATCAAGTACTTCAATGAATATACTGGGCTTGAAGACCTTACTGTCAAATTCGATTTTATAATACCCTCCAGAAAGAATATTCAATACACC
>JANJXB010000126.1 GCA_024709245.1 Acholeplasmataceae bacterium | reverse complement strand
GAAACGAGTGGACGATGAATGGTTCCAGCAACAACTGAGATAGTTCGTTGCTGATTGATTTCAGAATCTCCATAGGTCAAGTGATAGGTTAGTGTATATTCACCGACAACACCGTAATTGACATGACCCGAAACTTCAAAGAGATAACTGATATCTTTGTCTTTTTCGTTGAGAACTACCACATTTTCGAGCGGATTAAAATAATCGTTTTGTGTAATGAGAATATGATCAAGACCTTCAATAGATTTAATCGTTTGATCGATAACGATGGGATCTGTAGGTTCGTTGGTTTCTGAGGGGATGGGTTCTTTGCTACAGGCAGTTATGAGTAATGTAAAGATCAGTGATATGGAAAGAATCCATATTTTTTTTGGCATGAGAGCCTCCTTTATGAAGCATAGTGACGTGATAAAACGTTGATGGATAGGATCAAAATAAATGAATCCATCTCGATAAATCGGACAATCGATAGAAGTCAAAACATTAAAATATGGGGCAGAACAGATGTGTTCATGCCCCATATTCTGTTAAGTTATCTTGTTATGAGTATTGAACGTTTGTAATAACGACGGATCCCGCAGCACCTGGAGTTTTACAAAAGACAACGATCAAGTTCAGTAATTCTCTTTGAGAGAGAGTCAATGAACTGATATTGAGTGTAAAGACTTGTTGAGAACCCGTTGCAACAACAGATTGTTCAACAAAGTTGGGTTGACCTTGCTGTTCAATCTTGAATAGAATTTCATGACCAGAGACACCGGTGAAGGTGAATACGATTGAAGTCTTTGTTCCATCAAAATCAAGAACTGCAAGTCTTGCATTGTTTTCCCACCAATTGGTTGGAGTAGCAGTATAAGTAATGGTCACTTCTGTTTCTGTTTCAACAACAGTCATACCATAACCCATCCATACAGGATCAGATGGAGCAATAGGTTCACCATATACCCAGTCTTTGACCGTTACAGTACCTGCAGCACCTACAGTTTTTACGAAGATGATGACTAAATTAAACGAACTTCTTTGAGCTTCAGACAGTGTGCTTAAATTTAAAGTAACAGTTTGCTCATTACCATCTGCAACAATGGGTTGTTCAACATTGACACCACCTGGACCTTCAATCTTAAAGAGGTATTCATGAGTAGCAACACCAGTGAATGTGAATTTGATGGAAGTTTGTGTGCCATCAAAATTGACTACTGGAGATTGTGCGTTGTTTTCCCACCAGTTTGCAGGAGTAGCAGTGTAAGTGAGTGTGACATCTGTTGCAGTATCAACAGCAGTCATGCCATAACCTGTCCATGTTTGATCAACAGGAGTAGTAGGTTCACCATACATCCAATCTTTTACAACAACAGTTCCTGAAGCAGCGAGTGTCTTCACAAAGAACACGATCTTATTGAAGGAGTCTCTTTGTTCTTTTGTCAATCCGCTTAAATCAAGAGTGACTGTTTGTTCAGTGCCATCAGCAATGATGGGTTGCTCAACATTGACACCACCTGGACCTTCAATCTTAAAGAGATATTCATGAGTATCTACGCCTGTGAAAGTAAACTTGATGGAAGTTTGAGTACCATCAAAACCAATCACTGGAAGTTGAGCATTGCTTTCCCACCAGTTTGCTGGAGTGTTTGCATAAGTGAGGGTAACATCTGTTTCTGATTCAACAGCAGTCATGCCATAACCTGTCCATGTTGGAATAGGTGGAACTGTAGGTTCACCGTATACCCAATCTTTAATCGTCACAGTACCTGCTGCACCAACAGTTTTCACAAAGACGATAATCAAATTGAATGAGTTTCTTTGTACTTCAGTGAGTGCACTTAAATTGAGAGTAACAGTTTGTTCAGTGCCATCTGCGATGATGGGCTGTTCAACGTTTACACCACCTGGACCTTCAATCTTAAAGAGATATTCGTGTGTATTTACACCTGTGAAAGTGAATTCGATTGAAGTTTCAGCACCATTGAAATTGACAACTGGAAGTTGAGCATTGTTTTCCCACCAATTTGCAGGAGTTGCAGTATAGGTGAGAGTGACATCGGTTTCAGTATCAACAGCAGTCATACCATAACCTGTCCACTCAGGATCTTCAATGACAACGGGTTCGCCGTATGTCCAATCTTTAACAACAACACTACCGGAGGCATCCAAAGTCTTCACGAAAAAGACAATGAGATTTAAAGTATCTCTTTGAGCTTCAGTTAAAGAAGCAAGAGAAACGTTAACGGTTTGTTCAGTACCATCTGCAAGGATGGGTTGTTCTTTAAATACGCCATTAGGACCTTCAACTTTGAATAAGTATTCATGACCAGCTACGCCAGTGAAGACGAATTGAACTGTTTCTTTAGTCGCATCAAAATCGGGGACTGGAAGTTGTGCGTTGTTGTTCCACCATAGTGCTGGAGTTGCAGAATAAGTGATGGTTGCATCAGTCGCACGATTTTCAACAGTCATATTGAAACCTGCCCACTCGGGCTTTTCAACAACAACTGTTTCTTCTTTAACAGTGACTGTACGTGTACGCTGACCAACGATACTACCAACAGTGACTGTGTACTGAATCGTGAATACACCACTCACAGTGGTGTCTAGCATATGTGTTGCAGATATGGATGCGGTGGATGTATAGGTAATTTGACTTGTATAATTGACAGCATCATCACCGACAGCACTCACACCACTTAACACATTGAATTCTGAACCGTAATCAATCATTGAGTTATCAGTCAATGAAATCGTGATTCGAGTGAGCTCGAGTTCAGATTCAATAGGGGGTGTATCATCTTCACAAGCAACTAAGAAAATACTTAGCATCAGTAAAAATACGATTGTAAATAGATGTTTCTTCATTTTTTCCTCCTGAATTTTTTATAACAATCAAACCAAGTCCTTGATGCAGTTGACGATGTTTCGAATATTCCACAACCTTTCTCTGCCAAATTGTTATCATTTAATGATGATTACCCAATAAGTGGATCTTCGGAAAATGCATGTTCATATCCTTTTGATGCGTTTTGATCAAAATCAAGATAGCATGTAAGATCCGAGAAAAGAAAACGATTTCGTGACTACTTACAAAAAATAATGCCTTTGATAGATTGATTCAACAGAAAGAAATCTCGCAGTCGGCATTAGGTTTTATGACTTGATTATATCACGCACCTATGAAAAAGAAAACGTTTTCGCGATATATTCGTACATATTTGGTATGAATCTAATGGATGAGTGTGTAAAAGATACACATGCATCCATCGGATTGAAATCAAAAAGTGAGAAAGTATCCACACAATTCGTGATAAAATGGAAGTAATCAAGTTGTTTCGATTCCGTATGAAATGAGAGTCACTTACAAGTTTATCAAGTTCGATCACAACCCTTAAGAATGAATAACCATAGGTTCAATAAGATATCGATTGACTGAGTCAACCGAAAGGATAAAGGAGAATATGATGTTAAATTCAAAAGAATGCATGGCGTTAGAAGCTCAATACGGAGCAAAGAATTACAAGCCGATTCCTGTTGTCATCAGCAAAGCGAAGGGAGTCTTCGTTTGGGACCCAGAAGGGAAGAAGTATTTGGACTGTCTTTCAGCATATTCTGCAGTCAACCAGGGACATCTACATCCCAAAATCATCCGTGCAGTGAAAAAACAATTAAGAAAAGTCACACTCACTTCACGTGCGTTTCATAACGATCGCTTGGGTCAATATTTAAAGACACTTTCTGAATTTACTGGACTCGAAGTGGTTTTGCCGATGAATACAGGTGCAGAAGCTGTAGAGACAGGTATCAAGATTGCAAGACGATGGGGATATCGAATCAAGAAAGTACCTCAAGGTCAAGCAGAAATTTTGATTGCCAATGAGAATTTTCATGGACGTACAACAACGATTATTGGTTTTTCAACCGATGAGGGATCCAGAGAGGATTTTGGTCCTTTTACACCTGGTTTTACTAACATTCCTTATAATGATACAGAAGCATTAGAGAAAGCCATCAACCAAAACACGATTGCATTCATGGTTGAACCGATTCAAGGTGAAGCGGGTGTCATCATTCCTGATGAAGGATATTTGAGTAAGGTTAGTGCAATTTGTAAGAAACACAATGTTTTACTGATACTGGATGAAATTCAAACTGGATTTGGTCGAACTGGAAAAATGTTCTGTTTTCAGCATGAGAATGTGATGCCAGACATTTTACTTGTAGGTAAAGCACTTTCTGGTGGAATTCTCCCTGTGTCTGCAGCCATCACAAGACATGAAATCATGGATGTCATCACCCCAGGCTCACACGGTTCGACATTTGGTGGAAATCCTTTAGGATGTGCAGCAGCAGAAGCAGCTTTACAAGTCTTAAAGGATGAAAAGTTAGATGAACGCTCTCAAGAATTGGGTCTCTATTTTCTTCAAGGTATTCAGAAGATTGCATCTCCGTTATTTAAAGAAGTTCGCGGAAAAGGTCTATTGATTGCCATTGAGCTGACAGATCAAGCTGGAGGGGCAAGACAATATACTGAAAAACTGAAAGAAAAGGGTATTCTTGCAAAAGAAACACATAAAACCATCATTCGTTTTGCACCTCCTCTTGTCATCAAGAAAAAGGAAATTGATTGGGCGCTTTCGGTTATTAAAGATGTTTTCACAGTGTAATATGTCAATTCAAGATTGGATGATTCTATGATTAACGTCAAATCAGAAATTGGACAACTGAAATCTGTATTACTCCACCGACCGGGTAAAGAAATCGAAAATCTTACGCCGGATCTTT
>JANJXB010000122.1 GCA_024709245.1 Acholeplasmataceae bacterium | reverse complement strand
ATGGAAATCATGGTTGTTTCCTTTCGTAGACAGAAAAGATTAGTTTCTCTTCAAGTCTCTTCTCAATCCATTTAAACTCAGATAAATCAAAAGGTGGAAAATAGACATTACCTTCATGTGTTCCCAAAATATAGGTGATGTACAGCCGATCTGCATAAGGTAATGTGAGTTGATAAATTGTTCTACCACCAATCACGTAGATGTCTTCTTTTGTCGTTTTTAAGAAGTCAAACAAATCTTTAACGTGAATTGCATCAGGATAGGTGGCATCATTGATGTTTGCAACATAACTTTTTTTAAAGGGTAAGGGCTTGGTTTTATAATAGGTTTTCAGGGATTGATAGGTTAAATCACCCATCAAGACCGACTGATTGAATGTATGTTCTTTAAAATATTGCAAATCTTTCGGATAATGCCAAGGCAGCATATTGTCTTTACCAATCAGTCGATTTTCATCCATTGCCCAAATGAGTGCGATCATACGGCCACCTTACCTTTGATTGCAGGATAAGGATCATAGTTTTCCAATTCGATATCTTCATATTGAAAGTCAAAGAGTGATCGAATTTCGGGATTCAACTTGAGTGTTGGTCTGTTTCTGGGTGTTCTTGAAAGTTGTAAACGAATTTGATCAACATGGTTGGAATAGATATGTGCATCACCTAATGTATGAACAAACTCACCGGGTTTCAACCCTGTCACTTGAGCAACCATCATCAATAAAAGTGCATAAGAAGCAATATTGAAGGGAACACCTAAAAAGATATCTGCACTTCGCTGATAGAGTTGAAGGGATAGTTTCCCATCAGCAACATAAAATTGTATGAGTGTATGACATGGAGGTAAAGCCATGTTTTTGATTTCTGCAGGATTCCATGCTGATAAAATCATCCGTCTAGAATTTGGATTGTTTTTCAGTTCATCCAAGATGTACTTCAGTTGATCAACACCATTGAAATTGCGCCATTGAGCACCATAAACCGGGCCTAAGTCACCATGTTTTTCTGCGAACGATGAATCCGTTTTAATCTTCAATATATAATCTTCCATGGATTCTCCACGGTAGTCAATACTCTTTTTAAATGCTTCATAAGGCCATTCATTCCAGATTTTGACATCATGATCGACTAAGTATTTGATGTTTGTGTCACCCTTGATGAACCATAAAAGTTCATGAACTATGGACTTCAGATGCACTTTTTTGGTTGTCAGTAGGGGAAAACCTTCTTGGAGGTCAAAGCGCATTTGATATCCAAACACACTCAAAGTACCTGTTCCCGTACGGTCTGATTTTTGTGTACCATGTTCAAGGACATGACGGCATAAATCCAAATAGGCTTTCATGTTGCCTCCTTATTTTGCGAGTTCGTATAAAGCTTCTGTGTAAATGATGGTTGCGAGTATCAATTCATCAATACCAATGAATTCATTTTTCTGATGAATGAATGTGGGTTTATCCAAGAAATGAGGACCGAAAGCGACACAATTTGGCATTGCACGAGCAAACGTACCTCCTCCAATATTGATGGGTTTCGCTTGTTGATCTCCTGTGTGTTTAACATAGACAGACATTAATTTTTTGACCAAATCAGAATTTGGATCTTTATAGAGCAACAATTGGTGTTTATCCACAGTCACTGATGCACCATAAGGTTTACATTTTGCGGATAATGTCTGAACAACCTGATCAAAGGATACACCATTGGGATATCTGAGATTGAGATGAATCTGATATCTGCCTTTTTCAGCGACAATGACACCAAAGTTGTTGGTCAAGTCGCCCATTTCAGCATCATGATATTGAACTCCGAGTTTTTTACCCAAATGATCGTGAATCAGAAGATCCTTGACCAAACTGACCAACTTCGAATTGATTTTTTGTTCAATGAGGAATTCGAAGAGACGATCAATCGCATTTTCGCCAAACTGTGGTGTTGAACCATGTGCACTCTTGCCAACGACTTTAACAAGTACTTTGCCATTTTCGACTGTAACAGTGCCTTCATAGCCTTTTAGTTTAAGGAATTTGTGAAATGAAGTTTGATAATCTTGAGTGGGTTCGAGAAGTGCAGTTGCATAGTCAGGAACCATATTATCTCGAAAACCACCATGAATTTCAAGAATGTCTTTTCCATCTAATTGACCTTCGACAAAAATTCTTGAAATACCTTTTTCGGCATAAATCAGTGGGAAATCAGCATCTGGTATAAATCCAGAAACTGGAGATTCAGGGTATACACTAAAATAATGACGAACACAACGCCATGCTGTTTCCTCATCATTACCTAAAATGAGTTTGATGCGTTTCGAGAGGGGAACATTCAGTTCCTTTAAGATTTTGAGTGCATAATACGCAGCAATCGTCGGACCTTTATCATCTTCTGTGCCACGACCATACATCTTACCATCATGAATTTCTGCGCCATAAGGAGGGTATGTCCAGTCATTACCAGCAGGTACAACGTCAAGGTGACCAATCATACCGACCCATTCCTTTTGCTTCCCGTACTCAATATGACCTGCATATCCATCAAGGTTGACTGTTTCAAAACCATCTCTTTTTCCGATGGCAAGCATCAAGTCCAGGGCTTCTTTCGTACCCTGACCAAAAGGTGCTCCCTGTCGTTTTGGGTCAAATGTCGTCAGTTCTGAGTTGATTCTGATCAAATCTTGTAAATCTTTAATCAAAAGTTCTTTTCGCTTCAATACTTCTGCTTTAAAATTGATTGACATGTTTATCATCTCCTTTTTTTATTGTAGCATAATTTGATTTAATAGACCATGAATCCATCACTTTCTTTATTTTTAATAAAATAAAAGAGCTCGATCCGATGGATGATCGGAATCAAGCTCTATCTACTTTTTTTAAATACCTGGTGATTTGGATCAACATCACTTCATTTTCTATTCTGTAATGCTGATAGTTCCAGTACTCACACGTACTTTGATGAGGATTGACCCAGTTGTCGTGATGTGCGTTGTGCCTTGATTGATGCCGTCCACTCTCACAACTCCAACATCGGTTTTCAAATCGAGACGATAAAGTTCCAGTGAAGCAACAGATATCGACACATCGCCTGTTGAAGAGTTGATATCAAAACCATCTGCAGTTGTGGAATTGATTTCGATGCTTCCAGTTGAACTGTCAATGATGATCTCACCAAGGATGATGGAGGATTCAATGGCTATTCTTCCAGTATCGCAACTTGCGAAAAGTGAGTCTGCTGAAAGTTCTTCGATGTCGATTTCTCCTGTATTGGAATCGAGTTCTACGGATGCTGCTGTTACGGTGGTTAAGTTGATATCTCCTGTATTGGTATCAGCAACCAGATCATGTACTATGTTTAGATTAACTAAACTTACACTGCCTGTACTGAGTGAAATATTGAGTTGATTTAAGTCAAGATTCTCAATATTCAAGTTTCCTGTGCCTGAGTCTACAAAAAGATCGCCATGTGTATTGATTTGATCCATTTCAAAGCTAATATCGCCAGTGCCTGTTTCGATATTGAAATCAAATGATGCACTTTCAGGCAAAGAAACATAAAGTGTCTTCAAAGTTCGTGTCGTCAGTTTTGGCCACACGATCAACCAATATGGTTTTTCATCTTGTTCAATCGATAATGTTCCTTCGGCTTCTGTAATGGTCCACGTATCTTTATCTTCATGAGCATGGTAACGGACTCTAATATTCGATCCAGTATGTGTTTCAAAAGTGACATGTCGTGTATCTACTTTGATATTGATGGTGTCAAGCACTTCGGTGGTGTCATAGATGATCTCTTCACCATATGCCTCATCATCGTTGATGAAATCTGTGATCTTATCAAAATCGAGTCCCATGGTGAATGCTGCTGCCACGAGTCCAAATCCAATCACAAAGATTAAAACCAGTAAAATTTTTAAACCTTTCATTTTTCCTCACCTCTTTGAGCAAGTTTGCTGAATACAACCAGCAGTTTTTTGGATAATATCCAAACTATTTTATACAGCCAAATCGATACCAAGATGGCAAATGAGAATCCCATCAATGAAACACCTATTAAACCAAACATTTCAGCCATGCCAAGCGATGAAGTTGATAATTCAATCGCAATTGCAAATATCCCAACAAGGCTTGAAAACAAGATGGAAACACTGGCAATGATCAGCGATATCGCAACAATGATTAATGCAATATACAAGATTCCAAGGGGTATCAAAATCGGTGTTGATAAAAGCAGTAACAACAATTGTCTCATGGACTTGGTTGTCTTGCTGTACGTGTCATTCACACGCTTCATCAAAACATTCGGTGTCATCGATTTCACGATGTCTTTGATATCATAGTCGGATAGGATATCATCCATCGATTCACCTTGAGCTTTCCGATCTTCGATGATTTCAGTATAAAAACTGATGATATCTTTGACTTCATCCTCATAGAAATGTTTGCTGAGTGCTTTTTCTAATTCTTTAATCCAAGTTTTCATGATCATTTCATCAGAATATCATAGATTTTTCGGACATCTTCCCATTCATCCAAAAATTCATCGATATGCTTTTTCCCCTTTGGTGTGATTTGGTAATACTTTCTGTTCCGTCCTTGAAACAGTACATTGTAGGTTTTGAGTTCTTCCGCTTTCTCAAGTCTCCTTAAGATCGGATACAATGTGGATTCACTGATTTCGATATAGGTCAGAAGATCACTGACAATCTTGTATCCATAAGATTCTCCTCTCATGAGAATCGCTAGGACGAAGATTTCAAGCACTCCTTTTTTGACTTGCTGTTTCATACGTCACCTCCAATACTATCTTACGACTTATATTATACATTGCATAGTATAAGATGTCAATAAAAAAAGTTCATTTTTCTGAACTTTCTTCACTGGACTTAAACTCTGCTTTAGCAGATGATGACAGAAAACTGATGCGTTCTGCAATCACTTCCAACATATTGAGTTTTCGATCATCTTGAAGTTCGTATTTCCATGTCTGAATACGCCCTTTTACAGCAACTAATACCCCTTTGCTGCAATAAGATTCAATCGATGATGCAAGACCTTCCCATACCGTAATTTTGATGAAGTCTGTGTCATAGTTACCTTCCATGTTTTTGAATGGTCTTTGAACAGCAAGCGACACATAACTGACCTTTCGTCCGTCATCAAGGACTTTGACTTCTGGATCATGGGTGAGTCGACCAATCAGTATGACTTGATTGAGCATACATTCCCTCCTTTTTGAAATCATTATAGTGTAATGGATGCCTGTCTACCAAATCACCAATTTCATTTTCGTTCGATTCTTTTGTTGATTTCATTCTGTTTTATCTTCAAAAACCATCATTTTTCTCAATCGGATGAGCCATTTCGTCACCTCTTACAAAAAAAAGCCTAATTTAGGCTTTTTGATTGATCAAGATACTCATGTATGGCTTTTTCATTTCATCATATGATGTTTTGACTTCTTCAAACGTCATATCAGACATCAAGTCTACCACTTCAAACAATGAAGAGCCCATATGGTGATACTTACCATAGAGGTATGCTTTGTTTTCAAGATTATTCAGGGCGAACACAAACTGACCCAAATAGACTTTCTTGTATCTTTCAAAAGCATCTCTGGTGATCAATTCATCACCCTTTTGGGTAAGTAATTGAATCAATACAGATTTCAATCGCTTGATTTTCTTTGTTTCAGCATAAATCATGATACTTTCAGCGTGTTCTTCAAATGTGGTTTGAATTGAAAAGCTTGAGTTAATCAGTTGTTCTTCGAGCAATTGTTCATAAGCGATTGAAGAAGACCCCAGTAAGATATTGAGCATCATGGCAATCGCCATCTCACGCTTGATTTGATCTTTTGGATTCAATCGTTTTGGAATGAGTTTGAACCCAATGAGCAATTTGTCGATGTGCGTTGATAACGTCATGGTATCGTGACGTTTCATTGGTTTTTTGGGTTCCTTTGGATAAACAATCTTTGGCTTTTTCGCTTTGTTAGGATGTGAAAGATCATAAGCCTTAAAGTATTGTTTTAACGACTTGATGTCCACTTTTCCTGCAATGGTGATCAGACGATTGGAAGGTTGATAAAAAGTCTGATGCATGTTTTCCAGTACTTCTGGTGTCATTTCCATGATGGATTCCAGTGTTCCTCCGATATCATAACGAATCGGGTGATTGTAGTATAGATTTTCCATCAAGCGGTTTTGAAGAACCACATTGGGGTCATCCAAATACATTTTGAGTTCCTCAGCGATGATTGATTTTTCATTCTCGACATTTTCTTGTGTAAAATACGTTGTATCCAACATCTTGAGTAAATGATCTAAAGCTTCCATCACGTTTTCCGTTGCTGTAAATAGATAGGAAGTCTGATGGTAAGAAGTCATGGCATTGGCATCAACACCAAGCATTGAAAATTGACCAAATGCATCTCCTTCTGGCATTGCAAATATCTTATGTTCGAAAAAATGAGCACTACCAAAAGGTGTTTGATGAATTTCACCTTGCTTTCGGTATTGGATGTCAATGGCTCCATAAGGAACTGAAAGTTCAACATACGTTGTATAATAGGGTTCTTCTTTGGGAAGGATATGAACCTGCATGCCATTTTTCAATTTCAATATATAAACCGTTTCATGGAAACGTTCATCCACGCGTTTAATCATATGGTATCCCCTTTGAGCACATACACGGTATCCAAAATCAATTTCTGCAAAGCGTTTCGGACATCGTTCATGGTCACCTTTTGAATTTCTTTCAATCGTTGTTCTACGGACTCGTTATAATGCAATAAATCTCTGATGAATGCACGTTTGGTGAGAACCGACTGACTATCGAGTGAACTCTTGATTTGGTGCGTATAAAAAGCCTTGGCATGCTTTAATTCTTCTTCGCTGATCCCTTGTTCCACCATATTCAATACCAATTTCTTGATTTCATCAATCGCAAATTGGATTTTCTGCTGATCAACACCTGCAGCAATCATCAAGACACCTTTGTAATAATCATAGTTTGATCCAATGTCATAGCATAAGCCTTGATCTTCACGTATTTGCTTGAATAATCTGGATTCCGGATAACCACCCAGAACTGTCTCTAAGATGACAGCAGCGTTGTAGAGGGGGTCATCCCTAAAAATCCCAAAGTGATAGCCTAATTTGACAATCGCCTGTTGCAAGTCATTGGTTTGTTCCTCAATCACTTTTACTGGTCTTGGATCTCTAAACTTTGTTTCAAAAGGGATCAAGCAGGGTCGATCAAAATCAAGATATTGTTCAATCGTGAAAAGTGATGCTGGATCTAACGGACCATTGACAACAACTTTGAGCGGTGAAGTATGAATCAATGACTTATAATACGACATCATGGAGTCTAAATTCATATTCATTAAGTCATTTAAAGTACCCGAAAGTGGATATCCGTAGAGATCATCTTCGAAAAAATGCTCATAAAACCGTGTTTGAGCGTAGAGTCTTTTTTTGTCTTTGAGCGTTTCCCATTGTTCGATGAGCATACGTTTTTCTTCTTCAAATATATCTTCTGAAAATTGTGTATGATCAAAAAGAACTTCCCTAAATAATGAAAGCGCAGATTCGAGTAACTGCTGATCCTTGACAATTCCTGGATCGACAATGGTTAATATGATGGATATGACAGAGAGATTCGCAAATCGTTCAACACGAATCTTGAAATAAGCACCATAGAGATTTTCAAGTTCTAAACTCATTTTCAGTCTCGAATCCAATCGATCGGTATGAGAAGTCATCAGTTTAGGCAACAAAAAACGATACACGCTCGTATCTTTTTTGTCCAAGTCAGAGAGATAAACAGCGATTTGTATCGTTTTAAAATCGTTGAGTATGGTAATCATTAGATACTGTTCAGGGCAATTTCCATCATTTTGGTGAATGCTTCCTGTCTTTCTTGAGCGGAGGTTGCTTCATGAGTCACGAGTGAATCAGAAACTGTCAGTAAACAAGCTGCTTTCTTATTCAATGCTTTTGCATTCGCAAATAATGCAAATGACTCCATTTCAACGGCATCCGCACCATATTTGGCATGAATTTCTTTGAATTCTTCGTGCTTGAGTCGATAAAACACATCTGAAGAATGCACAGTAGCCACATGAATATCATATCCGAGTTTAGCTCCGGCTTTTAAAATACGATTGTCTAATGTCTTTGATGATGGGAGCACTTTTCTTGAACTGACGCCCATGGTCTTTGCATAACTGGATTCTGAATAGGCATCTTTCACCAAAACGACATCGTATAAATTCAAATCTTTCGTATAAGAACCACACGAACCGATTCTGATGATGTTTTCAACACCATAAAATTTAAACAGTTCATAGGAATAAATGCCAATCGATGGCATACCCATGCCTGAGCCCATCACAGTGACTTTCTTCTTTCCAAAATACCCTGTAAATCCCCACATGTTACGAACATTATTGATTTGTACAACATGGGTTAAAAAATTGTCGGCAATGTACTTGGCTCTGAGTGGGTCTCCAGGCATGAGTACAGTTTTCGCAATCAGAGATGGATCTTTTAACTCAATATGCGGTGTTGGAATCATGGTTGACACTCCTTTTCACAATATCGACACCATTAGAGGTACCGATTCTGGTTGCTCCTGCTTCAATCATTTTTAATGCATCTTCATACGTTCTCACACCACCGCTTGCTTTTACTTCGGCCTGTGTTCCTACTGTATCTTTCATCAATTTAACATCTTCAATTCTTGCACCATATGTCCCAAATCCAGTTGAAGTTTTCACAAATTGTGCTTTGGATTGAACGACAAGTTTTGATGCAATCACAATTTCTTCTGGCGTCAAATAACAGGTTTCAATGATGACTTTAACGGTTCTGCCTGCTGCTTTTGCGACAACACCTTCAATTTCTCTTTGAATGGTATGATAATCCTTAGCTTTCAAGGCATTGACGTTGATGACCATGTCAAGTTCGTCTGCACCCTCTTTGACTGCAACTTCAGCTTCGAATGCCTTGACTTCTGGGGTATGTGTACCATGAGGAAATCCAACCACGGTGCATACCAAAACATCAGTTTTCTTCAGTTGATGTTTTACATATTTAACCCAGATTGGATTGACGCAAACACTTTTGAAATCATAGGTCTTCGCTTCTTCGATCAGTTGGTCGATTTGTGCTTTTGAAACTGAAGCACCCAGTTTTGTATGATCAATCATTTTATGAATGAACATAGACCATCACTCCTTTATTTTTTTGTATGGTATGTATTTTTCTCACAAATAATCCAACTAAAGGTCCATTGAGTAAGACCATAAGCAATGAAAAAATGTGAATTTGTTCGAATAATCGATGGGTAAGGACTCCGATGATGATGGCTAAAATCAGAAATGTGCCTTCAATCACCATTTTCGCTTTACCTGGACTCCCGACAACTTTACTTAAAATCATCATGAGTCTCTCAAAAGGTGACATGGCAAGACCTGACGTGACCGTCAGCGATGTTCCAATCGAAATGATAACAATACTTAAAATGGCCATGGGTATTCGAACACCTAACGATTGAAACCATGATTCCGGAAGCATTTCAAAGAGATACTTCCATAAATCGATAAAGATTCCTACAGAAAAGAGTAGTCCAATGGAAATCAACATATCCCAACTCTTTTTTCCAAAAATAAATGCAATCAAGCTGACAGTCAATCCAGTGATGACCGTCATTGTTCCCAAAGAAAGTGGCGTAATCATGTAAATGAACCAATTGAATGCATCAATGGGCGATGCACCCAGTCTGGCGTTGATGATCCCCACAATCCCTAATGCAACGATCAAAAATCCTGAAATATGTTGGAAAATCCGCGTTTTCAATGCTTCTCCTTCAATCCAGCAGCTTTTTGACGTTGACTTTGGTGAACGTATGGTCGATCTTGCTGAATTTTTGTTTCTTCATGACCCTGAATACTTTTGATGCGGTTTTTTTAGAGATGACCTTTGTTCCTTTGATGAAACCAGGGACATCAAATAAATACTTTTCAATCAGTGGCAATAATTCTTGATAAGAAACCACTTGAATGGTGTTGTTTGCACGATAAAAAATGTAATCGACATACGGAGGAAATACCGTTAAGGTATGATCTTGCCACTCGATGCCAATCTTAAACTCTTTTTTCTCAGTCGTTAAGAGATGATACTTTGGAACATAGGTCTCCATTTCCTTGTAATAGTTTTGGAGTTCAACGATATCATCCAAATAACGCAAGATGGAGTGAAGTCTTTCTTTCGGTAGCATTTGATAATCCGAAAGTAGGACAGGATTTTTTGCGATGTATGCCTTTTTCACCATATCAAAGACTTTCAAAACGACATCCATTTTAAACGGTAAAACATCTTCAAACATTTCATTGTACACATGAAAATCATATGCATCACATACTTTTTTCACGAGTTCAAACAAGTGTTTAGCGATATAATCTGGAGTTAAAATCGGCAACTCCAAATGAAAGTTTAAATCCAGAAACTTTGGACTGAGTCGATAAATGTCAGGAACTTGTGATTTCGGTGTGATGATAAACTGAGCATCATAGGACAATCTCGGATGGACATAGCGAAAACGAACAGATGATTCATCCATCTCGACCGTCATACCTTCAATCCGTTCAAAAAAGTTGATCAAATGATCCAAATCAATTTTCCGGCTTTTTTCTTTGAAAAAATGAATATTAAAATGTGCCATATGTTCACCCACCTATGGTTCTAGTTTATCATAAAACATCAATTCTTAGACGGA
The DNA here is from genome assembly GCA_024709245.1 of Acholeplasmataceae bacterium. Taxonomy (GTDB): domain Bacteria; phylum Bacillota_I; class Bacilli_A; order Acholeplasmatales; family Acholeplasmataceae; genus Peloplasma. The sequence continues at coordinate 1,179 of JANJXB010000122.1, read as the reverse complement.
TTCCTTACTCATGATCTTTTTGAACCATTTATGATCCGTCCGGTCAATCAAGAGGGGTGTAATTGAGATATACCCTTCATCATACGCTTTAACATCCGATTCTTCAGTTTCAAGATAATTGATGACTGAACTCTTGATGTGGAAAATATCGGGTCGTTCACTTTTGACAAATTCTGCATGTCCCATGCGTTTACCCATGGTGGTAATCTTGACACCTTTGGGTCTTGGATGGCTTTCTTTAGGAAAATTGATGTTCAAGATTCCGGGTCCTTCATACAGTTTTGCTTCAATGATTTCATCCATCAATTTGATGGTTTCATCATAGAGATACGGGAGTTTGGTGTTCGGAGCTGAAATCGCAATCGCATCAATACCTAAAACTTTGGCTTCGAGAGCAGCAGCAACAGTACCCGAATAAAGGATATCCTTCGCAATGTTCATGCCATAATTGATACCTGAAACGACCAGATCAAAATCAACGTTAAAAACTTTTAATCCCAAGCGGGTCGCATCCGCTGGCATACCATCGACGACCAATGTGGCTGTTGAGCCGAAAATAGGTTCTGTGATGAACGTTTCGATTCTACTTTTGATGGTAATAGCATGTGATTTAGCACTTTGATGATCCTTAGGTGCAGAAACATAGACATTCCCAAAAGGAGCCAATGCCCTAACTAAAATGCCTAAACCTTCTGCTTGGTAACCATCATCATTGACAACTAAGATATTCATTTATTTCCCTCCAAGAACGGAATTGCATCGATCGCACAAACCGTTTTCATGTACATGATCAAAAACATTCCAGCATCTGTCACATGTTGTTCCTGTTGCAGGTGTCACGATGACACTGGTCTCGTGACCCACACTTAAATTCACTTTGGATACGATGAGTACTTGATGTATTTTCATATCCAACTTATGGATTGCATCCATCTGCTTTTGTGTGACCACCAAATCAACTTGAGCGGCCAACGATTTTCCAATGATCTTCTGCTCTCTTGCTTCTTCAAGCTTCTTTAAAACGACGTCTCTCAATTCAGAAAAAATATCGAACGCTGCCATCAATTCAGGATTTTTAGGACCGACTGGATGGGGTAGATTTTCTAAGTATACATCGTCTAAATGAGCAAAAGGTAGGAGTTGATAGGCTTCTGATGTCGTATGTGGAATGATGGGTGT
>JANJXB010000098.1 GCA_024709245.1 Acholeplasmataceae bacterium | reverse complement strand
GTGATGTTAGAGAGTGGGTTATCCAAATGAACGATTGCAACGATAGCATCGATAGCGACAGTGCCTTTGATCAATGCAGGTTCTGCTGCGGTAAATTCACGAGATGAGAAACCTACATGAATTGAAAGTGCATCATTGATTCCACTTGCGTCTCCGTTTGTACCACGGTACGCATTACTTGATCCTGTATGGTTGTGTTCAGGAACAACATTACCACATTTTGCTGAGAAGTCTGGTGAAATATCTTTAGCGAGTTTTTCAACGGAATCAGATCCACCAATCTTCAATGTATAGCCACTGTTGTCTTGTGAACAAATGGGATGATTAACTTTGACTGTATCCCATGGAGTGCCTGATGTTAAGTCTACAATACCACCTGCTTGAGAGATTGAAAGTAAACCTTCAGTGGAACTCATATATGCAACAAATGCTTTGGATAGTGCTTCATATGCTGCTGCATCTGCACCATAAATGCTGTAATCGTCACGTAGCATATAATTGAAACGACGTGATAATAAGTAAGTACCATTGAGAACGTTTGCTTCAGTGGGTTCAACACCATTGAAATTTAAGCCTTTGAACAGTGTTGTATTGAGGGTGGAAAGAGATACATAGCCAATGGCATATTTGTCTGTCTGTACTGCTGAAACTTGTTCAGCATTACCTGCGACAATAAAACCTGGCGCTAAGATCGAATCATCTTTTGCTGCTTCTTTAAAACCAATACCATTCATAAATCCGTCACGTGTACCACTGGAAGTGTCACGGGTATAAACGTTAATTTTGGATGTTCCATCAAATTCTGGTGCTGCTTCAGTACATGCTGCTAGACCCAAGGTGAGAAGTAATGCAAATGCAACGAGTAATTTTCTCATTCATAATTCTCCTTTTTATTTTTTACACTTTTATTCTACATATTCCCAACTTTTTGAGATACCATAAACAAGTAATGCTTATGTAAAGATTGAGTAAAAACAAAAAAGTGTACCGAAGTACACTGGAATTAAACGTCAATTCTTAGATTAAATTTGCATTTTTACTCAAAAGATATGAGATATTCACAACGATCATCCCAATAATTGAAAACACATAGAATGCGATGATACTCACTTGGGAAATGAGTACACCTGCCACCATGGATGCAAGAGGAATCATAGCCTGTGATAAAACACTCATGAGCGAATTGATTTTCCCTAACTGGTGTTTTTCAACACGTGTTTGAATGACCATACCCACTGGGATGTTAAAAGCAATCGTAATCATACCCATTAAAAACATGGAAACAATTAAGATTAAGAGTATTGCGTTGATGGATAGTATGTCTAAGTAGTAGAAAACAAATCCTAAGCATGAGATGGCTGTCACTAAAACCATGATGGTAATGAGTTTTTTCAATGTTCTCGCATAGGATGCCTTAGGTTTCGCATGTGCTATGATGACTGACATGATGATGGCAGACAAAGAAAACATCACAGAAATGACTGAAAACCACTGTTCAGGGGTCATGAATCGATGGAGTAGATAATCAGGTTCAAGTTTTAGTCCAAACTCAACAAAATAAGGTAAACCATTTGAAAAGATGGGACTGAAGAAAAAATTGACCGATAAAGCCATCAAAATGACTGCGAGAATACCCTTTTGTCCACGGATATAGCGAAGTCCATCATGAATGTCTTTAAGGATTGCCTTCACACTGGTATCGCCACCTGCATGGAGTGTATGATCATAACGGATAAACATTTCGGAAATGGCAGAAATGATATAACCCGTCCCATTGATGATGAAAATCCACATAATATCTAAAGATGAATAGATGATGCCACCTAGAATTAGACCGATGATGGCTTGTAGATTGTGAGATCCTTGTAAATAGGATATGCCTTGTTGTAATTCATGATCTTTGAGTAAGAAACGGATGAGAGAATTGCTTGAAGGTGTGAAAAAAGCAGAATTGATGCTTAAGATGATGTTAACAATGAACAATAAGACAATGATCATGAATGCATCATCTATGATAAACAATGCAATACCACCCAAAATGATAGCAATCCCTCGGATATAGTCTGTGATATACATCACTCTCACCTTATTGACTTTATCTGCGATGGCACCACCAAACGGGGTGAGTACAACCATCAAAATACCAGCAACAGCCAAGTAGATGGCCTGAACCAAAGCTGCATTATCTTGACCATAGGCGATATTTGCAATTCTTAAGATGTATAAACTGATGGCAAAGTTAAAAATGACATGGGCAATATTAGATACCAGTACACCCCAAAACAACAGTTTATAATTTGGGTTTTGAAATACGTTTATTTTTTGAGTAGGAGTTTCCATTAACGTTTACCCATTTTCTGATTCATATTTCGATATGCAAAATATAAAAGTATGAATGAAATTACAAGACATAACGCCATCATGATTGCCATATGAACAGGTTGACCAGCAATGCCAATCTCATTAGTGCCATAAACCAAACGAACTTCCGATACAATTTCATGGACCTGATTGGCATCGGGTATGCCTGAAGAAAGCCAACTTTCAAGTGAAGCATATGGCTGTTCTAGGAGTACGTTTTTCAGCAAAATGGTCATGTGGGTGAATGGAACAAACGATGAAATATAGGTCATTGATGCACCAAGTACAGATAAAGGCATATAGATACCACTGATGAATCCAATCAATGTGCCAAGTACACCTGATAATGTACCAAATGCATTGACGCTCTTAAGCATGGTCGTTAAAAAAATCATAAGTGACGTTGAAATGAATGTGAAGAATATGATGAGACCAGATACTGCAAAAATGACATCAAATTCATACCAATATCCCGCAATGATGCCTGCATAGAGTACAGTCAGTATCCACATCACAAGTGTTAAAATAGACGTAACAATGATGGATGAAACATAATAACTTAAAATGATCTTATATCGTTTGACCGGGGTGACCAAGAATCCGTCTAATCGACGATATTCAAGATCCATGATGACATTCCCCATGACACCTAGTGATAAAGAGACGGTATTGATGACTAGAATGCCGCCCATCATGACTCCAATCATGAGTGGTGTCTTGATACTGTCTTCCAGTCCGTCGAAACTACTTGTATATTGTCTTCCAATAAATAGGAAATAAAGAGCAAGCAATATCAATACGCTTAAGAAAGAAAAGAATACAGCCGTCTTATCTCGTAAGAATTTTAGAATATGACGTTTAACAAGTGATTTGAAATCATACATGAGATTCACCTCCGATGACATTCAAAAAGACATCATCCATGGTACCTTTGACGACTTCGAATTGCTTGATGTTTTCTCTTATCTGATCAATGACTGAGAGGGTATCCTTGGTATCTTCGACAGTCAAAATGAATTGATCAGCAATCTTTTGATAGGGTCTTTGAATAGACTGAAGTTGTTCAACCATTTGTTTCTTATCGTGAGCAACCACTTTGAGCCGGTCATAACTGTATTTTTCTTTCAAAATTGCAGGTGTTCCTTCAGCAACTATTTTTCCTTTGTTGATGATGACGACGTGATCAGCATTGGATGCTTCTTCCATATAATGTGTGGTTAGAAAAATAGTCATTCCATGATTTTTCTTGAGATCTTCGATGACTTTCCAAACCATTTGTCTCGTTTCTGGATCAAGTCCAGTCGTGGGTTCATCCAGAAGTAGAATTTCTGGATTTGAGAAAAGCGCTCTTGCGATTTCTGTTCTTCTTTTTTGTCCACCGGATAATGTTTTATATCGTTGATTTTCAAACTCAACTAAGTTTAAATAACTTCTTAATTCTTCATAACGTTTCTTAACTTCAATCTTGTCATTTCGATAGAGAGATCCTCGGCAAAACAAGTTCTCTTTGACTGTTAGTTCATCATCTAAAACGTTTCCTTGAAAGACGACACCAATCTTATTTCTAAAATAGGACTCATCAGTCTGTTCATTTAAATAAACTGTCCCACTGTTTTGATCAAGTAAGGTTGTCATGATGTTGATGGTCGTTGACTTACCTGCTCCATTTGGACCTAAAAAAGCAAAAAGACTTCCCCTCTTGACTTCAAAGGAGATGTCATTAACGGCTAAAACTGTCCCGTAAGTTTTGACGAGATGGTTGACCTTGATGATTGCATCCATGCGCTATACCCCATTTAAATGATTGTTTATCGAGGATAGTATAGCATGAATTTATTGGTATTTCGATGATTTTTTGTCAATTATTGGTGATTTTATTCTAGCCTGCACAACTTGATAATCCGAGGAGTAGAATGCCTATATAACAGACAATGACAGAAATCGGTGACAATAGTATGCCTAAGATAGTTTTATAGATTTTACTGTTTTTAACAACCTTTTTAACCTTGCTGAGATAGTAAATGAAACTACCAATCCCAAAAATAAAATGAGGAATGTGATAATACAATAATACTGTAGCCAGCGATAAAAAGATTGCAGGTGCTGCAGTGACTGATTTCACGAATAATACACCAAGACCATAGGTTAACGCAGATAAAAGTACCATGGCAAGGGTTGCTAAAAAGTAATAATGTTGAATCGTGAGAAACTTATGTTGTTGAGGTTGATTCAAATCAATCATCTCCTTTGGCATCATCATAATCCTTTTTAACAAAAAAAACAAGTTATTTGAATGTTCCATCGGTTTAACCCATCAAAAAACAGATGATTCAAGATAATACATGTGTTAGGATTGAATGATATAATGAGGTTAAACATAGCATGACGGAGGTTCTCATGAGTCTGAAGCGTCAATTGAAGAAAACAAGATCAATCATCTCAGTATCCACATATAAAAGACCACGTATTTTTGTCATTTTAATGATGTTATCGATCAATATTGTCATCTTGCTGATTGCAGCTCTCATTGCCTTAAACATTGATGATGGATTTGATGGGTATCTCGATGCACTAGCGAATGGTTCGATCAAATGGCTTTTATCACCCAATGCCATCTTAACGATAACCAATCCGAATACTTTATTCCTGGCTGTCATGGTTTTGATTGTTGGTCTTGTGCTCTTTTCAGGTACCATCATTGCGCTGACAACCAATGCCATCAAAGATTATTTTCAAAAAAAAGAATCCAATAGTGGAAAGATTTTTCTTGAAGACCACATTGTGATTTTGAATTGGAATAATAAAGTTCCTGAATTGGTCTCTGATTTATTATTTCTTGAAGATGAACACTTGACAGTTGTCATTCTCTCAGAGTTGGATAAGTCGTGGATTGAACGTCATCTTCTCAATGTGTTGAAGAAGACTCAATCCTCGATCGAAAATCTGAACCGCGTCAATCTTTTGGTCAAGCAAGGGAGTCCATTGTTAAAAAGTGATCTTTCGGATATATCAATTGAGCAAGCAAAAGCGATCATGATTATGAATGTTGAGACGCAAGAACACAATCATCATACTTTCCACGAAAGTGATCTCAATGTCATCAAAATCGTTTTAGGACTTGGTGATTTCAAACTCGAACGAAAACCCACCATCGTTGTTGAAGTCAAAGAATTTCAAACAAAATCCAAATTGCTTGATATGTCAAAGATTGTCAGCAGTCTAAGTGAAGAAAAGATCATTCCAGTCTGTTTCGATCGACGGCTTGGTCAAATCATCGCACAAACCATTATAGATGGAAGAATTGATGATGTCTATCTATCGCTTTTTTCATTTCAAGGTTCAGAAGTGTACGTCTTGGAAAACAAGACCTTTGATGAAGTATTAATGAATCACTCCCATGCAATTCCACTTGGAATCCATGGAAATCATGTTTATGTTTTAAGTGATAACAACCAAGTGAAGTCTATTCAGTCCAAAAACTCTTTTCCAGGCAAAAAAATCAAGGTGTTCCCTCTCATTGAAAAAGCGCTTCAGGATGTCATGATTGTGGGATCAAATCATAAACTACAGTTCATCACCGAGTCATTTAAGGCCTATGAAGCACTTCATCAAAGCAGGTTTGTGGTGAGTGAAATCGCTAATGATCAAGCATTATCGATGATTCCTGATCTTGAATCTAAAGATGAATCCACAACACTACTCCTACTCTCGGATGAACACGCACAAAATGATTGTTTGGATGCCAATGTCATCAGTACTCTGATCGATATCAAAAGGCATTTAAAACGAAAGGATATTCACATCATTGTTGAATTGCTCGATCCCAAAAATGATCGACTTATCCAAGATTTCAACATTGATAAAACCATCATATCCAATAAAATCATTTCATTACTTCTATCAAAACTGGCATTACATCCTGAAACAGCAACATTCTATGATCAATTGCTGACCATTTCACCGAATGAAGATGGTAAGGACTCTGATGCCATCATCATTCGTGAAGCCAATTTGTGTTTTGATACAGAATTCCCAATACAGTTTCAAAACGTCAAAGAACTCATTCATTCCTCTTACCTCTCTTATGAAAAACAAGCTATCCTTTTTGGCATTTTTAGAAATGAAAAATTGATTCTATTCGGTGGAAACCTGCATGAACATAAACCATTCCAGTTAGAATCAAGGGATCAGTGCATTTGGATGAAACTATGAAAAAAGCGGCTACCGAATCAGGTTTCGGTAACCGCTTCATTTTTGACTTTACTTCTTTTCTTCAAGTTTGCAGGTTGATACTCCAAAAAGTGTATAAAGACCGCAGAAACTCACGAGTGCCGTGATTGTCAAAACCACTGCAAAAACAAACATCACAATCGATAAGACAAGATTGGATTCGAGTAAGAGTACTCCTCCGATCACGAGTAAAGCAGACAAAACATAACGAACGATTTTGTCGGTTGTTCCAACATTTTTCTTTAATTTCATATCCATCACCTCTACTTTAAGTATACGCTGCAGTGTATCGAAATTGATTAAAAATGCTTAATAATTGAACCATTTACGATGCATTTCCAAAGAAGAACATGTAGAGAAAAACCAAAGTGATGCACAACGTGTAGATGAATGCATCGCTTTTGATGATGCTTGTTTCATAACGTCTATTAAAAACTTGTGTCATCGTGGTGAATCTTTCCAGGAATCCCACATGTTCGTTGTCTTTTAGAGCTAAAGATGACAAGGGTCCAGAGTCAATCGGACATTGATCGCCATACATCAGTTTACATGAAAATCTCATCAAATAGTTCAGTGGGTAGAACAGAATATATTCAAGTTTAAGCCATTTGGGGAGATGCAAATGGAAAAGATGATACTTCTTTCCAACAAAGAAGATGACAAATCCCAATCCTACAATCCACACCATGGTAAGAAGGTCAGAGACTGCAAAGAAATGGACTTCTTCGATATAATGACTGATAAAATATGGATCATAGGCAATCATATAGAGTTCTGGTACGATGAGTTTTTGTAAGATATAATTTGGAAACAAGCCAATCAGTACAATGAAGATTGCAATCGCTGACATTGCGATATCCAGTGTCGAGTAATCCCTTTGAATGGATTGATATTTTTCTGGCATTTTTCCTAAGAATACATAATAGAAGAGCTTGATGAACGAACAAACGGTTCCACCACTGACGATGATAAAGATCCATTCAGCATAGATGAACGATGGATGTCCGTATTCTGCAGCTTCAACGATACCATGATGGAGCAAGGTTTTGGAGATGAATCCATTGAATAAGGGAATACCGCTGATTCCTAGACATGCAATCAAACAGACGGTTGCTGTCAAAGGTAATTTACGCCATAGCCCTCCAAGTTTATACATATCGTATTCTTTGGTATGAAAGTAAACTACTCCTGCAACCATGAATAAGAGTGACTTGAATAAAGCATGATTGATGATGTGATAAATCGCTCCAGAATACCCCATCGCACCTTTGTAACCTAAGTAGAGTGCAATACCAATTCCCATCACAATGTATCCCATCTGTGAAATCGAGTGATACGCTAACATTTTTTTGATGTTGGATTGCTGTAATGCAAAGAAGACACCAATCGCCATGGTGATGATACCAATCCAAATGATGAGTGCACCGATATTTTCAGTCGTCATCCAAATCGGGTCAGTATAGTCCGTCACCATTCCCCTTTCTGGGAAGAAATAACTGGTTGCAACTCTTAAAATACCAAAAGCACCAATCTTAATCATGACACCTGATAAAAGTGCACTGGCAGGAGTCGGCGCTACTGGGTGTGCTCTGGGTAACCAGACATGAACAGGAGCCATACCTGCTTTAATTCCAAATCCGAAAATGAGAAGTCCGATAATCCAATATTGAACTGCACCTTCTGATTTCAATTGCATAATGGCACTGGCAAAGGTTAAATCCCCTACAACTGCATAAAGAAGTAACATTGCAATCAATAATGCAAATCCCCCAATGAGTCCCATGAACACAAAGTTGTATCCTGCTTCATAAGATTCATCTTTTTGATTGTGCGTCACTAAGACATAGGAACAAATCGTCATCATTTCAAAGAAAAGAAACATGGTAAGGAGATCACCCGACATGATGGTCCCTAATACAGATGCATAGGTGAGTGCCATGAAGAAGAAAAACCGGTTGACATTGTGTTCTTTTTTCATGTATTCATGGGCATAAACCATGACAAGGAACCAAATAATGCTTGTGATGAGTAACATGATGAACCCAAGCATATCCACATCAAATGAAAGACCGATTCCCATAATCCCTGGAATCTTTAAGACAATCCCACCCTCAAGAGCTGCTGGATACATGAGCATTGTAATTAAAATGGTTAAGAATGTCATGACCATGACAAGCCAATCTCTGATTTCAAAAGATTGATCCTTTATCATCAATTGAATGATCGCTCCGATGATGGGAACACCGATCATTACCATCGGAAATAAAGATAAATGCGTAAATTCAACATAGAAGCGATAAAAAGCATCTAAACTGATGAGAAAGTCATAAATACCGAACCAATTTTGAGTCACTCCGATGAAAAAGAAGACAAATAATAGCATGATACTGACAAGTAGTGTCGATTTCCATGTGAAATGACTGACAAATTTCGGATTGTTCATCATTGTCCTCCTAGATCAATTCACTTGCAACCAGTTCAATCCAAGATAAAATCACATCCGGATAGATACCGACAAGTAATATCAATAATCCAAGTACGATGATTGGATATAACATCGTTTTTGGAAGTTTTTTTGTGTTTTGACTTTGATTTCTTGGTGCACCTTTTAAAAATCCTGAAATCATGATGGGCAAATAATACATGGCATTGAGTAATCCACTGATGATGATGACGATCATAAAAATCCATTGACCTTGTTCTAGTGCAGCCATCCCCAAATAGAATTTAGATAAGAAACCACTTGTAAGTGGAATCCCAATCATGCCCATGGCAGCAATCGAAAAGACTACAAAAATAGCAGGTAATATCTTCCCAATACCATCCATTTGGTCAACTCTTCTCACATGCTTGATGTAGATAATCGCACCGACAGACAAAAAGAGTGCAGACTTCATAAGTCCATGTGAAATGATGTGGTAAAAAGCAGAAATCAGTCCTCTTTCCGACATTAAACCGATGCCAAGCAAGATATAACCAATCTGTGCAACCGATGAGTAACCCAGCATGCGTTTGATGTCTTTTTGTGCGAGTGCAAAAAAGGAACCTGCAATCATGCCAAATCCTGCAACCACGACGATAACATTGGGAATATTGAGTTGTGCGAGGACATCAAATCCAAATACTCGATACAACACTTTAATGAGGATTAATAAGTAGACTTTGACAACGATAGCAGATAGAATTGCTGAAGAGGATGAAGGTGCGTGAGAATGCGCATCGGGCAACCAAATGTGGAATGGGAATACCGCTGCTTTAATGCCAATACCAACCACCATGAATCCGATTGCTGTCATGATGTTGGCTGGATAGAGTTGCCAAACATCTTGAACTGATTCATAGACAAGTTCAATGTTGGTATAACCTGTAATCATGTAAATCAATGCAACACCAAAGAGATACGATAAGGATCCGACTTCATTGAGCATCACATATCTGAAGGATGCCGTGTAGTTTTCCTTCTTTCTCTTGATCGAAATGATACTGCATGTTGTGATGGCAAGTATTTCCATGAAAACATAGGTATTGAATAAGTCATTGGTGTAAATGATGCCAAACATCGAAAACATCAAGATGAAAAGTAAGATGTAATATCTTCCATATTCTTTTTCTGCGATACCTTCTGTTGCATCGCCACATGAATAGATGTAGATGAGCAGTGTCAATCCAACGATGATGGTTGTAAAAAGGGTTGAAAATGCATCAATTCGAAATTCTATACCAATCAACCGGTCATGTTGACCAAAATGATAATAGAAGGCACCAACCTCTTCAACGTATGTCATCAAAAGAATCGAAGAAATCAAGACCGAAAGAAGGACTAGAAAACCAATCCATAAGGTAATCTTGAATGCTTTTTTCTTAAATAAAGGAATGAGAAGCGCTGTAAATAGGAAAAGCATCAAATTGAGGATCGGGAGCTGTTCAATCATGGATGACCTCCTCATTTTGAAGTTTCACGATTTCTTCTTGGTCAATGGTGCCATAGGTCTGATGAATTCGAATCACGAGTGATAAGGAATAGACTGTCATGGAAACCACAACCACAATCCCTGTCAAAATCAAAACGGAGGGGAGAGGATTGATATAGATGATATGATCACCTGAGCCAATGATGATGGGGGGTTGACCTTCTCTTACATTTCCAATCGAGATGAAAAACAAGAAGACGGCAGTACCCATGATGTTCACACCTAAGATTCTTTTGATTAAATTTCGATGTGTAACAACCGTATGAAGACCGATGACAAATAAAGCAATCGCACCAATGTAGTTCATATGCTCAATGAGCATTTCAAGGAGTGACATGGTCTACCTCCTCTTCAATCAAAATATGGAAAAGGGTAATCATGGTGGATGCAACCTTGATACCGATACCAATCATGAGAATGGGGATCATCCCAGCAGAGAATAAACTTCCTGGAATACCGATTGGAAATCCTGCATCAATATTGGTCAAGAATGTACCTGCAAAAATAATCCCAAGCAAACCGATAAACGCATAGAGAAAGATCCCACCACTTTCTGCAAATTCAGAAGCTCTATGAGAAAACTTCTTCTCTCCTCTTTTAATTCCAAAAACAAGGGTATAAAGAATGAGTGAAGTACCAATCAAAGCACCCCCTGAAAATCCACCACCAGGAGAAACGTGTCCATGTAAAATGATGAAGATTCCATAAACTTGGACAAAAGGCACAATCAATCGCGTAATCGTTTTGACAATCACATCATTCATGTTTTGATTCCTCCTTCTTGACATCTTGTTCAGGTTTTAATATCGATGCAACTGCAACAACAGAAATGAATAAGACAATGGTTTCACCCAGCGTATCGAATCCTCGGTAATCAGCAAGGACAGCTGCAATCACATTGATGGCTCCTGTTTCAGTCACTGAATAATCAAGGTAATAATAAGCAATCTCATTATACGATGGCGCAGCTAGGCCAATATCACCTGGCATCATGAGTATGTTGTATGACAATATCAAAAATAAAACAATGAAGACGAGTGTTGTTAACGATTTTCTCATTTCTCGTACCTCTTCGTCTTACTGATGACTGCAACAAAAAGCAGAGATGTCACACCTGCGCCAATGACTGCTTCTGTCAGTGCGACATCCGGTGTTTTTAGAATCAACCAAAGCACAGACATCAATAAAGAATACGCAGAAAATATGATCACCGCAGAAAGCAGATCCTTCGTTTTTTCAACAGCAATCGCACAAAC
>JANJXB010000089.1 GCA_024709245.1 Acholeplasmataceae bacterium | reverse complement strand
GAAGATCTATAACGGTACATTTACAACTTGGAATGAAGTTGAATAAGAATTAATTCAGTCTTAGGAAAGGAATCATATGATGAATCACTCCTTGAAAAAGACCTCCTATTTACAAACAAGAAAGACGCTTGACCGCGTCTTTCGATATTTGTTTATGGGGGCATCAATCCTATCGGCATCATTTATCATCATGATTATTGTTGTTATTGCTTCGAAAGGTGTTTCTCCCTTCCTTTTTTCATATGAAGGATACAACAGTATTACAGGTGTGCAGATCTTACCTCCTGTCAACTTGTTTTCTTTTATCACTGGAAAACAGTGGTTATTAGGACCTCTAGGTGGGTCCTCTTTGTATGGTATCGGATTTGCAGTCATAAACACGTTAATCGCTGTTTTTTTCTCGCTTTTTTTAACGGTTCCAGTCTCAGTCATTACCGCATTATTCATTGCAAAGATTGCACCTCCAAAAATCAGTGCAATCATAAGAACAGTTGTTGAAATGCTTGCTTCAATTCCATCCATCATTTATGGTGTCATCGGACTCGGTGTCATTACCAAATTTGTTTCATGGATTGGTGACCAGGTAGGAACACAAACAGCAGCGGGTCTATCATTGTTATCAACCATCTTAGTTTTATTTATGATGACTTTACCTACCATGACTGCAATTGCTGAAACCTCGATCAGAGCTGTCAAAAAAGAAATCATCGAAGGATCACTGGCTTTGGCAGCAACTCCGATGCAAACCTATTTCAAAGTTGTTTTAACCAGTGCAAAGAGTGGAATATTTGCAGGTGTGATTTTAGGGATTGGCCGTGCACTTGGTGAAGCGACTGCCGTTTCCATGGTATCAGGTAACTCATTTAGTGGCGTTACCGTGAATTTGTTGCAAACAACATCAACCTTAACCTCACGCATGTTGCTTGGATTGAAAGAAACCACTGGTCTTGATTACGATGTACGTTTCTCAGTTGGTTTGGTTTTGATGGTTGTCATCTTAGTCACGAATACGGTTCTAAGAAAAGTCATGAAAGCGTATGGTAATCTCGATGAAGCGTAATCTGAAAAGAATCCATATCAAAGATCAACTGACTAAAGCTTTGGTTTATGGTATCGGAAGTATTGGTGTGTTTATACTTGGTATGGTCATCGTTTATCTGTTATCCACAGGACTTCGTTTGGTTAAATGGTCAACCATCATGGGTGATTCCCGTACATTTTCTGCCGATGTCTATCTAACCGATGGACCAGGAAATTATTCAGTTGATCCAAATGATCTCGATGAAGATACATTTTATTCTGAAGCATGGGGGATCGGGCTCAAGGATAGTGAAAATGCTGCTGGATATCCCATCGTGGTCGTAGCTTATTTACACCCAGAGAGCCCATTAATGAGTGCTTTAGATAAAAATAATGTCGATGAATCGGGAAACCCTGTCATCATCGAAGTGAAAACTAATGCATCGATCGAAAAAATATCCATGAATAACTTCACCTTGTTTGCCATTTCAAGACAAGGTGCATCTGTGATGAGAAATCAACTGGAACAAGCAACCACACTCAATGAAATGACGTTGCAAATCGTGGGTGGTGGCATTCGCGGTTCAATCATAGCAACACTTTACACAATCTTTTTTACACTGATGATTGCAGTTCCACTCGGTGTACTCACATCCATCTATTTTCATGAAATTGGTAAGTTTAATTATTTCACAAAGATCCTCAAACGTTTAGTTGATTTATTAACGGGTGTCCCATCCATCATTTACGGGATGCTCGGAGCTGCAGTATTCGTTCCACTGCTCAATTCAACCATTCAAACAAAAGGTGGTTCGGTAATTTCTGGTATACTGACGATGTCAGTGATCATCTTACCGACCATCATCAAGAGCACAGAAGAAGCATTAAAGGTCATACCGAATGAAATCAGAGCAGGTTCACTTGCACTTGGTGCAAGCCAGTCACAAACCATTTTCAAAGTGGTTTTACCCAGTGCAACTCCAGGGATATTAACCGGTGTGCTTTTGGGGATTGGACGTATCATGGGTGAATCTGCAGCATTAATCTTTGCTGTCGGAGCTGCAATATCGGATCATGTCATCTTGACTGAGCGTGCAACAACTCTTGCAGTTCATATTTGGGTCATCATGGGTGGAGATGCACCAAACTTTGAATTGGCTGCAGCCATTGCCATCATCATTTTGTTGGTAGTCTTCATGATCAATTTCTTAGTCAAAATATTCGCCCATCAATTAACCAAAAAATTTAACGGGAGTGCCTTATGAAACCAGTCTTTAAAATCGAAAATTTGAATCTATTTTATGGTGATTTCCAAGCGATTAAATCCATATCGATGGACATTGTAGAACATCAAGTCACTGCATTCATTGGACCATCAGGTTGTGGAAAATCGACATTTTTGAGAATACTCAACCGTATGAACGATTTGATTCCATCATGCAGAGTAGAAGGTAGTGTTCACTATCATGAAGAGGATATCAATTTAAAAACATACGATGCCATCGATTTAAGACGTCGTGTTGGCATGGTATTCCAAAAACCGAATCCATTTCCGATGAGCATTTATGATAATGTTGCGTATGGTCCACGTTGTCAGGGTATCAAGAGTAAGAAAGAACTTGATGAAATCGTTGAAAAATCCATTAAGAAAGCAGCTTTATGGGATGAAGTCAAAGATCGTTTGCAAAAATCTGCGATGGAATTATCCGGTGGACAACAACAACGCTTGTGCATTGCAAGAACGATTGCAATGGAGCCTGAAGTGATATTGATGGATGAACCTACAAGTGCACTGGACCCGATTGCAACACAGCGCATTGAAGATTTGATTATGGATTTGAAAAAGCAATATACCATCGTCATCGTCACGCACAACATGCAACAAGCAGCTCGTATTTCAGATAAAACAGCATTTTTCCTCATGGGAGAATTGATTGAATATGGCGATACAGCTCATGTATTTTCAACACCGGACCATCAGAAAACTGAAGAATATATCACCGGTAGATTCGGTTGATATGATATAATGGAGGCATCACTATGACACTTAGACAATCATTGCTTCACTCGATTGAAGCACTCAAAAAAGAAGTCGCGCAAATGGCTGATTTGGCTCTCTCTAACCTTAGACAAGGTCTACTCGCCTTTAAGGCTACGGATAAGGTTCTTGCTGAATCTGTCATGAAAAAGGATGAAGAAGTAGATCGCTATGAAGAGGAAATCGCGAAAAACGCACTTAAAATCATCTGGAAAGAACAACCACTTGCCGGAGATTTAAGACTTGTAACGGGCATATTGAAATTAATCACTGACTTGGAACGTATCGGTGATCATGCCAGTGACATCGCCGAAATGACCATGCATTTGGAAGATACGAGAAATCCAAGAATGCTTCCGATTACCTCAAAAATGGCAGAGATTGTGGAACAAATGGTTCTAGGAAGTATTCAAGCTTTGGTGACTGTTGATACTGTGAAGGCAAAAGAAGTCATCAATAGGGATGATGAGGTTGACTCATTATTTCAACAATTGATCGTCAAAATGACCAATGAACTTAAAAACGAAAAATTAGATCCGAATGAAGCCATCTATGTATTGATGGTAGCCAAATATTTCGAACGTGTGGGTGACCATGCGGTCAATATCGCTGAATGGATTATTTTTATGGATACTGGAGCACACAAGAACACACTGTTGTTTTAGGAGGACTTTTTATGGCAGTCATCTATTATGTTGAAGATGATCAAGCAATTGGATACATCATCGAGAAAACCATTGAACATGCTGGAATCATTGGCAAAGGATTTTCGAAGGGTAACGATTTCATCGAAGCATTTCGCAAGGGCAAACCCGATATGGTTTTGCTTGACATCATGCTTCCAGATATGTCAGGACTGGATGTCTTAAAATACATTCGATCTCAGGATCAAAACATTCCTGTGATGATGATTTCTGCATTACAGACTGAAATGGATAAAGTCATCGCTTTAGATTATGGTGCAGATGATTACATGACCAAACCCTTTGGTGTTCTTGAGTTGGCATCAAGAATCATGTCGAAACTCAGAAGAGTATCCGAAGACAAATCATACCAAGTTCAAAATGTCATTCTTGATGAAAAAAAGCATACATGTACGATGAATAACAACGAAGTATACCTAACGAACAAAGAATATGCTATTCTCAAACTTTTGATGAAATTTAAGGATTCAGTTGTCACTAAAGAGACTATTTTTAAACAAGTTTGGGAAACTGATTTCATTGGAGAAACGAGAACTCTTGACATGCACATCAAATCACTGAGATCAAAAATGAATTTAAACGGAGCCACCCCTGAAATCAAAACTATTAGAGGAATAGGATATCAGATCGAATGAAGAAAGCCATCATTAAAAACAACATCATCCTTTTATTAAGCGCTTTTACGCTGTTTTTTATGATTGTCTTTATCGCAATTTCAAACTTTCAAAAATCCAATCAAACCCAACTTTTATCCTTTTTAGTCGAAGAAATTGAACTCGCTTATGAAGGTTTTTCAGGGACACCCACTGAGTTTGTAGAAGCCTATCAAAATGATAATGATCGAAGAATAACAATTTTAGATCATCAAGCTTTTGTACTTGCAGATACACACGATGATACAGTGGGTACAGATAAGAGCGGTCGTCCTGAGATCAAAGATCCAGGAACCGTCTATACGAGAAGATCAGTCACCATCGATATGGATTTACTTTACATCGCGCAAGTTATGAGCGATGGGAACTATATCAGAGTTGCTGTACCGATTGAACCCCAAATGATTGTCTACACAAGACTAGTTTGGATATTGGTCTTAACCTCCATTCTATGGATTGTTTTATACTATTTAGGGTTAGTTCAAGTCAATAAGAATTTGCTTACTCCATGGAGTCAAGTGAAAAAAGGACTCATTGAATTGAATCGTGGAAACTATCAGATGATGTCACTGTTTTCACCTTACCCCGAGATCAATGAGATCATACACGAGATGAATGAAATCAACTTGGAGACGATGAAACACTTGAGTTCAATCGAATCGTATAAGTTCCAACTCGATAAGATTTTAGATGAAATCAAACAAGGTGTCATGTTGTTCAATGAGAACGAAGAACTGATCTATTTCAATAGAGATATTCAATCTTATTTGGGTTTAACTGAAGAAGCAATCGGACAACCCGCTTATGTTCAAATTCGTGATTATCAAATCAAAAATGCGATTCACCAATCCATCGAAAAGCATGAAAACTTTGTCTTTGATGCAAAAATCGATGAGAAGCTTCTAGAGGTAAAGGTCTTCCATATTGCAATCAGACATGAATCAAAATCCAATGCATCAGTCCTGGTTATATGCAAAGATGTGTCTTCTGAGCGCGCCATCGAACAAATGAAACGGGATTTTTTCTCCCATGCTTCCCATGAACTCAAAAGCCCACTCACTGCAATTCGAGGTCATGCAGAATTGATTGAACATCAATTGGTCAAGGGGGATGATGTTTTCAAATCTGCACATAGCATCGTCAAACAAACAGAGACGATGACAGCTTTGGTTGAAGACATGTTGATGCTATCAAGACTTGAAAATCTCAAGGAAAAGCAGTACGTAGAGACAAGACTTGATACACTTCTGACGAGTGTGATCGATCAACTGAACCCATATGCAACCCAAAGAAAGATGAAATTGACCAAAAAAGATCAACCGATTTCAATGTTTTGTGATCCCATTGACATGCAAAAGTTGTTTAAGAACTTAATTGAAAATGCGATTAAATACAGTGATGAAAACAAAACGGTCGATATCGTTCTACAAATGGAAGATGATCGAGTCATCTTTATTGTCAAAGATCAAGGATTTGGAATATCCAAAGACAACCAACAACGCGTATTTGAAAGATTCTATCGAGTGGATAAAGGAAGACTTGATGGTGGAACTGGATTAGGTTTAGCGATTGTCAAACATATCGTCATGAAATACAATGGTGGTATCGATTTGAAATCCGCACTTTCTAAAGGGACTACCATGACGGTTTCAATACCCCTCAAATCCTCAAAATAAAGTGTTTCCTAGGAAGCACTTTTTTATCTTAAAAGAAAAAACCGGAACTTGAGTTCCAGTTGAATGTACAGGATGGCAGGGGTAGCAGGATTCGAACCCGCACTGACGGTTTTGGAGACCGGTGTGCTACCGTTGACACTATACCCCTAAGCGCATGTATAAGTATAGCATAAGCCGTTACCGATTTGCAATTGATTAAAAGAAAAAGATGGATTTTACTTTCCATCTTCTTTTGAATGATCGATATCTTTAAATATGGGTTCAGCATCGATGACTTTTTTGGGTCCCATTGGATTCTTCAATGCACGCTTTTCTTTGATTTTCTCCATGACATACTTATTGAAGAAGAGAACATAAGTCAGTGCAATCACAACAAGAGCATACACAATCATTGTTCTCCAGATTAATCCATTGAATTCCTTAAGATTACCTCTTGAAGTGATGAGCCCAAGTGATGCAATTTCGGATTCAGTAGGTTGATCTCCTTCGAGTAATTCACTGACAGAATAGCTTTCAGTTGTCACTACGAAGTCATCGATTTTGATGTGTGCAGCATCACTGATGAGTTCATCGGCTCCAGCAAACAATAAGATTTCAGAATATTCATAAGCACCTTCTGCATCGGTTTCACCGTTTGAGTAAGCGATGGTGAGTCGATCAAGAGAAGCAATCACATCCGAATCAACAACTTTCAAATAGTTGTCCGCTTTGAGTAAAAAGACTGCAGGTACATAGGAATAAGGAAATTCTTTGGTTGGATCAAATACAACTGTCGCAACATCAGTGAATGTTTCACCACTCTTGTAAGTAGCTTCTGATAATTTGACAGAAAGTTTAAGAATTGGATTGTCAACCACTTCGCCATCTTCTGTAATCACGACATCATTGACAAAGATCATCACTCCATCGTAGAGCGTATCATTGAAGGTTGCTCCGATGGCATAGATCCCTAGATTCATTTGGAATTGATTATCCACTGAGGTGTACAAAACAGAAGAGATTTCACGATAATAATCGATACCCATCAATGTATTGATGCCTTCTAAATAAGTATCGGTATCATCGAGAGAATCTTGCATATATTCAGTATAATATGCCTCTAGTCTGGAATAGTTTGCACTGCCATAAACATAGACAGTTGCAATCGAGATAATCATGATATAAAGAAATCGAACAAGCCATTTAAGCATAGGATTCACACCTTTCTAAAATAGAATACTAGAATTTTATGTAATAAACAACTAAAAGACCAAATTTACATAATTTCACTTTACAAAAAGGAGTTTTATTGTATAATAGTAATTGCGCTATCACAGGGCGGTTGTGGCGAAGCGGTTAACGCATCGGATTGTGGCTCCGACATTGGAGGGTTCAACTCCCTTCAGCCGCCCCACTTTAGTTAGGCCCATAGCCAAGGGGTAAGGCAAGGGACTTTGACTCCCTCATCGTTGGTTCAAATCCAGCTGGGCCTGCCATTATTAACCCCCATCACGCTCTGAGACAGGGCTATAGCCAAGCGGTAAGGCAGTAGGCTCTGACCCTATCATCGTTGGTTCGAATCCAGCTAGCCCTGCCATCACTTGAATGTTTGAGCTCCTTTGGGGTTCTTTTTTTTGTTTTGAAGTAATCTTAACACTTTCGGACTATCATATGTCAGGAGGAATACAGATGAAAAAATTAACGATGATTTCCATTTTATTGTTCAGTTTACTTTTTACGAGTCTATCTTCGAATGCTTCAGGTGAAGATCAAAGACCAGGATTGAACTATTTGAGTTTATCCAATTTAAAGGTTCATCCCTATCAGTATGTTGCAGAAACCATTTCTCACATACGTTTGGTCAAACATGAACAGTATACACTTGTGATTGATTTTGATACTTTAGGTAGGCATTTATCTAGTCTAGGTGATCTATGGATTGAAGTTGAATTCTTTCCAGGACCTTACTCGGGAGATATTTACTTTGAAACAGACATGATCAACAGCAGAGTGTATCTCGAATTAACGGCCGAGGACATTGAGTTTAGAATATCTAGGATGCCCATTGATGATGAATCCGATGTGTATAACATCATTTTATATCAAGGTACTTATCTAGAATTTCCTGGGTTTGAACCTTACCTTCATGAAGATGATCAACTGGTATCTGAAGGCTTACTGCCGATGGATTATGACAATCGTCTATCCATTGAGGATCTTGATGATTTGATTACAGCAAAGGACCCTTTTGGGAATACATTAACCAAAACCATCGAATCTGACACATATTCTCTAAGCAATCAACTTCCAGGTGATTATCAAGTCGTTTTTTCAACGCTCTACAATCAAATACGTAAACGATACATTCTGGACATCAAAGTATTTGACTTAACCGCACCCATCATTCATACCGAAGGAATCATCGAGATTCCATTGAACCAAAAATTACCCGTAACAGAAATCATCAACACTTTACACGTTACGGATAATGTCGATACGATTCTACCCTCAGAATTATCCATCATCGAAGATACATATTCTCAAGCGACCACAGTAGGAAATTATCAGATTCGGTTAAGAGCAACCGACCGGAGTGGGAATCAAAGTGAAACTCCGCTTCATATTGCACTTGTTGACCGACTCGGACCTGCGATTACAGGTCCTTCATCCATTTATATTTATACAACTGATACGCCACTTTCAAATGATCAAATCAAAGCGAAATTCAATGCGACTGACGATGTGGATGGACCCAACATCACCTT
>JANJXB010000051.1 GCA_024709245.1 Acholeplasmataceae bacterium | reverse complement strand
ATCATGTATCCATACTTACATCAGATTGAATCACTGGTCATGAGCCAAGCGTTCATTGATGACGTTTTTGTAACGGAGGAGAAATGAAGCATAAAACCATCAGTATCGAAGACTTATTTAAGACTCTTCCAGATAAACAAGACTTTGTGAAAGGCATCCGAAGAGCTCCAAAAAGATCATCAAATTTATCCGAGTCCGATATCAAACTCGCACTTTCAAATGCATTACGATACATACCTGAAAAGTGGCACCCTATACTTGCAGGTGAATTCATGGAAGAGTTGATGGAAAGAGGCCGTATATACGGTTACCGCTTTCGACCCGAAGGACATCTGAAAGGAAAACCAATCGATCAGTATCAGGGTTTCACTCTTGAAGGAAAAGCGTTCCAAGTCATGATGGATAATAACTTGGATTTTGATGTTGCCCTCTATCCCTATGAACTGGTGACGTATGGAGAAACGGGCCAAGTCTGTCAGAACTGGATGCAATACACCTTAATCAAAAAGTACTTGGAAATCATGCATTCAAATCAAACACTCATCATCATGTCGGGTCACCCTTTAGGTCTCTTTCTATCTAGCAAAAACTCACCTCGAGTCGTCATTACCAATGGTTTAATGATTGGACAGTTTGATCATGCTGATAGTTTCAATCGAGCATCCGCCATCGGTGTTGCCAATTATGGACAGATGACTGCTGGAGGTTTAATGTACATCGGACCACAAGGTATTGTCCATGGAACCTATTCAACATTGCTGAATGCAGGAAGAATGAAACTTGGTTTAAAACCTGATCAAAACCTGATGGGGAAACTGTTTGTTTCATCGGGTCTCGGTGGGATGAGTGGTGCTCAAGGTAAGGCATGCCAAATTGCTGGTGGAGTTGCATTAATCGCAGAAGTAGATCCATCTAGAATCGAAACCAGATTGAAACAAGGTTGGATTCATCAAGTCTATTCATCGCCTCATGAAGCCTTTATGACCGCATCAGATGCTCAGAAAAAAGGACAGGCGATTGCCATTGCCTATCATGGTAACATCGTCGATCTACTCGAATACGCCATATTAAATCAACATCCTATTGATCTGTTATCGGATCAAACTTCTTGTCATGCTGTGTACGAAGGTGGGTACTGTCCTGTCGGTTTAACATTCGAAGAACGCACTCAATTACTCAAAAACAATCCCAAATTATTCAATCGTAAAGTCAATGAAAGTTTGATCAGACACTATCAAGCCATACAAAAATTGACACAACAAGGTACATACTTTTTTGATTACGGCAATTCATTCTTAAAAGCAATCTACGATACAGGAGAAACCTCCATCTGCAAAAACGGACACGATGATTTAGAAGGTTTCATCTATCCGTCCTATGTTGAAGATATCATGGGTCCCATCCTTTTTGACTATGGTTATGGACCATTCCGATGGGTTTGTCTATCAGGAAGTGATCATGATTTAGATTTAACCGATCAAGCAGCCATGGACATGATTGATCAAAACAGAAGATTCCAGGATATGGATAATTATCTTTGGATCAAGCATGCCAAATCCAATCAACTCGTTGTCGGTACAAAAGCACGTATACTATATCAAGACGCATATGGGCGCTTAAAAATTGCACTCAAATTCAATGAAATGGTTAGAAATAAAGAAATAGGACCCATCATGCTCGGTAGAGATCATCATGATACAGGTGGAACCGATAGTCCTTTCCGCGAAACATCAAACATCAAGGATGGCAGTAATATCATGGCTGAAATGGCAACCCAAGTTGCACTAGGCAATGCAAGTCGTGGAATGAGTTTAGTCGCTTTACACAACGGTGGAGGTGTCGGTATCGGTAAATCCATCAATGGCGGTTATGGTATGGTTCTAGACGGATCGAAGCGATGTGATGCCATCTTAAAAAGTGCAATGCTTCATGATGTCATGACAGGGGTATCCAGAAGAGCATGGGCACAAAACCCTCACGCCATTGAGACTGTCAAGATGTATCATCAGACTCAATCACACACCACGATCACACTCCCTGAACATGCAGACCCATCACTTTTGGATCAAGTCATCCATCACTACAAAGGAAAAAAACATGAATAGAATAGCTCAATGCGTACCCAACATCAGCGAAGGTAGAAACTTAGATATCATTGAATACATCGTTGAACCTTTAAAGAACCAACAAGGATTCCAATTGATTTCCTATGAACCAGATCAGGACTATCATCGAACAGTCATCACATTGATTGGTGATCCTCATTTCATGATTCTCCCTTTGATTGAGTTTTTTAGACGTGCAATCGAAAAAATTGACATGAGAATGCACAAAGGTGAACATCCCAGAATGGGAGCAGTTGATGTGGTTCCCTTCATCCCTATTTCGAATATCACCATGGAAGAATGTATTGAATGTGCCAAGGATTTAGCCATTCATGTGTCCTATATGCATCAAATTCCTGTATACTTATATGCGAAGGCAGCTACACAGGATAACCGTATCCAATTGCCGGATATTCGAAAAGGTGAGTTTGAAGGCATGTCGACAAAGATCACATTGCCGGAATGGAAACCAGACTATGGTCAACCCATGATTCATCCAACCTTTGGAGTGGTTGCTATTGGTGCGAGAATGCCTTTAGTGGCTTACAACATTGATTTGAATACGACCGATGAGAAAGTAGCTTCATTCATTGCAAAAGCAATTCGACAATCCTCTGGTGGATTTCAATACATTCAAGCAGGACCTGCAACATTGTCTGAGATGAATTGTGTACAGGTCACTATGAATATATTGGATTATAAGAAAAACCCAATCTATCGAATCTTTGAAACCGTAGTCATGGAAGCCAAACGCTATCAAGTCAGTATTACAGGTTCCGAGGTGATAGGTCTAATACCCCAGGAAGCATTAATGGACTCTGTCAAATATTACATGCAATCATCCCAGCAGACTTATGATAAACAGATGAGTCTTGAAACATTAACTGAGTTATCCATCAAACATTTAAAACTTAGAGGATTTTCAAAACATAAGATCATTGAGGCTAATGTATAGGAGGGTACTGTGAAAGCAGATCTCATCATTTACAACATCAACACGGTGTATACACCCTATATCGTTCCACCCATTCGGGGTAAAAACATGTCGAGACTCTATTCTCTCGATCGTGCTTTTATTGCTGTCCAAGGTGATCGTATTTTAGCAGTATCGACAGGTTCGTTTGATCAACATGTTTCAGAATATACGGTTTTACATGACGCGAAAGGTGCCATTGCGATTCCGGGTCTCATCGATTCACACACCCATTTGGTGCATGCAGGTTCTCGCGAGATGGAATATGACAAAATGAAAGCAGGCGTACCCTATCTGGATATTTTGAAATCCGGTGGAGGTATTTTGAATACGGTTGAAAAAACAAGACAAGCATCCTTTGGAGAACTGTATCGAAAAGCTTACCAGTCACTCGATGAAATGATGCTCTATGGCGTTACGGTTGTTGAAGCCAAGAGTGGATATGGATTGAATCTTGAAACCGAGGTTAAACAACTCTCTGTAGCTAGAGAATTATCGAAAGACCATCCTATCCATATTCTATCAACCTACATGGGTGCACATGCGATACCGATTGAATACACGCACTATAAAGATGATTATGTCGATGAAGTGATTGAAGATTTGAAGTTTATCAAAAAAAACGGACTTGCAGAAGCGGTGGATGTTTTCTGTGAGGAAGGTGTGTTCTCTGTTGAAGATACCAAACATATTTTGATGAGTGCGCATGCAATGGGATTTAAAATCAAGTTACATTCCGATGAAATGAAATCGATCGGTGGGACTTCATTAGGCATTGACTTGGAAGCAACTTCGATTGATCATTTGATGAGTATCACGGATTCCGATATTGCAAAACTTGCAAAAAGCAATGTAGCCGCGAATTTATTGCCTGGGACTTCGTTTTATTTAAAGAAAAAATACGCACCCGCACGCAAAATTCTGGATGCAGGATGTATCGTCTCCATTTCAGGTGATTATAACCCGGGAAGTTGTCCTACAGAAAATTTTCAGTTCATCATGCAACTGGCTTATCAACATTACGATATGAAGCCAGAAGAGATTTTGAATGCCACCACATTAAATCCTGCATATCATCTGGGTATTCATGAAACGCATGGATCACTGGAGCCCGGAAAACATGCCAATATCGTTTTACTGAATGTTCCTAATTTATCGTACATGCTTTATCATTATGGTATTAATCATACAAAAGATGTCTTTATTGATGGAAAACTGGTTGTCCTCAATAGACAGATTGTGAGGAAAATATGAAACTCTATGATTACACATTAAAAGATTTTGTTGAAGCCATTGACTCCAATAGTCCAACTCCTGGAGGAGGATCCGTGAGTGCACTTTGTGCAACCATGGGTGTTGCTTTATCCCGTATGGTTGGACATTTGACGGTTGAAAAGAAGAAGTTTTTAGCGTTACCTCAAGAAATTCAATATGAATTCATCGATGTCAATCGAGCACTGATTTTAATCAAAGATGAGTTAAAAGCATTGATTGATGAAGATACCAATGCATTCAATCTCATCATGAAAGCTTATAAAATGCCTAAGAATAATGCCATTGAAGTGCTTGAGAGAAATCAAAAGATTCAAGAAGGAACAACAGAAGCCATCCGTGTTCCAATCAAAGTTGCAACACTGTCTTTATCTGCACTTCATCAACTTCCAATGTTGTTAAAATATGGCAATACATCAGCTATCTCGGATCTTGGTGTCAGTGTTTTGATGCTTTCTACAGCCATTGAAGGAGCATGCATGAATGTGCTGATTAACTTACCAGGATTGGAAGATCAAATCTTGAAACATCAGTATGAGCATCAGGTTAAAAACCTGATGGATATGATGAATGTTTCTAAAAAGACATTGCTCGAAACAATCTACAAGCATCTTGAAAAATGAAGTAAAACAGTTTCATTATAAATAGAGACTATTTTTGGATAGGGGTATTGATTCAAGTAGATACCTAGTCTATAATTGAAGTAACTGAATCGATGGATCGGTGTTGCGTGCAACATAACAGGGAATTGAGTAGCAATCTCAAGCTGTCCCAGCAACCGTGAGACGGACGAAATGCGATAGGCCACTGCGAAAGCGGGAAGGCGCAAATTAGGATGAAGTCAAGCCGGGAGACCTACCGAACATCAACTGAAGTCATCTTCTGGGGTTGAGAAGGGCAAAAATTTCTTTTTTGTCTATTTTCCACATCACCAGAGATGTGGATTTTATATTTATTATAAGGAGAATGGACATGAAAAAGATCTTACTGGTTGTTGTTTTACTGCTTGTTTTCATCACCATCGCTGGGTGTACGAAAGATGATGAAAAAGATACATTTACTGTTGAAGTTGTGAATCTCGAAGGGGATATCATCATTTCACAAAGGATTACTTTTGACCCTGAGTCTACATTGGATTTGGTTGAACTGATTGATGAGGCTATTGGATTAGATTACACAGTTTTCTCATTAGGAACGTTCATCAACGGTGTTGGTGGGAATTACCCAACCGAATATGGTGTGACATATAATTATTACTATTCTTTATTTGTGGATGGTGTCTCATCCACAGTGGGTCTTGATCAAGTGACGGTAACTGACGGTACCAAAATTAGTTTTGTTGAAGTCACACTTTTGGATGAAACCGATTTGGAAGTGGATCGTTTGATTCAATTGTTTATTGACACTTATTTAGATACTTATCTTTCAAATACGATGACAGATCATCATGTCGCTGCTGCCATTCATCAACTTTACACGAAAGGATACGATGTTCCTGCGCTTTCTGCATGGATTTCTACACCTGCATCCTTACTTTCAAGAGATTCGATAGCAAATGCGATGAAGACAACGATATATGAAACCATTTTCTCCTTGAATCAAGATGAAACAATCTTAGCACTTGATGGATTCACACCGGCAAATCACTACGAATCGATCGCCCTTCTCACGGCATATTCTTTGATTGAAAATCGTGATGCAACCATTAATCAATTGATTAGTCAAATCATTTCAACCTTTCCAACCTATATGGATTCAGACTTTGCAGGCATGGCAATGCTCGCGATTTCTCCCTATCATGATGTTCTTCAAGTCGATGCTGCGAAGGATAGTTATATCGATTTCATCCAAGAGAATTTAACCGCTACAGGTGTATCAGCATGGGGTAGCTCCAATGCATCATCAACTGCAGCAGTTATCTTAGGTCTTGTTTCATTTGGAATCAATCCAAGAGGTGTGGATTTCGAGACTGAGGGTGTTGATCTGATTGAAGCGCTCTTGCTGTACAGTGAAGAAGGTGCATTCAAATGGACACTTGATTCGGAGAGTGCAGATCTGATGTTTTCGACTCCTCAAGTGTTTGCTGCACTTGTAGCTTATAAATTGTATCGAGATGTTTATGGAAATCCCGCATTCAATCTCTTTCAATTGACTCCTTTTGAGGTCCAATGATGAAAAAACTTGCTGTCAAATTCATCGTCAGTATCATCGCTCTGGCGAGCGTTTTTACAGCAATCAGACTGTTACAAACCAATAATCATGCTTTGGAATCTGGTGAAATTGAGCTGATATTAGAAGATGAATCGGGTACGATTGTTTATGAAGCGTGGTTGAGTTTTGAAGAAGGCATGACATTTTATGATCTATTACAAGCCCATTTTGAACTGACCTGTGCAAATCAGGCGTATCAACAAGATGATACATGCAGTTATACATTTTCCAGTTTTGGAACATCCGATAAAGTGATACTGGGGATTCAAGGAACGACATTTGAATTGATGACGGATTGGCAACATACCTACTTATCCATCTACAAATGGGATGGATCTGAATTCAAGCTGACCCCCCAAGGCGTGATGCAATTGGCATTTGATGATCAAGATCGGATTAAAATCAAGGTAGAGGAAGTATGGTGATGACATTTGAGTAAATTGCATCAAGGAACGAAAGATGTGGCATTGATTGCCATTCTTTCAGCGATTTTGCTGGTACAGCAAATTGCACTGTCTTTTCTTCCGAATGTTCAGACCACGGTTTTACTTCTCGTTTTATACTCAAAAGTTCTTGGATTTAAGAGAACAACACTGATTATCATCATTCATGTCATTCTCTACAATACTTTATCTCCTTTTGGCGCTGTGATTCCGCTACATTTCATTTCGATGTTTGTGGGCTATATGATGATTCCAGTATTGCTTCAAACCGTATTTAAGAAACTTGAATCTCCAATTCATCTTGCATGTACGGGATTATTGTTTGGATTCATTTATGGCTGGGCATTCATACCCATCTCTGTATTTGTTCTTGGAATTCCATTTTTGACCTATTTCATCATGGATTTGCCTTTTGAGATGGTGATGGCGGTCAGCAATTTTCTTTCGATCTACTGGTTGTATGAGCCACTTAAAAAGTTACTCTTGGAACAAACGAAACATTATTATCTTGAAACAAAGTAAAAATACTGACCTGTCATGGGTCAGTTTTTTAATTGATATCCTAAAACAGAAGAACAATGATATAATAAATCTAAATAAAGCATAAAGGGTGTGGGTTGATCATGGATAATCAGAGATTGAAGCAATATGGCTTAATCTTTTTTATTGTCATTTTTATATTGATTCTAGGTGCCGTTTATTTTGATGAGTTGATGAAATATGTTGAAGGTGCAGCACTCATTGGGGCTGCGATTGGATTACTCAAACTGATTTATGAGTCGAATAAGACGAGAAAATTAAAAGAAGCAGAGTTTGTGGCAAGTTTAAATCGTGACTTTACATCCAACAGTCTCATTTGCTCACTTTATCAAAAACTCGAACATGACTACAGAAAACCTGAAGATCCTTCAAAGATTGGTGAAGATGATGTTGTTTCATTTGTTGTTTATCTCACCTTTTTCGAGACTCTTCACGATTTGATTGTGAAAGGAATCATCAAGATTGAGACCATTGATGATCTCTTTGGATATCGTTTTTTCATCATGATTCATAATAAGGTTGTCCAAGAAACTGAATTGACAGCTCCCAAACTGATTGATTCATACATCAATATTTTCAAGCTCTATGATAAATGGACAAAACATCGCTTGCGCAAGATGAAAAAAAGTGGAAAACGAGTGAGTGATGTGATTGTACTATGGGAAAACAATTTATTTGAGCATCATCCCAAATGCATCGAATATTTGACGAACAAAGAAGTTGCATATGGTATTCAAGTAGCAAAACCAAAAGATGTATTTGCCATCTGGGCGATGCAAAGAAGATCTTTAAAAGCAACTGAAAAAGATGATCAAGAGTTATTCGCCCCCAGTAGTTTTTTATCCTTGAAAACGATGGTACTCAAGAAGGAAGTACGGATTGAAAAGTCACGTTGGGGTATGATGGGCTATGTTGGACTGAAACCAGTTAAGAATATCAATCGTAGTGTCTATCGTTCAAATGAGGAGATCTCTTTATTGACTCGAGTATTATCCATTGACACGATGCTCGTTGATTTGAGATATCGTAAGCAAGGTATACAAAAAAGATTGATTGAGGAAGCAATTCACTTTGCCAAAGAGAATAACTATGATTTGATTTGTGCAACAGTATCACCGAAAAACTTACACAGTTTGAACAATTTCATGAAATCAGGCTTCTATATTTCAGCTGAAAATGTGTTGAGGTATGGTGGTAAACTGAGACATGTGGTATATTTTGACATCAAAAAAGGCGATTCTTAACGAACCGCCTTCTTTTTTATGCAAAGAATGTCACTTTTCCAGTAAATATGACTTGAAATAAGTCAATAATCCAAAATATTGCAAATCCTAAAAATAACCAGAGAATCCCTACAAAAAGCATTGTGTTGTCTTTCTTGTCTAGACCTTTTGCTATACGATAGATTCCATAAGCAATGCCATCGATACCGGGTAAAGCCAGAATAACACGAATGATCCAGGGTAAACCATCAATGAATCTTACATACTCTTTCATTTGAATTCCTCCTTATATCTCACATTATAGTCTTTTTAATCAACATATGCAAATAGTGTCAATTTCACTCTTGCCAAAGGATGAAATGAAACTGAGCAAAGCTCACAATTCGAACGATTTTTCATTGACAGCGCTTACATTCATCGATTATAATAGAACTAGATACGATACAGAGGCGCGGTCTATTGTGTACTGATTCACCATAGGATGGGATATCCTGTGAATCACGAAGGAGTATGCCGCCGAAAGCCTGATAAAGTCCCTTTATCCGCCTTGATGATTGAGGATACACCTCCTTCATTGCCATTTTGAACAAATGGAGAGCTGTTTGCCAACAGTTCTTTTTATTTTCAAGAGAGGAGCCATTATGATCAGAAAAATGCAGATTGGAGACACTCGAAGTTACCAAAGAGTCATCACGTGTGATGACATCAGAAAATTTGGAGAACTGACAGGAGATATGAATTTAGCACACTTTGATGAAGAGTATTGTAAAAAAACCATTTTTAAAACACCGATTGTCCATGGCATGTTGGTCGGTTGTCTATTTTCTAAGATTTTTGGTATGGAATATCCTGGGGAAGGCACCATTTATTGTGGTCAGTCTTTGAAATTCCTAAAACCTGTCTATCCTGGAATGCAACTCACTGTAAAGATTACAGTGAAAGAGATTATACTAGAAAAGAACCGTGTGATCTTTACGACGGAAATTTTTAGCCAAGAAGGCGAGTGTATGCTCACAGGTGAAGCTGTGATGATGCCAAGGAAGGAAAACACTGATGAAAAAGCAAATCACGAAAATACAGTTTCAAGAGATGATCAAAGACGGCATGAGCATCATGATCGGGGGGTTCCTGACTTGCGGCACACCTGAGTTATTGATTGACTATATGGTTGAAAGTGGCGTCAAAGACTTAACCATCATTGCCAATGACGCAGGTTATCCGAATCAAGGTATTGGTAAACTGCTCATCAACAATCAAGTGAAAAAACTAGTTGTCACCCATATTGGAACAAATCCGAATGCAGGTAGGCTCATGAGTGAGAAGAAAATCGAAGTTGAACTCATTCCACAAGGTACCTTCGTCGATCAGATCAGGGCACATGGGAGTGGTTTAGGAGGCATCTTGACACCTACTGGACTCCATACTCCTGCGGAAGAGGGTAAAACAATCATTCATGTCAAAGGAAAACCGTATATTTTGGCTGAACCCATTCGTGCAGATGTTGCACTGATTAACGCTTATCATGCAGATCCACTTGGAAGTCTCACCTATTCAGGATCAGCCAGAAATTTCAATCCCATCATGGCAACTGCAGCCGATTTAGTGATTGCTCTTGTCGAAAAAAGAGTCGAAGACATCCATCCTGAACACATCATCACACCACACATCTTCATTGATTACATCTTAGGAGGTGTTCAAGATGGAAAGTAAACACATCATTGCGAAACGGATTGCTAAAGAACTGAAAGATGGAAATTTGGTTAATCTTGGAATCGGTATACCAACACTTGTGGCAAATTACGTGCCAAAAGATATCGATATTTATCTTCAAAGTGAAAACGGGATCATCGGACTTGGACCCTTGGCAGATCCCAATCACATTGATAAAAATCTAACAAACCCCTCAGGGCAATTTGCTACCTTACTCAAACACGCTGTTTTATTTGATTCAGATTTGTCATTTGTGATCATCCGAGGTGGTCACCTCGATGTTACGGTTCTTGGAGCACTCGAAGTCGATGAAGAAGGTTCTCTAGCTTCATGGATTGTTCCAGGTAAATTAGTTCCAGGAATGGGTGGTTCTATGGATTTAGTGACAGGTGCAAAAAAAGTCATCATTGCAACCACGCATACAACATCTTCAGGAGAACCTAAAATCAAGAAACGTTGTACATTGCCACTGACTGCTTATCGAAGAGTCCATTTAATTGTGACTGAACTGGCAGTCATCGAAGTTAAAGAAGACGGGTTACATTTAATTGAAAGACATCCCGATGTCACCATCGATGACATCGTTAAACAAACAGAAGCTAAACTGATGATTAATCAAGTTAAAATCATGGAGGTATAGTATGGAAAGAGTGGTTCACCGGTTAAGACTAAGTCAACAGGATGCCCATTATGGAGGATCTTTGGTTGACGGTGCAAGAGTACTTGGGTTGTTTGGCGATATTGCAACCGAATTGTTGATTCATCATGATGGTAATGAGGGTTTGCTTAGAGCTTATGAAAAGGTCGATTTTTTTGCACCTTTGCATGCAGGTGATTTTATTGAAGTGGTTGGCGAAATCACTACAGTCGGCAACACTTCACGTAAAATGCATTTCAAATGTTACAAAGTGATTGAAGCGAGACCCGAAATATCACCATCTGCCGCTGATGTTTTAGAAAGAAAGATTTTGACGACTGAAGCATATGGTACCTGTGTGGTTCCATTAATTCATCAACGAAAAAAACATGAATAAACTCATCATCACCTGTGCAATCACAGGTGCAGAAGTCACTAAAAATGACAATCCATTTGTCCCATATACGATTGATGAAATGGCTGAACAAGCTTTCCAAGCTTACTCTGCTGGTGCATCGATTATCCATGTTCACGCACGATTTGATGATGGTACTCCAACACAAGATCAAGATCGATATCAAAAAATCATCGAAAAAATACGGTCTAGATGTCCTGATGTTATCATCCAACCTTCAACAGGTGGAGCCATTGGCATGAAGCGAGAGGAAAGATTACAACCGACTGAACTTGACATCGAAATGGCGACTTTAGATTGTGGAACACTCAATTTTGGTGGAGATTCTATATTTGTCAATACTGAAAATGATATCATTCATTTTGCAAAAATCATGAAGGATAGAAATATATTTCCAGAACTTGAATGTTTTGAAAAAGGACATATTGATCAGGTGCTTAGATTGCATCGAAAAGGACTGATTCATGCACCTTTGCATTTCAGTTTTGTTCTCGGTGTGAATGGTGGAATGACTGGAGAGGAAAGAGATTTTATATTTCTTAAAGAAAGCATTCCAAAGGATGCAACCTTCAGTGTTGCTGGCATAGGCAAATACGAATTTCCACTTGCCTTACTTTCGATCAAGCATGGAGGACACGTCAGGGTAGGACTTGAAGATAATCTGTACCTTGAAAAAGGAAAACTTGCTGAAGGTAATGGTGTTTTGGTTCAAAAAGTTGCACATATGGCAGCATCTTTTGGCAGAGAAATTGCATCGCCAAATGAAGCTAGAATGATTTTGGGAATCGGGGGAAAACGCAAATGACACCATGCAAGTATGGAACACACAGAGTCATCGAACCTAAAGGTGTTCTACCTCAAGCAGCTTATCAAATTGACTCTACACCCATGATTTATGAGAATGAAGTCTTGATTGACGTCGATATTTTAAACATTGATTCAGCATCCTTTCATCAGATCCGAAATGCCTGCAACGATGATTTGACAAAAATGAGACAGATGATGAAAGATATCATCACAACACAAGGTAAGATGCAAAACCCTATCACTAAAAGTGGGGGTATGTTGATAGGTACTGTACGTGAAGTGGGATCCATGTTTCATGATCAAACCCTCAAAAAAGGCATGCGCATCGCAACACTGGTATCACTTTCACTCACACCACTCCATTTAGTTGATATTCTTGATATCGACTTAAACACCGACCAGGTGCGGATTGTAGGACAAGCGATTCTCTTTGATTCAGGACTTTTCTCCATTTTGCCTCCAGATCTTGATGAAAAACTTGTCCTATCCGCATTGGATGTTGCAGGTGCTCCCGCACAAGTCAATAAGCTTGCACACAAAGGAGATACGGTATTTGTCATTGGTGCTGCAGGTAAAAGTGGAGTTCTCTGCTGCTATCAAGCACACAAAATGGTAAAACCCACAGGGATAGTCATTGGATTAGTTTATGATCAAGCCCAAAAAAGAGAATTAGATTCTCTTGGATATTGTGATCATATACTTGTTGGTGATGCGACGGAAAGCATTCACATCTACGAAATGGTTCATCGTGTGACACAGGGTAGATTGGCAGATCTAACCATCAATGTTGTCAATGTTCAAAACACAGAAATGACCACCATTTTAACCACGAAAGATCATGGAATCGCATATTTCTTTTCTATGGCAACCTCTTTTACGAAGGCAGCACTCGGTGCTGAAGGTGTCGGAAAAGACATTACGATGATGATTGGAAATGGTTATACGGAATCACATGCAACATTCACGCTTGACATTTTTAGAGAAAGTAAGGCATTATTCGATTTATTCACGAGACGATACACATAGGGAGAAACATATGAAAGCAGAATTCAATCAGGCATATCTCGAAAGAAGATATCAATACTTCAAAGATGTGTCCGATGATGACTGGAACGATTGGAAATGGCAGACATCCAATCGAATCAAAAATGCGGTTCAGTTGAGAAAATACATGACACTCACCACTGAAGAAGAGCATACCATCGAGCAAGTCCTCGGTTCTTTACGCATGGCCATCACCCCATATTATTTAACATTGATTGATCCAAATAACCCGAATTGCCCAATCCGAAAGCAAGCTATACCTTTTGGATCTGAGTTATTGATGGGAAAAAATGATCTATTGGATCCTTTAGCAGAAGATCATGATTCACCTGTTCCTGGGCTCACACACCGCTATCCTGATCGTGTACTTTTTTTGATTACCGATATGTGCTCAACATATTGCAGACATTGTACAAGAAGAAGATTTGCGGGTCAGAAAGATGCTGAATTGAAAATAGAGCAGATCGATCGAGCAATTGAGTACATCAAAAATCATGAAGAAGTCAATGATGTCCTCCTTTCAGGCGGCGATGCATTCATGGCTTCTGATGAGCGCATCGAGTATATCTTGAAAAAACTTAGAGCTATTGATCATGTCCAAGTGATTCGATTTGGGACAAGAACACCTGTTGTTATGCCTCAGCGTGTGACTGAGAAATTGGTGAATATGCTCAAAAAATATCACCCAATTTGGGTGAATACACATTTTAATCATCCAGATGAAATTACAATTGAAAGTAAACTTGCTATTGACAGACTCGCTGATGCGGGTATACCTGTTGGCAATCAAAGTGTCCTTCTTAAAGGTGTGAATGATTGTGTACATATCATGCGAAAACTTGTCAAGGGATTAATCGCGATTCGAGTGAGACCATATTATTTATATCAATGTGATTTGTCCAAAGGCATTGAACATTTCAGAACATCGATCAGTAAGGGGATTGAAATCATCGAAGGATTAAGGGGACACATCAGCGGTTTTGCTGTCCCAACGTTTGTTGTGGATGCACCTGGAGGTGGTGGAAAAATTCCAGTGATGCCAAACTATGTTGTATCGCAAGCTCCAGGCAAAGTGATCTTGAGAAACTTTGAAGGTGTCATTACCACATACAGTGAACCTGAAAATTATAAATCCGAATGTGCGTGTGAGGATTGTAAAGCACACCGTTTGGATGGTATATCAGGATTGCTTGAGGGGAATCGAATCTCGATGGAACCTGAGTTATTAAAAAGAAAAGAGCGTATGAATCGTGAGAGACATTCTTGATGGTGTATCCGTCATCGGAATCATGGGTCTTGCCAAGAATGCCGGAAAAACAACCACACTGAATAAGATCATTGAAATCTATCCTGAAATCAGAATTGGACTGACATCCATTGGGTTGGATGGTGAACCTTTAGATCAAATTCACTTTTTTCCAAAACCAGCAATCATGGTAAGACCCAATATGGTGGTTGCAACCACTCTATCGTGTCTTGAATCATCCAATGTTGTATGGAAAGTGATTGAAAATACCGATTACATTACACCACTTGGGCAAATTTTGATTGTAGAAATAGCATCTGAAGGAACCGTGATTGTCGCAGGCCCATCAACCAATCAAGAGTTAAATCAAGTCGTGAAAACAATGAAAAAACATTGTGATAAGATCTTGATTGATGGTGCTTTCAATAGACTTACGTTTTCCAATATTGAAGTGATGGAAGGTATTGTACTCGCAGCAGGAGCATCTTTTAGTCCTGTGATGGATGAGACAATCAAAAAAACCAGAGATCTTCTGAGTCTTTTCAGTATGAATAAAACGACATATGCATTGGATTCTCATGCAGGAATCACAATTTACCTCAAAGATCATTCTGTGAAACATGATGAAAAAAAGATAAAAAACTTAGAATCCATTCTTGACCAGCATCAAGATGAAGTCGATGCCATCTATATTCAAGGTGCAATCACTTCATCCATCATCGATTGCATTTTCAATCGAAGCATTCAATCCATCAAACTCATCATCGAAGATCCATCGAAATGGATGGCATCACAAAAACATCTTCGAGCCTTGAATCATTTTAAGATTCAAATCGAAGTGGCAAGACCCATTCCGATCTTGATGGTGACCATCAATCCATTTCGACCGGATGGTGCTTGCTATGATCAAAACGAAATGATGACAAGATTTCAACGGGAATTGAATCTACCAGTCATCAATGTGAAAGGAGAGGAATAGAAATGGGAAAACTCAATCTCGATCCAAAAGTGATATCTCGATGCAGGCATGATGCAAACATCATTGCGAAACAAGTACAAGCACACATCGACTTGCACACGACAGTATCAGTGGAGCGATCACTTTTAAGAATGCTTGGTGTTGTGGGAGTGAATGAACTGATGGTTCCTCTTGTGAACGTTGTTGTTGATCATGTATTTTCAAAAGCCAATTTATCAAAAGGTATCTGTCATTACCTATCGTATGCATGTCATGAACACATGGCAACTCCCAATGAAATTGCGCATCGAGTTCAATCGGGTGCTATTAATCTCAAAGTCTATGAAGAATTGCCAAAAAGCCCTTATTTAGGCGATTTAATGCCTTATTTCGAGAAGACTTTGGCACGGATTGATGAGATGAAATCAATTCGTAGAGAATGGCTAGATAGAACACCGAAAAAATCAACTCCCAACAAATATGTGATTGTTGCGACCGGTAATATTTATGAAGACATCAAACAAGCCATCTCTGCAGTTAAAAAAGGTGCAGACATCATTGCTGTCATTAGAAGCACAGGTCAGTCTCTTTTAGACTACATTCCAAATGGAGCAACTACGGAAGGATTTGGTGGAACTTTCGCAACTCAGGAAAACTTTAGACTGATGCGTCAAGCACTTGATGAAGCATCCGAAGCTGAAGGTAGATACATTAAACTTGTCAATTATGCTTCAGGTCTATGTATGCCTGAGATTGCAACTTTAGGTGCAGTAGAACGTTTGGATATGATGCTCAATGATTCACTGTATGGAATTATCTTTCGAGATATCAACATGAAAAGAACCTTTGTTGACCAATATTTCTCAAGAGTATTATCTGCCTATGCAGAAATCATCATCAACACAGGTGAAGATAACTATTTGACCACATCTGATGCAATCGAACATGCTCATACAGTTTTAGCTTCACAGTTCATTAATGAGCAATTTGCAAAACTTGCCAAGATGCCTGAATCACTCATGGGTTTGGGTCATGCCTATGAGATTGATCCATCATTTGAGAATAGCTTTCTATATGAACTTGCACAAGCGGAAATGACAAGAGAGATATTTCCGAATTCTCCACTCAAATATATGCCTCCAACCAAACACATGACAGGAGACATTTTCAAAGGAACCATTCAAAATGCCTTATTTAACATTGCTTCCGTCACATCGCATCAATCCATTCAACTTCTTGGCATGATGACAGAAGCAATCCACACTCCTTTTGTAAGTGATCGTGCAATTGCACTCGATAATGCGAACTACATCGAAAAAGCATTTCAAAACTTTGGAGATGAAATCACCTATAAGACAGATGGAATCATCATGAAGCGAGCACATCAAGTTTTAAGTCATGCACAATCACTCCTCGATGAGATCAAAAAAGATGGCATGTTTAAAACACTTGAGAAAGGAACATTTGCTGGTATTTCCAGACATGAAAATGGTGGTAAAGGATTGAAAGGTGTTTTGATCAAAGATGATTGCTACATGAATCCAGTATTGGATTTGATGCTTGAAAGACTCGAGGTGAAAAAAAATGCCTCTCAAATCTAATTGGATTAGACCCTATGGAGATACCATGAATGATGGCAAAATCCAAATATCCTTCTCACTTCCTATGCCACATAATGCATTAGGCGAAGAAGCAGCAAAACGTTTTGCATCACTCATGGGCATTCATAACCCTGCAGTCGTGCACAGTGCTGCACTATCGGAGTCCTTCTCTTTCTATATTATTTATGGAACTGTCGAGCATCAGATAGATACAACAACACTCTCTGTGACTGAGATAGAATCCTCATCCATGGAGATGGAAGAAGTCGAAAGATTCATTGATCATCATCTACAAGCACCTATCGTCATTGTGGGAGCATCGACAGGAACTGATGCACACACGGTAGGCATTGATGCCATCATGAACATGAAAGGATATAATGGACATTATGGACTCGAACGCTATCGTGGCATAAAAGCCTATAATCTAGGTGGACAAGTCGAAAATGAGGTATTACTCGAAAAAGCAATCGAGTATGATGCAGATGTCATTCTGATCAGTCAAACTGTGACACAAAAAGACATCCATATTCAAAATCTAACAGCTTTCGTTGAACTTCTCGAAGCAGAAAAAATGAGAGATCGATTCATCGCCATCATTGGTGGACCAAGAATCAATTTCGGACTTGCCAAAGAACTTGGTTATGATGCTGGGTTTGGTCCGAAGAAATATGCCAACGATGTTGCAAGTTTTATCGTTCAAACCCTGGTGAAGAAAGGCCGAAAACTCAAGTAACGTTGAAGTGATTTGGATCAGTATGTGATAGAATAAGTGTATCCTATGAAGTGAGGTGATGATTCTTGGCAACATCATTGGCATTCAAAGAGTACATGGAAGATCGATTGAAATATTCAGATGGCATATCCTTCAAACGCATGTTTGGAGAATATGGATTGTTTTATCATGAAAAAATGGTCGGGGTATTGGCAGATAATCAACTTTTCATTAAACCGACTGAAAAAGGTAGAGAATTATTAGGTGAAGTGATCATGGCTAAATTTTATGAGCAAAGTAAACCTTATTTCCTCATTGAAGACACCGATGCTCATGAAGAAATCATCAATCTCATCAAAGCAACCTATGATGATTTACCTGCACCTAAACCAAAGAAAATCAATAACAAGAAGACATAGGAGTTCAACCATGAAAATCTATACCAAACGTGGTGATGCAGGTCAAACAGATCTCTTCAATAAACGTGTCAGTAAAGCCGATTTACACATTGTCGTCAATGGTGCATTTGATGAAGCGATGGGTTTCATCCTTGTATCCAAGCACTACATCAGAATCCCTGAAGTTTTAGAAGATTTAAATAAAACCCATGACCATCTTTTTTCAATATGTTACGAGATAGCCTTAAATAATCCTGAAAAAAAGATAACAAAAACGGAAGATGTCAGTTGGATTGAGTCCAGACTTGATCATTATGATTCCTTTTTAAAACCACTCACCAAATTCATCAAGCTCGATCAAACCAAAGCAGGTTCGTTTTTAAACATGGCAAGAGTGACGGTGAGAAGAGCTGAACGAGAACTGATCTTACTCAGTCAGGAACAAGAAATCAATCCACACACACTTCAGTATGTGAATCGTCTTTCAGATTTTCTGTTTACTCTGGGTAGATATTTTGATGAAGTGCAGTAATTTTAGAGTAAAGGAAGCGAAAAACAATGAAAAGTCCATTTTTGAAGTATGCCGAAACAACAGCCAAGAAAATCAATCCCTACATGGAAAGAAGAATTCTAACACATTCAGAACAACTGATGATGGTTGAAGTGACATTGAAACAAGATGGTGTCATTCCGATGC
Source organism: Acholeplasmataceae bacterium (assembly GCA_024709245.1). GTDB lineage: Bacteria > Bacillota_I > Bacilli_A > Acholeplasmatales > Acholeplasmataceae > Peloplasma. Next base: position 24,088 of record JANJXB010000051.1, on the reverse strand, counting down.
ACAATCACGTGCATGAGCAAATGACACACATCATTTCTGGAGTGTATGAATTTGAAATTGACGGTAAGGTGATGATCTTATCCAAAGGTGATACAGCACAAATGCCATCCAATGTATTTCACAGGGTAACCTGTATTGAATCAGGTACATTCATTGATGTATTTAATCCGACACGAAAAGACTTCCTATAACAATAAAATCGCTCAGTCGAGCGATTTTTTAATGTCATAAGATGATCTTAACCATAAAATACTCACCATAAAAAAAGAAGTGATCGACAAATCACTTCATGATTTCAATGCCTGCATGATAACCTGTATCTTCATAGACCAAAATGTTTTTCTCAAATAATTGGACACGAATCCAGCCAGAAAGTCCTTCTTTAATCTGATTGATCATCATCCCATTTTTCGGAGAAGCCAATCCGATAGAGGTCGTTGATTCTGCATTGACTTCTAAGACATATTTTCCTTTCCTAACACGGTAGTGCACTCGATGCTGATCGATTTCTTCCTTCACTATTTTAGATCGATTGTAGGTTGCAAATCGATACTCCTTACCGCGAACTCTAAGATTCGCAATGAGACCCTTAAAATAGAATCCTAGAAAAGGAATATCTGCATACGAGAACATAAATGAGGTGTTGGGATCCTTAAAGTGATTGGATTGTAGCCAAACATAGGCTCTTGGGAATGATTTACCCCAATCTTTTTCTATATAGCCTTTAGCGTCGTGAAAAGAGATGGGTTGTTGATTGATGAGTAATACACCATCCAAGCGGTGACTCATGGAGATGACTCCATGATAACATTCCATGAATCCTAGATAACCGAAGAATCCCATGATATTCGGAGATCCTATACTCTTTTGAATGGGTGTGATCTCTTCTATTTGCAGAGTACCAAAAAGTTTAACCTGTTCGTTGGATAAATCGATTGAAAGTTTGTTCAAAGAGAAGAAATTGGATCCAATTGAAACATTGAATGATGCGTGGCTATAACTAAAGTCAGACAGATCGAATTTAAAATAGTAACTTTTTAATTTGGTTTCCAAAGCTTCTCGAGAAGAAATAAACACCTGAATGAATGCATGAGGATCTTTCTCATTCAAACTGATACCAGGAATGAATGCAAGGGTATGCTTCTGATCCTTTGAGACAAGTTTATAGTACCAACCCTCAAAGTAATTGGTTTTTTTCTTGTTTCCTTGAAAGTATTCGGGATGGATGATTTTCTTAAGAATCATAAGTCACCTCTAAAGAAAAAGCCAGGCTAGCCTGGCAGAGTGTATTAAGATGGTTGGAATGCTCCAAAGAGAACTAACCATGCAAGAATGGATTTAGCAACCAAACTGAGGACGATGTAAGTTCTTTCTCCATAGAGATAGTCCTTCCATTTACCAACTTTTTTGTATTGTAGAATCATGTTGATTGGGAATGTGTTGAATGCAACGAAGTATGTACCGATGATTGCCCACACAAACCATGGAGGAGTGATATCTCCACCTGCACCTGTCATATAGAAGAAGATTGCAATCCAGGGAGCAATACCTGCGATAGAACCCCAAATGAATGCGCCCCACTTAACCTTTTCGCCTTCTTTACGGTTTGCATTGAGCAATTCCATATCAAGACCAAATAAGTTCATAGCTGCGTTCACAATGAAAATCAATGTGAGGGATGCGATGTCATAAATTCCGAAGAGGGTTGCGATGAGTACAATCATCACAGATGATGAAAGTGCATATTCAAACCATCTAAAACGGTTTACGCCTTTTTCCAAATCGCGATTGTACTGATCGTTGAGTTTCTTAGGTAATGAAATCAGTGCATGTGCGAGTGCAGATAATAACAGGAAGACGCCTACCATGATACCAAAGGGTAATTCAAAGAGTTCTTTTGAGTTTAAGAAAAGTCTTTGATTAACGGTATCAAAGTCAAGGAAATTCTGGGTAACGATGATTTGGAAAGCGGGATTGATTTCACCAATCACGAAAATCGCAATTACAATCATCAATAACCCTTGAATCAGGTGGAAACCACCCATGATGATGTTAAACTTCTTTAATTTCTGTAATGTTGTCTGTTGCATAATTTTCTCCTTTTTATTGTTTCATCTTCATTATAGAGAAGGATTTCATAAAGTTCAAAAAATGCGCTTATCTTAACATTTTTGAAACTGAATTCTCACAGTTTCCCACAATCATATGTTTTCTTCATGTGCATCGTATGCGGATTTGTTATAATTTAAATATACATCAAATAGGTAAAGAGTGTCCTATATTTTAGAAATATAGTCCAGGATTGCCTTATAAATGAATTTTTACTGCGTGAAGTGAACTTGACTGTCAAAGGTGATGATTCAGATCAGCACCTCCCATCATGACGAAATGGGGCAAATAGGAGATTAGCAATGAATCTATTAGGACTTGTATTGAGCTATGTATTTGTTTTCCTCATCATGGGGATCTCAACCATCTTACAAAAGAAAAACATCCTTGGTGATGAGGGAGCCAGAAAATTCATCCATATTGGTGTTTCAAATTGGTGGATTTTGGCCATGATTTTCTTCACCAGTCAAGATTCGTTATGGTATGCGATGGTTCCACCGATGACTTTCATTGGACTCAATTACCTCTCATATCGACAAAATATTTTTAAAGCCATGGAGCGAGGTGGACAAGGTCATTTAGGAACTGTCTATTTTCCAATATCACTACTCATCTTAGTCATCGTATTTTTTGGTTTCATAAAACAACCTTATATTGGTGGACTTGGGATATTGATTTTAGGATATGGTGATGGATTTGCTGCGGTCATTGGTAAGAAATTTGGAAAACATCAATTATTATTTGGGAAATCCTTAGAAGGTAGTATAGCAATGTTTATTGCATCCCTCTCGGTATCCATGGTACTCTTGTCCATGGAAGGCGTTACTGGATGGCTCATGATTTCTCTTGTGATTGCACTCATTGCAACTTTCATTGAGTTATTCACACCAAAGGGTCTGGATAATCTGTCGGTACCTTTGCTCACCACGCTTGCATATTATTTATTATTCATTATTTAAACGAGGAGATTCTCATGTTGATTGATTTATGGATTGGATTTTTACTTAGTTTTGGGGTTGCCTTTTTGGCGTATCTCAAACGATCATTGACATGGGATGGATTTTTAGCTGCAACTTTACTTGGAACCACGATTTATACTTTTGGAGGAATGACGATTTGGGGATCTTTAATCGCTTTTTTCATTTCATCATCCTTATTGACGAAGATTCACGAAAAAAAGGAAAAAGAATACAGTCAGGGCAGAAATTACATCCAAGTGCTATCCAATGGATTGGTAGCAACTGTCTTTTCAGTCGTGTATTTCTTTTTACAACATGAAATCTTAATGTTAGCAGCGGTTGTTTCGATTGCATCATCGAATTCAGATACATGGGCATCCGAAATCGGTGCACTTTCAAAGGGAAAAACCATGAATATCATTAATTTCAAATCGGTTCCCAAAGGTGTTTCAGGAGCTATTTCTGGACTCGGAACATTATCATCATTTTTGGGAGCCCTATTCATTGCAGTCATCTTCATCGGTATATATGCTTTAAGCAAAACCATCACCATTCCAAATATGATTGAGTATGCATTCATCATTACTTTGTGTGGCTTTCTAGGTTCTTTAATCGATTCATTATTGGGAGCAAGTCTTCAAGCTCAATTTAAAGGTATCAAATCGGGAAAAATCACTGAAAAAAGCTGGTTACCCAATGAAAAGGTTGTCTTATCATCTGGCCTCATCTACATCACCAATGACGCAGTCAATTTCATATCAAGTTTGGCAGCATCACTTTTCACCCTTATCTTCTTCATCTAGGAGGCTCTTGTGAACCCGGGTCGAATCATTCATCTACAATCTGGAAAATCAAATGCAAATCAGAAATATGTCATCTACTGGATGCAACAAGCTCAACGCATCCATTTTAATCATGCATTAAATCATGCTATAGAGATTGCAAATCATAAAAATTTACCACTTCTGGTCTTTTTTGGTTTATCCACACACTATCCTGATGCCAATGAAAGACATTTTGCATTCATGCTGGAAGGATTGAAAGAAGTCAAAGCAATCTTAGACCATTTTAAAATCAATGTTGTCATTAAATTGATTTCTCCCGAGTTAGGAATTATTCCTTATTTGGAACAAGCCGCAGCACTCGTCATGGATTATGGATACTTAAGACATCAAAAACAGTGGCGTAAGCATGTCCTTGATGTTGCCAAAGTTCAGTACCCTGATCTACATATCGATATGGTCGATACCGATGCCATTGTTCCTGTGAGAGTCTCATCGGATCATGCCGAGTATGGCGCATATACCTTGAGACCTAAGATTACAAAACTTTATCCACTTTATCGTGATTTTTCAAAGATCAGTATCTTGAAGAATATCCAAGCATTGGAATTGATGAGTGATGTCGACTTGACAGATATTGACTCACTGCTTGCCAAACTTGATATCGACCGATCCGTCAAGCGAAGTGAAACTTATCACGGTGGTTACATTGAAGCATCTAGACTCATCCTTTTATTTATCAACCAGAAATCCAGTCACTATCTCGAGAGTAATGATCCATCGACAGATTATACATCCTTGATGTCGATGTATATTCATTTTGGTCAGATCTCTACACTCGATATCATGGAACGTCTGTTTTTAGCACATGATCACGGACAATTGGAAGGTCAAGTGCTTGATGCCTATATTGAGCAACTATTGGTGAGAAGAGAACTTGCACTGAATTATGTCACTTATGTGAAGGGGTATGACAAGTTCGAGGAAATGACAGAACCCTGGGCATATTCAACCATGGAAAAACATCTTTTCGATCAACGTCCTTATCTTTACACGAAGTTTGAACTTGAACAGAGCCAAACCCATGATCCTTATTTTAATGCTGCGATGAAGGAGATGCGTGACACAGGTTACATGCACAATTACATGCGTATGTACTGGGCTAAAAAAATCATTGAATGGATGCCTACCTATCAAGAAGCATATCAAACGACCATTGCTCTAAACAACAAGTATTTTATTGATGGTAGAGACCCGAACAGTTATGCAAGCGTGGCTTGGTGTTATGGTAAACATGATCGTGCTTGGACAGAAAGAGAAGTCTTTGGAAAACTGAGATATATGAATAGTCATGGACTTGAACGTAAGTTTGAGATTCAAGCCTATGTTGACAAAGTCAATCGAGGGATCAAAAGACCCTGAAAGTATTGTCAAATAAGTAAGAAAGATGTAAGATACAATTAAAGAGCGATGCATAAAAAAATAACGACGCAACCCTAGATGAAAAGTCTCTGGTTGCGTTTTTGTCTTCTCTTGCATCGTGAAAAAAGGAGGCATTCTTGTGCGTAAATTATGGATATTGCTTTCAATCATCCTCGTGATTTTCGGTATAGCAGCGTGTACCGGTAGTGAGGAAATCAATCTCATCTTCGAAGAAAACGGAGGTGAAGAAGTTGAAGACATGACGATTAGCATCAACAGCACCTCAATTGACTTACCTGAACCCATCAGAAATGGATTCGAATTTGATGGATGGTTCACAGATGAGGCGCTTACGGCACCGTTTACGATTGCTGTGCTTTTGACACAACAAAGTGAGATTGTGCTTTATGCGAAATGGACTGAAATCTTAAGTTCATTTACCATGACCTTTGAAACCAATGGGGGTAGCACAATCGCACCCATTACATTGGTTGCAGGGGCAACCATTACGCCACCTGCAGATCCAACAAAATCAGGATATACTTTTGGAGGATGGTTTAGTGATGTTGGGCTTCTAACAGCTTATACGATTTCAACAATGCCCAATGCAAACATTACAATCTATGCCAAATGGAATGAAGTGATTGTTACTGCAACATTAACCTTCGAAACCAATGGTGGTAGTTTAATTGCACCTATCACACAGAATGCTGGAACTCAAATTACTGCTCCAGCAAATCCAAGTAAAACCGGATATACATTTGGTGGTTGGTATTCCGATGCAGCTTTGAATCTCCCATACTCTTTTGGCAACATGCCAACGAGCAACTTTACCATTTATGCGAAGTGGACAGCAAACAACTACACCATCACTTTTGAAGAAAATGGTGGTAGTTCAGTCACAGATATCACTCAAGCCTATTTAAGTGCTGTAACAGAACCTGCAAATCCTACTCGAGACGGTTATACATTTGGTGGTTGGTACAGTGATGTTGCTTTGACAACAGCATACACATTTGGAACCATGCCACTGAATGGCATCACACTCTATGCGAAGTGGACAGTAAACAACTACACCATCACTTTTGAAGAAAATGGTGGTAGTTCAGTCACGGATATCACTCAAGGTTATGGAACAGCTTTGGTCTTACCAATCCCTGTGAAACTTTACCATGCTTTTGATGGCTGGTTTACAGACATTGATTTACTCATTCCATTCACCGAAGTAAACATGCCACTCGGTGGTGCAACTCTCTATGCGAAATATACTCAAAATCAATATACTTTAACTTGGCATGATGGTATATCGAGTCCATTGGTTCAAGTGTATGGTTTAGGTCAAGCCATCATCGCTCCATCGGATCCAGTTCGAGTTGGATATACTTTTGCTGGCTGGTTCAAAGACCAATTATTCCTAGAACCCTTTGACATCACTGTGATGACAGCCAATCATCTCAATGCATATGGTAAGTGGACCATCAATTTCTATACCGTTGTCTACAATACCCATGGCGGTGACTTTTTAATTGATGATGAAATCGTAGCTTACAACACACCAGTTCCATATCCAGGACCCATTACCAAACAAGGCATGATTTTTGATGGTTGGTATGCAGATGATACATACACCATCCCATTTGACTTCCATTCGATGCCTGCATCAGATATTACCATTCATGCGAAATGGATTATTGATGATGGTTACACAAGAATCAGCACCATTTTGGAAACCAATCCATACCATGTCAAGGTAAGAGGTATCATTTATTACATGTTCCCAGGTATGAATCCAGGATTCTACATCTATGATGGCACAGGATACATGTTTGTTTTAGGATTCCCTGGCTCATTCGTCGTTGGTGATGTGATTGAGTTTGAAGCCGATTATCAACCTTTTGAAAACACACCACAACTGATAACCATTACTAATTTGACATCCAATAGTACCCCCATCACGATGCCAGAATACAGTCCAATGTCATTTAATGAAGTCTCCACAGCCGATGAACATGATCCTTATCACTATGGTCAACCCATCATCATCTCTGGTTTCCTCATGAAACTTGGCATGACCTATTACATTGCTGATTTGGGTGGCGATCGACCGATTGCTATTAACTATAAGTCTGTGACTCCAATGAATGACCCATTCATGGCAGCATTGGGTAGCAGAGTTACATTCCAAGCCATTATCCATGATTTCAATGGTTATAACTATGAATGGCATATTCTCTACAGTGGACATTCCAATGCTGTTGTTGTTGAAAATTATACAGATCAAGATAAAGTGGATGAATTGTTATTGTTTGGTGAATCCATGTTGGATGGCCGTGTCTTCTATGTCGGACAGACATTCATGATTCCTACACTTGAACCTGTTTTTGGTGCAACCATTTCAGCAGTGACCTTTGGAGTTAACGCATCACTTTATAATCCTACCACAGGTGTCTTCCAACCTGTTGTTGAAGAAAAAATCATTGATTTAAGAATTACAGTGACAATCAACCAAGCAACTGGATTCATCGAAGTCCAAATCATCTTGAAGCCTGTTGAATTGCTGTCTATTGAAGATTTCAAACTAGCAGAAGATATGGGTTACTATAAGGTTCAAGGTGTCATTCTGATTTCACATCCAATGTTTGGTATTGCAGTGATTGCTGATGAAACTGGAACGCTAGTGATTATGCTTGATGAATCTTCAACAGTTCAAGGTGAACCGATTGAAATCATCAACCAATTCAAGCCTGGTGATTTAGTTATTGTCGGTGGATACAAGATGCCTTTTGAAGGTGTCTATGTATTGGTCGGCGGAGAAGAAGGACTTGATATTGAAGTCATTGGTGTTGATCAAGAATCCCCACTCATCTCAACTCCAATTACCATCAGTCAGTTTAATGCTTTAGATGTCTACAATCCTATTTATTGGGTACAATATTTTGAAATCAGAGGAACGATTGTTTTGGATGAACTTGAACACATGGTTTACTTAACCGATGGCATCCATCAGTTACCCATGGTCATCTTTGACAAAGACATGTATTCCTATTTCTCTGGATTGACTGAATTCGATCTCGTTGTCAGAGGTATTAGTTTACCGAATTTTGATGGAATACCTTCGATGATGTTCATCTTTACCGGTCTACCGGATGCGATTGAACCGGATTATACCGATGAAGAGTTCATTGACCTGATCAAGATTATGCTCCAAACATTCTTAGAAAGTCTTGTATTCTATCCAGGTCAGATTGCAGAATTACCATTACAACATCCAGTCTTTGACATCTTTGTTGAATATGCAGTCACCCAAGAAGATAGCCATTTGATCAATATTTTAACAATGCAGATCAGTCCAGACATCACAGAAGATACATGGATTAGTTTAATTGCAACACTCACCTATGGCACAGCAACAGGTATAGTTGATATCGAACTCTTTGTTCAACCCATCGATATTTTGACAGTTGCAGAGTTCCTCCAAGTCACCGATGAAGAGATGTATTATGTACAAGGTGTTGTTCTCTTCATTCAATTGGAACAAAACATGATCATTATAGCGGATTCAACGGGTATCTTGATGAGCGTTTCAACCAATGAAATGATTCAGATTGGTGACTTAGTCTTGTTAAAAGGTATGTTGATGAATTCTGAAGGCATGATGATTTTAGCGAATGATCCTGAACAGACTGTTCAATCCATCATGAACTCAGGTGTACCGCATCCTTTAGTTGCAACACCGATCACATTAGAAGCGTTTAATTTACTGGATGCAACAGATCCATCATTACATCTTAAGTATTACGAACTTGAAGGCACTCTGATGATTAATCCGATGGGTGACATGTTCTATTTGAGTGAAGGGGAAGAAAATGTTCCAATCTTTGTTGCTAGTCCATCTGGATATGAACATCTCATGGAATATGTTGGTGTTCAAGTCAGAATTAAGGGATTTGCAATGCGAGCAGGCAGTGAACTCTTCATGGTTCTTGTCTACATCGATTATCCAGGAGATATTGATTTGCGATTTACCGATGCAGAACTTGCGCTCTTTTTGGCTGATCAAATCGAAGGATATTATCAAGAAAAGATATTAAGACCTGGTGCTTTCCATGTATTACCGGATACCTATCCTCCCTATGAATTTACAGTTTTATACGAAGTTTTTGGTTTAAATGCTGGTTTATATACGCTTTCAACGGGAGCTATCTCTCATCTCATCGAAGAAGAAATCTTTATTGACATTAGAGCAACCATTACGGTCGGTGAAGCTGTTGAAATCGTCGAATTCCAACTTCATGTTGTTCCGATTGACACACAAACGATTGCTGAATTTAAGGCTGGCGTGGATGGGGATTTCTTCATGCTCAGAGGCATTGTGGTCTTATCAAATTTCGGTGGTGATGGTCCAGCCATCATTGCGGATGCAACCGGTCATTTATTCATCGCACCCATGATGGATTTGGTGATTGGTGACGAAGTCATCATTTCGGGATACCGAGCAACACATGAGGGTATTGCTTTGATGTGGGATCCTGAAACAACGATTTTAGTTGAAGTATTATCACATAACATGCCAAATCCGATGACATTGGTATCTCATACCATTGACAGTCTATGGGCACTTGATATGGAAGATCGAAACAACTGGGGTATCTTCGTTGAAGTGGTTGGATATTTAGGATTCATGGATGACTCTTATATGCCACTGATTACAGAAGGACTTGGCACTGGTGATTTCTTACCCTTTATGCCAATGTTCATGATGCAAGAAGAGCCTATCATTCAAATTCATAATCCATTTGATTCGTTAAGAATGCTTCAAGGATTAAGATTAAGACTTGTTGGTTTCTTGATTCCCAATTTAAACGTTCAGGAATATGAACCTGATCGTATGCTGGTTATTGCAAGAGAACAGGGTTTAAGTCTCGATTATGCAACAGATCAAGAAAGAATGGATGCACTGATTGATTTAGGTACATACCATCTTGAAACAAGCAAGATATTTAGACCAGGTGATACAATCGAGTTACCATCTGTATTTGAACCACTCCAAGCAACATTGGTTTGGACTTATATCGGTTCAAGTACTGAATTCATCGATTTGGATGAAATGCTCATCTTAGAAATCACTGCTGAAACACAATTCTTATTCCAAGTCGTGATTACAATTGGTGAACTTGAAGTGACTCATGTCTTCACGTTGACTGCTCAACCCTATCCTATTTTATCCATTGATGAATTCTATCAATTAGAGCATGATGAGTATGCAAAAGTATTAGTGATTGTTTTATACAAAACACCTTATGGCGATGTGATTTTCCATGATAGAGTCAGTTCATCTTATCTCTACGGAGAAGGTTATCCATCCTTACAAGTTGGCGATGAAGTCATTATTTTCACGCAAAAGAGAGAATATGATCGTTTCATTCTCGCGAGTGGATACGCTTGGAATGCACGTATCGAGCCTGTCGCAACACTTCAGAGTTTACCTTATGTTGTGACAGAAACCGAGCTTGAAGTACTTGCGAAACAAGCTGATGAAGTGGCACAGCCCATGCTATACCATTTGGTACAAGGAAGATTGATTTATAACACATGGGACAATGCTTATTACCTCACGGATGGACTTAATACGATCATGCTGCAAATTTATGATCAACCCATTCGAGATGTCTTAAGTACATTCATAGATCATGATGTTCGACTGTCATGTTTCAATTATCAACTTTATTACACAGCGTTTGGACCTCGATGGACATGCATCGTTGTTCAAGATGCAATCTTTAATGTAACGCTTCTGGATTCTGAAATAGCAGACATCATGAAAGCTTACATCATGCATGAAATGGGTTTATTGTATAAGGATGGCTTAAGTTATCATTTCTCAACATCTCATCCGATTTACGGTGGTACCTACAGTTTCGTTTTAGATCCTGCCAATGCACTGGATGCAACACTTACCGGGAATGTCATTCAATTTGCAGAATCAGAATTCCCAAATACAGTGACCCTCCATGTTACAGCAACTATCAATGGTTTTAATCTTGATTTTGCTGTAGATCTCGCTGTAACTGCATATGAAGATCCGATGCAAAGTTACAATCCAGGATCCATGGGTATGATACCCGTTGTATCAGGAACACTTCCTCCAAATACCTTTGGCGGACTTAGAGTGGTTGAAGTCGACCGACACGACGACTGGTTCGGTGGTACCGATTTGATTGTTGATCTTGAGTTTCCATATCCTTGGGAACTTGGATTCAGTGAACTGAAGTTACAGTATTATGATCCAGTTGATCTTGCGTGGTATGATTTGATCTATTATGGTATGCCTCTAGTCACAACTTGGAACAATTTTAGTTTGAAACTGGATGGACCGATGACAGTGCGTTTGATTTCTGATCATGGTAGTGTATCGAATGTTGTATCCTTTGGTTACACTTCAGTTGAAACTTATTTTGCAGGATGGTCATTGGATCAAAGCATGTATCTGACAGGTATCATGAGTCCATTTGTGGGCAGCGGATTGAAGCTTGAAAGTGTTACAGTTTATAACAGCTTAACAGGACAAGAAGTTTCAGGTGGAATTAGCCTACAATGGTATCGAGTTAATCCTTATACTTGGGAAGAAATCATGATTCCCGGAGCCAATCAACCTCTTTATGTTACAACCATGAATGATGTGGGTTACATGATGATGGTTAAAGTAACGGGTGATGAAGTCAATGTCGGTGGCATGATGAAGATTTATAGCCAGGGCACCATTAATATCTTGAATCGAGGATATGTCACCAATACAACAACGACAGGATTTGATATTGGATTTGACTATATGATTGACATCAATGATTTGGATCAGTTGCAAATCTACAACAACTCTGGACAGATGTTAATGATCACTTCGATCACTGAAACATCAATACCGAATGTGTTCCACGTTGAAGTCGATTTAAGAGGACTCAGTTCAATCCAAATTCACATCAATAACATGACATGGACTTTAGGCAGTGAACAAGTGTATCATGATATGATTGGACTTTACGTATATCTCTTAGAATAATCAAAAGATGAAAGGGCGAATTTGACAAAGATTCGCCCTTTTTTCATGATCTATCATTCGATTTTCTAAGAAACTTTATATTTACCGATGAAAATATGATATCATATCATCAAAGAATCTCTTTAGCATAGGTGAATCCATGAATCAAACGAACCTCATTTCCATCATAATTCTCTTGGTGATTTTGTTCAGTTTTAGAAAGACATACGGTGAAAATCAGAAGAGAAATCGCTTCTTTTTTATGCTGATCTGGACCAATATCGGATTGCTTGTTTTTGATATGCTGATGTTACTGTTCGGCACAACCATTGAGGGAATGGAAATCTTGCTTTATCGAGGACTTGTTTTGGTTTATTTCTTATTCCAAGTGCTTATCGTGATCTTATGGGGATTTTATATCGATTATCATTTGAATGGGAAAGTGAGTTTGCATCAGATTGTCAAATTCATAGCAGTTCCTTCAACGCTTGCGATGATTGTTTTAACGGTAATGAGTTTATTTGGTAACTATATCTTTGATTTTGATTCAAACGGTCTCTATGTGCGTGGTGCACTTTTCTATGTGTTTCCCTTGTTTTGTTTGTTGGTATTTACCTATACCATCATCAAAATTACAGAGCATCAAAAAACCCTTCCAAAATCCGATTTGTTCACACTGCTTGTATTCCCACTGGCTCCAATGATTGCAGCTGTTCTTCAATTGGTTGAAGTTCAGTATCAACTGATTTGGCCATCCATGACTGTATCGATCTTGATCTTGTATGTGTATGTTCAATCAAAAATTTCATCCACAGATCCACTGACAGGCGTATATAACCGATTAGAGTATGAACACCGTATTGGTCAGATTTTACATCAGCGTTCGATCAGTAAAACAGTTGGCTCGATATTAATCGATATCGATGACTTGAAAAAGATCAATGATGAGAATAGTCATAGTGCTGGAGATAATGCTCTTTTAGAAATTGGCGGTATTTTAAGAAGAAGTGTCCGGAAAAATGATCAGGTCTTTCGAATTGGCGGTGATGAATTCTTTATTTTGGTCGACACAGACAATGAAGACATCTTGAAAGACATTATGGCAAGAATCGTTGATCAGTTAAAATATGTGAATCAATATCGTAAAGACATTCAATTGAATCTATCCTATGGATACGGGGTCTTCATCCCTTCAAAATATGCAACATTTTATGAATTCTTTGATGAAATTGATAAAAAAATGTATCAGTATAAATTGGATTCCAAATCGCAAGCAGCAACACAAGTTACAACAGGCTAATGGCCTGTTTTCTTATTTATAGGATTATTCATAAACTTTACAGCATCATTTGACTATATGCTTGTTTTTTTTTTATCATTGGATTAGAAAGATCGATTCAAGGAGCATTGTAGATGAAATCAAAGCATCAAAAAAATAAAATCGGAGATTATACTTCATTATCGAATCTTAAAAAAGGACAAAAGGGCAAAGTCCTTTCTTTAGACATACAAGATCGACACATGAGAAGAAAATTACTCGATATGGGCATTACTGAAGGTGTCCAGATCAAGATCAAAAAAATAGCACCTCTTGGAGATCCTATTGACATTGAACTGAGAGGCTATGAACTTTGTATTCGAAAACAAGATTTATCGATGATTGTGGTTGAGGTGATCGCATGAGAATCGCACTCGTTGGTAATCAAAATTCTGGTAAAACTACACTCTTTAATGTTTTGACCGGTTCAAATCAAAAAGTAGGTAACTGGCCAGGCGTTACCATTGAACGAAAGATGGGTATCATTCGAGGTACAGACTTTGAACTCATCGATTTACCGGGTATTTATTCGTTATCGCCTTACAGTATTGAAGAAAACATTTCAAGACGCTTTTTGTTTGAAGAAAAGATTGATCTCATCTTGAATGTGATTGACTCAACTTCGATTGAAAGAAGTCTTTATCTTACCACACAGTTACTTGAACTCGATATCCCTGTGATGATTGCACTCAATATGGCAGATATTGCAGATAAACGGGGAATCAAAATCGATTTGAAGACATTAGAAGAGCGTTTGGATACAACCATCATGTCTATTTCAGCGCTGAAAAAAACCAATGTTTTCAATCTGATACAAACCATAAAACAAAGAGATTACCGCAAGAATCATTATAAACACATTTATGATCATCACATTGAATCCACCATCGCATCGCTCTTGGGATTGTTGAAAAGTGATCATCAACGGTTCCTATCGGTGAAATTGATTGAGCGAGACATGCTTTTTGAAAGTCTCCAAACGGAAGAAACACTCAGATTGATTTCTAATCTATCCACACAATACCGTCGTGACATGGAACAAGTGATTGCAGATGAACGTTACCGTTACATTGAACACATCCGAGATGAGGCTGTTTCAGCGAGAAGAGATCAACTCACCACAACCGATCGATTGGATGCACTCTTTTTAAACCGCTATTTGGCAATCCCCATTTTTGTCATCATCATGTTTTCAGTCTATTATTTAGCGGCTGGACCTGTTGGCGGTTGGACCGTTGAACTCGTGGATGGTTTGATGTCCGGTTTTGGAAACACAATGTCTGGATTTTTAGAACGTGTGGGTGCATCTCCATGGGCTGTAAGTTTGGTTGTTGATGGTATGATTGCGGGAGTTGGAGCTATATTGAACTTCTTACCGCAACTCATCATTTTGTTCCTTTTAATTTCATTGCTTGAAACAACAGGCTACATGGCAAGAATCGCTTTCTTCTTGGATCGAGTCTTTCAAAAAGTAGGATTATCGGGTAAATCACTTATTCCTTTCATCATTGGTAGTGGATGCAGTGTCCCTGCCATCATGTCAGCAAGAACCATCAATGATGAAACTGAAAAGAAGATGACCATTCTGTTGACCCCATTCATACCGTGTAGTGCTAAGTTACCCATCATCACCTTATTTGCTGGATATTTTTTTGAAGATCACTCCGGTTTAGCCAGCGCATCCCTTTACTTCCTAGCCATTTTTATCATATTACTCTCTGCATATTTAATGAAGAATATCTTATTCAAAGGTAAGACATCCAGCTTTATTCTTGAACTCCCAGAATATAAACTTCCAAGCATGACCTATGTGCTTTATGATGTATTCCAGAAAGCTTGGGCATTCATTCAACGCGCTGGATCTGTCATTTTGATGGCATCCTTAGTCGTTTGGTTTTTGATCAGTTTTTCTTGGGACATGACCTATGGAATACCTGCCAATGACAGTATGCTTGCAGGCATTGGAAACCTTTTTTCATGGGTGTTTTATCCGATGCTTGGTGAACTTTCTTGGGGTGCAACCGTATCTGCCTTCCAAGGGCTTGTAGCCAAAGAACAAGTCGTAGCATCGATGGCAATTATTGCCGGATACTCAGATTCGACTTCTGAAGGCTTATTGATCTTTGGAAGTTCAACATTTGGCTTCTTTACGGCATCTTCAGCCTATGCTTTCATGGTCTTTAATTTGTTTTCCGCACCTTGTTTTGGTGCGATTGGAGCGATGAGACAAGAACTTGGAACAACCAAACGGATGTGGAAAGCTGTCTTGTTTCAGACGGGTATTGCATGGGTTTTGGCTGTGATTGTCTTTCAATTGGGTCGACTCATTGAGGTGATTTTATCATGACGATTGCTGATTTCATTATTGTAGGGATGGTGGGTTCCATGATTGCCTTCTTTATCTATGCTCATTTCAGAAAAAAGGATCAAAACGTGTGCTCGAAATGTGCCTATGCCAAATCTTGCACGGATGAATGTATTCCTCAAAAAAAGAAGATATCCGGCTGATTCGGATATCTCTTATTTTTTATGATTTCGGTGTGTGAACGACAACTTGTGGGAATGGAATCTCAATTTGGTTTGCATCGAGGATTTCTTTGACTCGTTGTCTTATCCCTCGTTCAACAGCATAGTGTTGTTCATTGAGTGTTTTACTGATGACTCTTAAATTCACCGAGGAACTGGATAAATCAATGACTCCTGAAACAGTGGGTGGTTCAATGATTTGAGGATAGATGAGCTTGAGTTTTGGTAATTCAGCATTTAATAAATCAATAACGGATTGAATATTTTCGCGATAAGCAATCCCAAATTCAACGACTGCAATGGAATCATCTTTCGAATAGTTGATGAGGTTTGATATCTCCCCATTGGAAAGTATTTTGATTTCACCCTTCCAGTTTTTAATCTTGGTTGTTTTGAGTCCAATATCGATGACTTCTCCTTTGAATCCTTGTACTTCGATTTTATCGCCAACGTTGAAGTGTTGTTCGAAGATGATGAAGAAACCACTGATTAAATCATTGATGAATTTTTGTGCGCCAAGACCAATGACAAGCCCAAGAATACCTAAACCTGCGAGTGCGGGAACAACATTCATCCCCCATACTGCAAGGATTGCCAAAATGGTGATGGTCCAGACTAGATACTTCGATGTACTTCGAATGACTCTTGAAATGGTTTTTTTACGACGTTGCAGCGGTCCTTCTTTGGATCCGATTTTCATGAGGGCAATCTTTGATAAACGCAAGATCAATTGTGCAACAAACAAAATGATGACCGACGACACGAATTTCCCGACGCTATCTTCTAGAAAAAGGATCGAATCACTGAGAACTACGCTCAAATAAGATTGAAAATCAAAATTCCAAATCCAGAGCAATAAGAAAATCGCACATAAAAAAAGGATAAATGAAGAAATGACGATTAGAATCATTAGTGTCTTTTTGAGATTGAGTTCATGTTTTTTGATGAAATGGTTTTCCAGAATAATGAGTCCCACCAAGGTTGCAACGACAAGAGCTGATGGTAACAACTGGTTGAGCCAAATGGAAGTAAAGATGATATGAACCATTGAAACACCTCCTCAGTACATTTCTATTATAACATACAGGCATCCACAGTACAAAATTGAGTCATGAGATGAGTTTTTCTATAGAAAAGGACAAAAATATTTGATAATAGGTGCATTCATGTTAAAATAGATTTGCTTATTTGAAAGGTGGGTCATACATGGAAAAAGATCATCGATTGACACCCTTCTTCACCAAGCTTCTGGAGTATGCCGAAAGCAACACGGTTTCTCATGATGTTCCAGGTCATAAGCTTGGTCAGATCGACAATGACATGATGGATTATGTAGGTTTGCATATGTTTAAACTGGATGCAAATGCACCCAGAGGACTCGATAATTTAAATCGCCCAACCGGCGTCATCAAAGAAGCTTGCGAATTGATGGCGGATGCTTTTTATGCTGAAAGAGCGTATATGCTCACAGGTGGAACAACCATGGGCATTTTATCAATGATCATGAGCGTTTGTCGTGCTAAAGAAAAAATCATTTTGCCACGAAACGTTCATAAATCTGCGATCAATGCACTCATTTTATCTGGGGCTGTTCCCATTTTTGTGAAACCGCATCTGGATTTTGAACTAGGCATTGCGAACCATATGGAATTCGATGAAGTGAAACAAGCAATCCTTGATCATCCTGATGCCAAAGCAGTGATGGTCATCAATCCTACCTATTTTGGTGTCGTTTCGGATTTGAAAAGAATTACAGATTTCGCCCATGAACACGACATGATTGTACTTGCTGATGAGGCGCATGGATCACACTTTCAATTTTCTGAAAAACTTCCCATGAGTGCCATGGCCGCAGGTGCGGACATGAGCTCATGTTCACTGCATAAAACCGTAGGATCCTTAACACAAAGTTCCATCCTGGTGACTCAAGGACCTCGTGTTGATCATATCCGATTGAGATCAACCATCAACATGATCCAATCAACCTCACCTTCATCGCTCCTTCTTGCAAGTCTTGATGTTGCACGGAAGACGATCTATCTAGAAGGCCCGACACAATTGCCAAAACTGATTGATATGGCCCATCAAACGAGACTCAAAATCAATCAAATCAAAGGGATGAAGGCTGTCGATAAAGCATATTTCCTCCAAAACCATGCGTTTGATTACGATGAAACCAAAATCATTGTCAAAGTATCGGATCTCGGTGTCACAGGCTTTGATGTCTATAAAGAACTTTTTGATGTGCATCATATTCAACTCGAACTTGCTGAAACACATTTGATTCTTGCTGTACTCTCCATTGGGACAAAACAGAAGGATTTGGATGCTTTAGTGACTGCACTTCAGATGGTATCCGACAAATTCTATCCAATGCATCTGAAAACTGTATTGCCGAAGATCAGATACAGTTATCCAGAGGCTTATACACGACCAAGAGAAGCTTATCATGCACCTAAAAAATACGTACAGATTTCTCAAGCAGTTGATGAAATTGCTGCAGAATCCATCATGATCTATCCTCCCGGAATTCCACTGGTGATTCCAGGTGAAATCATCAGTGAAGATATCATCAACGACCTAGATTTTTATCAACGAAGTGGTTCCGTGATCTTAAGTGATACCGAAGGTGGTTACGTCAAGATCATCGACAAAGAATATTGGATTAAATGGAGCGAATTATATGAAAATGAATAAAGTTGATTTATCGTTTCAAAGCTGTAAGAGTACATATGAAGAAGCAGATGTCGTCATCTTTTCAGTACCGATGGATGCCACCACATCGTTCCGTCCGGGCACACGCTTCGCAGGAAATGCCATCAGAGTCGATTCGTTTGGTGTCGAATGGTATTCACCTTATCGCGAACGCGATTTAAATGAATTCAAGACTGCAGACATCGGTGATTTAGATCTTCCCATCGGTGCAGTTGAAGATGCACTTGAGATTATCTATCAAACGACCCAACAGATCTTAAAGGATGGCAAGACACCGATGATGGTGGGTGGAGAACATTTGGTCAGTTATCCAGTCATTAAAGCGGTCTTTGAAAAGTATCCGAATCTGCACATCATTCATCTCGATGCACATACGGACCTAAGAACATCATTCTTCGGTCGTGAACTATCCCACGCTACTTTCATGCGCCATGTCCACAAGTTCGTTGGTGATGGTAAAATTTTCCAATTTGGTATCCGTAGTGGAGAAAAACCGGAATTTGATTGGGCCAAATCAGGCCATGTGGAAATGCGTAAGTTTGATTTTGAAGGATTGGATCGTGTTGTTGAAAGACTTAAAAATGTTCCAGTCTACATTACCATTGATTTAGATGTCCTAGATCCTGCTGTTTTCCCAGGAACAGGTACACCTGAACCAGGTGGTATGCAGTATAAAGATTTACTCTGGGCATTTGACCAATTTGAAAAGCTCAATCATGTGGTTGCAGCTGACTTTGTCGAACTTGCACCCATGCTTGACCCCTCGGGGGCATCCACAGCGGTTGCTGCAAAGACACTCCGAGAGATGGTTTTAATTTTACAGAAAAATCTAGAAAAACAAGGTCGTTAAATTCAAAGGGAATATTTACTTTTCCCTTTTTTTGTTGTATGTAAGAATCTTTCATTAGGATGTGAATTGTCACATATTTCACACGATTTGCAGATAAAACCCTTACATTTCACCTGTTTTTTCATGATGACTCCCATCAAGCAAAGGTTTTGAATTAAAGTCTCCTGTCAAGTATAATGAATATGCCAAATCAAAGGAGGAATCAATCATGTTATTTAAAGATTATGAACCATTGAAGAAGAAGCAATTCCAGATTTTGGATGAAAAGGGTCAATTGGTAAAACCTGAACTTGAACCCAAACTCTCGAAGGAAACATTGCTTAAAATGTATAAAACGATGGCTCTGGGACGTGTCGCAGACATCAAAGCTTTACAATATCAACGTCAAGGACGCATGCTCACTTATCCACCGAACAGAGGACAAGAAGCTGCACAAGTCGGCGCAATGGCTGCACTTGAACCCCAAGACTGGTTATCACCCGCATTTAGAGAACTCAATGCGATGCTTTATCGTGGAGTAAAACTCGAACAAATCTATTTATACTGGTTCGGTAACGAATGGGGTAACCATTTTGATGCTGATGTGAGAGTGCTTCCTGTGAACGTCATTATCGGTTCACAAGTCAACCATGCTGCAGGTCTTGCGTACGCATCCAAGATTTTAAAGAAAAACGAAGTTGCAGTTGCAACCATTGGTGATGGCGGTACATCACACGGTGAATTCTATGAAGGATTAAACTTTGCATCTTCATACAACGCCCCCCTTGTTGTTGTCATTCAAAACAATCAATGGGCGATTTCAACCCCAAGATCTAAAGCAACCAAAGCTGAAACACTCGCTCAGAAATCTTATGCATTCGGTATCCCAGGCATCCAAGTGGATGGTAATGACATTCTTGCGATGTATGTTGCAACCAAAGAAGCAGTGGATTATGCAAGAGCTGGAAACGGTCCTGTCTTAATTGAAGCCGTCACATATCGTTTAGGTGCACATACGACATCCGATGACCCCACCATTTATCGTAAAGATGAAGAAGTACAAGCATGGGAAAAGAAAGATCCGATGATTCGTTTCAAAAAGTATTTGATTGACAAGGGTTATTGGTCTGAAGCAGAGGATCAGGCATTGGAAGAAGAAAATAATATTTATGTCGGTGAAACATTCAAGAAGGTAGAAGCAACCGGTCTAGAAGCACTGGAAGACATTTTCAAGTATACATACAAGGAAATGACGCCACAACTCACTGAACAGTATGAATATATGAAGAAGTTTTTAGAAGAGGAGGGCAAATAATATGGCAGTTCTCACATTACTCGATGCAATCAATCAGGCACTTGATCAAAAAATGGCAGATGACTCCAGAGTTGTCGTCTATGGTGAAGATACAGGATTTGAAGGTGGCGTTTTTAGAGTCACTGCAGGTCTACAGAAAAAATATGGTGTTGATCGTGTATTTGATACACCGATTGCTGAATCAGCCATCACAGGTTCTGCGATTGGTATGGCCATTAACGGCTTGATACCAGTGGCTGAAATTCAATTTGATGGTTTCGTGTTCCCAGGATACACTGAAATTGTCACACACATGGCACGTTACAGAAATAGAACCCGAGGCAGACACGGATTACCGATTGTTGTCAGATTCCCTGTAGGTGGTGGAATTAGAGCACTAGAACATCACTCTGAAAGTATTGAAACATTGCTTGGACATATTCCAGGTTTGAAAGTCGTCATTCCTTCCACACCTTATGATGCGAAAGGCTTAATGATTTCTGCAATAGAAGATCCAGATCCGGTCATTTTCATGGAACCTAAACGTATCTATCGTTCGGGTAAACAGGAAGTGCCTGAAGAGATGTATCGTATACCGATTGGAAAAGCAAAAGTCGTTAAAGAAGGTACCGATGTTACGGTTGTTGCTTGGGGTGCCTTTGTTAGAGAAGTAGAAAAAGCAATCAAGCTCCTTGAAAATGACAACATCAATGTTGAACTCATTGACTTAAGAACCATCAATCCGATTGATGAAGAAACCATCATCAATTCTGTGAAGAAGACTGGACGTTTCGTGGTCGTTCAGGAAGCAGTCAAGACGTATGGTCCTGGTGCTGAACTGATTTCACTCGTGAACGAAAAAGCTTTCCTGCATTTGGAAGCAGCTCCGGCAAGAGTCACTGGATTTGACATCACCGTACCACTGGCAAAAGGCGAACATTATCATTTTATTCAGCCTGAACGCATCGCGGCAGAGATTAAAAAAGTCGCGAAATTCTAAGGAGGATTTACTATGTATGATTTTAAATTTGCTGACATCGGTGAAGGTATTCATGAAGGTAAGATCTTAAAATGGTTTTTTAAGGTTGGAGATAAAGTCAAAGAAGGCGAAACACTTGTCATTGTTGAAACAGACAAGGTCAATGCTGAATTACCCTCTCCTGTAGATGGTGTGATTACAAAAATTGGTAGAGCTGTCGGTGAAACGATTCATGTCGGTGAGACGGTCGTCATCATCAATGATGGCGGTGCAGAGGCTCCTGTTGTCAAAGAAGAACCGAAGAAAGAAAAATTATCAGAAGGATCTTCAGCTCCAGGTGTCATTGGTGAAATTGAAGTCTCTTCTGTTGTCATGGCATCATCGAATGAAGGTGTTTCATCCAAGGTTGAATCCGCACCAACGAAGGCACTTGCGACTCCTGTTGCAAGACAACTCGCTAAAGATTTGGGTGTTGACATCAACAAGGTCAAAGGATCTGGAGAACTCGGAAGAGTGATGAAAGAAGATATCCTGAAAGCCGCTTCACAAAGCCAGAAGAGTGCTCCTGAAGTTGCAGTCTCAGCTCCTCAAGTTGTTGTACCTAAAGTATCCGTTTCTGCAACTGGAGATGTGGAATTTGTACCCATTTCCAAACTTAGAAAAGCAATTGTCAAGAATATGACATTATCCAAACAAATCATTCCTCATACGGTTTTGATGGATGAAGTGATTGTGGATAAACTTGTTGACTTAAGAGATAAGGTTAAGGCACAAGCAGCTGCTCAAAATATCAAACTGACATACATGGCATTCATCATGAAAGCTGTTGTCATCGCACTCAAAAAATTCCCCAATTTCAATGCAAGCTTTGATCAAGAAAATGAACGAATGATTTATAAGAAATTCATTAATTTAGGAATGGCTGTTGATACGCCAGATGGACTGATTGTTCCGAACATCAAGAACGCTGACAAAAAATCCATTCTTGAACTCGCGAAAGAATTAAGAGAAGTCGCAGATCAAACGATAGCTAGAACTGTTCAACTTGCACAACTTCAAAATGCAACATTCTCCATCACTAACTTTGGTGCAGCAGACGTCGCATTTGGTACACCAATCATTCCTCATCCAGAAGTAGGCATCTTAGGCGTAGGCAAGATTTCACAAAAACCAGTGGTTATCAACGGCGAAATCAAAGCAGCTTATGTATTACCTCTTTCTCTAGCAGTTGACCATAGAGTCATCGATGGAGCAGATGCAGGACGCTTCTTAAATACAATTAAGGCTTTATTAAATGACCCAATGATGTTACTATTGAGTTGAGGTGATTTGATGAAGACATTTGATATCATCGTTTTAGGCGGTGGACCCGGCGGTTATGTGGCAGCGATTAAAGCGGCACAACTCGGCGCTAAGGTTGCACTGATTGAAAAAGAAGTTGTTGGTGGCATCTGTTTAAATCATGGATGTATTCCAACCAAGGCTTTACTTAAAAATGCCAAAGTTTATAAAACCATTTTACACGCCGCTGAATATGGTGTCGTTTTAGGTGGTGAAGTCTCCTTCGATTGGTCATTGATGTTAAAGAGAAAAGATTCTGTTGTCAAAAGATTAACAACAGGTGTCTCTGGACTACTCAAGAAAAATGGTGTTGAAGTCATCAATGGTTTCGGTAAGGTTTTATCAAAGAACAAAGTTGAAGTCAATGGCGAAACCTATGAGACGAAGAACTTGATTATTGCTACAGGTGCTTCACCCATTATTCCACCGATTCCAGGACTTAAAGAAGCTTATGAACAAAAGATTGCTGTGACATCTCGTGAACTCTTGCAAATCAAAGATGCTCCAAAACATTTGGTCATCATTGGTGGTGGGGTCATCGGATGTGAATTCGCAACTATCTTCTCATCGCTTGGATCCAAAGTGACCATCATTGAAAAATTAGATGGCATCTTGCCCATGATGGATGATGACATCAGAAATACATACCAGAAGTTACTGAAGCGCGAAGGCATCGAAATTTATGTCAATGCTGAAGTGAAATCAGTCAGTGGCAATCAAGTCACATACTTGCTCGATGGTAAAGAAACGACTGTAACATCGGATACAGTGCTGGTAT
>JANJXB010000043.1 GCA_024709245.1 Acholeplasmataceae bacterium | reverse complement strand
CCCTTGTTGAGAATCTCTATTTTATTCCATTATGGGTTGTTACAGGAATGCTTGTATCCTTTATCTTAACAGTCATTTTTGTACTCCTCAATTTTCCAATCATGAAGTTTACAAAAATCAACAATCGATACAAATACTTTTTAACGCGAAGCACATCTCAATGGTTAGTTCGCTTTTTCATGAGACTTAAAATCCGTGTGATTGGAGAAGAAAACATTCCTAAAGCGGGTACATTAACCATTTACGCCAATCATAAATCCTATGCAGATGCATTTATTGTTTTCGCATTCATGAAAAGACCGACGACATTCACACCAAAAATGAGTGTTTATAAGGCTCCTTTAATTGGTTTATGGTTAAAATATTTAGGAGCATTTCCAATTGATAGATCATCAGATCGAAATACAGCAAGAGCCATGGTTGATGCCATCAAAGTTGTGAAAGAAGGCATGGCGATGACCATCTTCCCTGAAGGTGGTATCAAAGATAGAGATGATCTCAAGATGGTTCAAATGCGTGCTGGTGCATATCGTGTGGCGATGAAAGCTGGAGCTGATTTATTACCGGTTTCAATCAAAGGTTCAACAGAGATCAAGCGTCGTGCACCATGGCGTTCAACTCGGATTGAAGTGGTTGTTCATCCTGTTGTTACCTACGAGTCAGTCAAGACGAAAACAACCACTGAAATTGCAGATATGATGCTTAAAATCATCAATGGTCCACTTGAAACGAAAGATTTATAAAAAAAAGGCTTCGGCCTTTTTATTTTGGTGAGATTACTCTCATTTGATTCTTTGTGATTTCAAAATATATGATATCCACATGTCTGATGAGATCTGAAAATGAGTACTTTTCAGGATTGATATGAATCATCAATGCCTTGATCACATGCGAATGTGCGACTAGTAATACACGCTTGTCACCATGAATCTTGTAGAAATTGAGCACTGCACGATGGATTCGATTCACCATCATGGCATCATGTTCGTACCCTTCAAATTGATAATTTTTAATTCTCACCAGTGGCATTGCGGTTTCTACCGAAGTGCCATCAAGAGAAGCAAAATCACGTTCAACAAAATGATGATCCACATAAATTGGGTGATTCATTCCGAGTTCATTTGAGATGATGGATGCTGTTTCGAGGGCTCGAGATAAAGGAGAAGAAGCGATCAAATCAAAGTGTTCACCTTGAATTCTCAGTTGCTCACCGAGTTCTTTCGCTTGTTTTCTGCCTTGATCATTTAAAGGGATATTGATGCGTCCTTGGACAAGGCCGCCTGCATTATAAGAAGTCTGTCCGTGTCGGACGATGGCTAAAATCATTGACAATCCTCATTTCATCAAGTATGATTATAACACAGTTTGATATCTTAACCTTATCATATATGATAAAATAATCTAGAAGGAGACGTGATCATATGCACATCATTGACATCATTGCTAAGAAAAGAGACGGTATGGCGTTGTCCAAAGAAGAAATCGATTTTCTCATTCATTCCTATACCCAAGGACATATTCCAGACTATCAAATGAGTGCTTTTTTAATGGCAACTTATTTTCAAAAAATGAATGATGAAGAAGCAACATATCTTGCACTTGCCATGAGAGATTCAGGAGACTCCATTGATTTATCTTCTATCCCAGGCATCAAGGTTGATAAACATTCTACAGGTGGCGTAGGAGACAAAGTCACCTTAATTTTAGGTCCTTTACTCGCAAGTTTAGGTGTCAAATTTGCCAAAATGAGTGGTCGTGGATTAGGTCATACAGGGGGTACGATTGACAAGCTCGAAAGTATTCCGGGTTATCAAGTTGTCCTTAAGATAGAAGATTTTATACGTCAAGTCAATGAGATTGGAATTGCCATTGTCGGTCAAAGCGGAGATGTCGCTCCTGCAGACAAAAAGTTATATGCACTCCGCGATGTGACAGCAACCGTTGATGTGATTCCACTGATTGCATCGTCCATCATGTCTAAAAAGCTTGCCAGTGGTGCAGATGCCATCGTTCTTGATGTCAAAGTTGGACATGGAGCATTTATGAAAACTGAAAGTGAAGCCATCAAACTTGCAGAATTGATGGTTTCAATTGGACGTCTTGCAGGCAAGAAGATGACTGCGATCTTGACAGGAATGGATGAACCTCTGGGACATAAGATTGGAAATGGACTTGAAGTATTTGAAGCTATTGAAACCTTACACGGTAGAGGACCCAAGGATTTAGTGGATGTTACAGTTGAAATCGGAGCCCATTTACTCCTGGATGCATTACTTGAAACCAATTTCGATGTAGCCAAAAAACGGCTTCATGAAGCATTAAACAATGGTAAAGCCTATGCGAAATTCCTTGAACTTGTCAAAGCGCAAGGTGGAGATACAAAAGCCATGGCGAAGCCTGAGACATTATTATCGAAACATTTGATTCCAATCTTTGCGAAGGCTAACGGATATGTCACTGACATCAATGCACTTGAAATTGGTAAAGCAGCAATGCGACTGGGTGCCGGTAGAGAAACCAAAGAGGATTCTATATATTTAGATGTTGGCATCGACTTGCTGAAGAAGATTGGAGATCCAGTTCAAATTGGAGACCCAATTGCAATGCTTTATGTTCGAGATAAAGGAATCGCTGAAGCCAGTGCACTGGTCAGTCAAGCGTATCAAATAGGTCGTGAACAGAAGCATCTCACACTCATTAAAAAAACGATTAAATAAACGAAGGGCGGTTCCATTTGGAATCGCCCTTTTGATGTGTACTATTTCTTTGGATTTTCTTTTGCAAACTCTGCAGCCATCATCACTGTGGAAGCAAGATCAGTAATATTGGTTGGAACAACCATCTTGACAGCTTGACCATTAGCAACCAGTGCGAGTGCATCGAGTGATTTGAGTGTAAGAACAGCTTGGTCAGCAGCAGCATCTTTAATCAATGTGATACCGAGTGCTTCAGCTTCCTTAATCTTTCTGATGTATTCAGCTTCCCCTTCAGCCTGGAGGATTTTTTCTCTCTTGTTTGCTTCAGCTCTCAGTAAAAGTGCTTCTGCATCCCCTTCAGCTCTTAAGATTTCAGCTCTCTTTTCCCCTTCAGCAATTAAGATGGTCTGACGCTTTTCACGTTCAGCGCGCATTTGCTTTTCCATGGATTCACGGATG
>JANJXB010000102.1 GCA_024709245.1 Acholeplasmataceae bacterium | reverse complement strand
CATAATACGCATTATTAAATACTCCATGATTATCAAAAAGAATGCCTGCAGCTTGACCCCCGGTAGCAACCATGCGCACACCTGCAGTGAGTGCAGATGTACGTGTATCGATCGTATAAACATGGTTTACATCTCCAGAAGTGCCATTGTAGCCTACAATGGATGAAGTCTTATACAATTCACTACTTTCAAAGGTGAATTCAAAGGTAGGATTGATCAATCCAAAGTTTTGAATAGTTCCTTCATTGTATGCAAACATCGAATAATACTCGGTATATGCTACTTCTGTCTCAATATCCGTACCTGGGTATAAGATTTCAACGAGTTTGTCATATCCTGAGAAATAAAGATTTTTGATCTCAAACCCATTACCATCAAAAATACCAGTGAATGATTGAGCATAAGGAATACCTTCAATCACGAAATCATATCCAATGGGATTAAACTGTTTGGATTTCATGACAGAATAGTCAATATCACTGCCTAGGGTATAATGTAAACTTAAAAGAACAGCAATCGCTGGCTGGGTCAATTTGGTTTCAAAGGTCGTATACTTCAAGTTATAGCTGACATCTATGGAAAAGCGATACAGTTCTTCTGCTGTATCAATACGAATGATTTTATCCCATGTTGATGGATTAATCGCAAGTATGCTTGCTGAGTTGGGTGCGATATCATTTCTAAATGATGTATAAGAAATGTAGGTGTCTTCAGGAAGCGTCAGATTCGGTAATTCTTCATAGGAATGATCATCAAAATTACCAAAATCCTGTGCGATGGAATCAAATTCTAAATGAAGGATTTGATATCCAAGAAAGAATGAAGCAGTCAACAAGAAGACAGCTATTGTCAATTTTTTCATGAATTTTAACATTACCAGACACCTCCCCAAGGTGGCGTGGGTAACAACCAATTATAAACAGGTGCATTATTTCCTGCTTGAATCGCTTCCACTAAAATCGCGAGTTGAAGCGAATAACCAACAGACTTTGTCTTAAAAGTCAAACCATCATATTCTTCAATGAAAGGTAATGTCAGTTGAACTGAGTTCATGTCTCTTTCAATTTTTTGTGGGTAATAATAAAAACCATCATTGAGTGAATTATTATACCAATCCTCGTATTTTACAACAACATCGGTTGAAGTGATTCCACCTAATGCAATTTCTGCATCATAGAGATCATCATACCATACATCATTGACTGTCCATCTTCGAGAGATAGCATAATCAATAGGCTGATCGACGATTGCAACTTCACCACGATTTCCTTCAAAATCGATGGTTGCAAGCGTTAAAGAATCGAGAATTGATACTCTCACATAAGTATCCACTGTGCTGTTGATACGAATATCAATTCTTAAGTTGGTTATAAAATCTTCAGCATCAACATCAGAGACGTCGATATAAAAGACCCCCGATTTGGTCACTGAAGATCCCGAATTGAAGATGAAAAACTCAGGATGGACAACAACGTTATTCAGATATATGTCATAATCAACATCAACTTTCGCAGCTGTTACGATGAAAGAATCTGTCCGATTAACCAAAACAAACCATGCATAAGACACGGTTCCGAGTAATGAAAGTAAGATTAATGATAATGTGAGTACAGTGAGTCTGTATCGTGTTCTTAAATTCATCGAATCACCTGGTTGATTTTTTTATTCTTCATCTCCAAAGTATGTATACAAACCATCAATGAGCAGTTCTCCATCTTGGAATCCAGCACCTTGGTCTGGTGTATAAGGGTCAAAGCCAATTGAAAACTCGATCACAATGATTTGGCCTGAACTGAAGGTTGTATTCAAGATATCGATGTTGTTTTCAATCACCAATTCTTCTCCAACCATCTCTCTATTGAATAGATTCGAAAGTCGATTGATTTCAAGATCTCTTCCTTCATAGTCAATCAGATTTAAATCATATTGTGTTAAGTTGATGTTTTGGGATTGAAGAGGTATGTTATTGACATAGTCTTCAAGACTATCATACCATGTGACTGTAATTATCCCTTGATATATTGTGAAGAAATCCGTTAAATTATAAGGAATATCTGTCTCAGTGGCACGGATGTTTCTAAGCATGATATCGATGGTTACATCTTCTGCTCCTATTGCATTCGAGTTTTCTGCAGTGACACGGATATTGATAAAATCACCTGGCAACATGTTGTTCAAATAAGCATTGATATCTGCAGGGTCATTGAAAGAATAGTATGATCCACCATTGATACCATATTCGACACCAAGATTGACTTCTCTACTGATTACTGAATTACTGATGGGCTGAATACTGTTTTCATTTGAAACGGTGAACCATGCAAAAACAACGCCAATCAGCAAAATGAATGAAGCGATGAACATGACGAGTGATGTGATGACTTGTTTCATTGCAGGTCCTCCTTTTTAAGTGTTATTGAAAACAAAAAGCCAGATGAATCTCTTTCGAGATGCAACTGGCTACCTTATAAAGGCCCTATAGCTTTGCGTCGCTGGGTTTCCCCAGGTTTGCCTATATTGTTAAACAGATTCAGTTCAATTTAGACTTTCATTAAAAACAAAAAGCCAGATGAATCTCTTTCGAGATGCAACTGGCTACCTTATTATAGGCCCTATAGCTTTGCGTCGCTGGATTTCTCCAGGTTTGCCAACTTTTTGATCCACGAGAATTGGGATCCGATTCATTTGGATGAACTTGATTTTTTACTTCATAAAAGCCAAAAAAATGAAAAAGCCAGACTGATCTCTCTCGAGAGCAACTGGCTACCATGTTTAGGCCCTATAGCTTTGCGTCGCTGGATTTCTCCAGGTTTGCCAAGTAGAAAACATATATTATTTATAATATATATCCACAGTTTCATTATACTCTCAAATCCGAGATTCGTCAATATAATTACTGTGTTTTTTGATTCATTTTTTCTTGTTCTTCTTTGAGTATTTCTTGATAAAGCTTTTCTTTTTCCAGTGCTTTCAATGCTTCAATTTCTGCTTCATTTTTCTTCACCAATTCCTCATGTTTTGAATCGTTGATGTGCTTGATGATGTTCATGATTTCACTGATCAGAAGGATAGCCAAAACGAGGATCAAGACCAGGAAAATGATATTCTTACCATTGGCTGCGAGTTGTGAAAGAGGTCTTAAAAATGTGATCTTACTGACGTATATTCCTTGAAAGTTTTCCTCTGTAACAGGCTCTTGATCGACTGAAGGATTATTGTCTCCTTTGGTTTCATATCCACCCTCAGGATGCAGTCCAACCACTCTATGAATCACTAACACTTTTTCATTAGCGCCTAATTCAGCTTGGAATACAATAACCATTCCGATTTCAATTTCATCAAAATCACCTTTTCGAATGATGGCGATATCATAGTTGTCCAGTGAATCTGGTTGATCTCCAATCATGGATCCTGTCGGTGCAACCACAGTAAACGAATATCCAAAGACATAAAGTGGTTCATTTTTTTGGATGGCTCTTGATCCCATGAACATGATGACAATCGAGAACACGAGAATGAGAAGTGCAACTGAAGTAATGACGATTGTAAATGTTTTTTTCACAGTTGAACCTCTTCCTTTGCTTATTCCTCTACAGGTAAATTTTTATTCATCTCTGCATTGATTTTCTGTTTCTCAGCTCTGATGCGCTCTTTAGATTGCTGTTCTAGCTTCTTGGTTTCAGAGATTAAGCGCTTTTTCTCTGCATCCATTTGCTTCTTCATGAGTGCCTGAGCCTTTATTTTATCTCTTTTTTGCTTTTCTTTCAGTCGCTTCATTGAAGCCACATATTGTTCTCTAGCTTTCTTTTTTTCAAGTTCAATGATGCGTTTTTCTTCTTCTTTGATGAGTTTCGCTTTTTCTTTAATCTTTTCCTGAACTTCACGGTGTTCGTCTGCAAGCAATTGTTTGGTGTTACTTACAAATTCCAAATATTCAGTCAGTGCCTGTTGATTAGAATCTAAACTTTCACGTTCAAGTCGAATCCGCTCTTCAATGGCCATTTTTTTCGCAAGTTCCATGTTCTTACGTTTGGTTTGTTTGATGATTTCTTTATCGATACGCTCGATTTCCTTGAGCATTCTTTTCTCTAAACGAATGGCACTGTTGTAATCGACTTCCTTGGTTTCACGAATGACACGTGCAATTCTTGCTTTATCCTTTGCTTTGGTGAGTTCATCTTCCAGATCACTTTTCACCATGCGCTGGAAGAAACTTTCCTCAGACTCATCTTCTTCACCAAGCTCGAAGAAATCCTGGAAAAGAGCATTGGTGATCTGAATGGTTTCACGCATTGCCTTACGTAATGCAATATCATAAGAGGATGACTCTTCAAGTGCCTTATCAAGTCGTTCTTTAAAGACTTGTTTGTTTTGGTCAAGAAAGTACTGATTGATCTGTGTATTTTCTAAAACAAAAGGATCTGCAGAACTCATCAATTCATCCAAAGTCTTTTTAATGACTTTCGGACTTTTCTTCTTGTACTCTTGGACATCAATGTACTGATAATGATCTTCAAGTGCCTTTTGATTACCATAGACTGTGGTAAATGCAGTGAGCACGGTTTGATAGATATTTCTCATGTAATATCGATCAAATGTCAGATTCTGTTCAAGGATGTTTAAATCAAAATTGAGCGTGTTATATTTATCTAAGAATAACCATAAATTGTAGCAATTCTTGTAATCTACGTTCTTGGTAATGATTTGTGTCTTCATGATGGGAGGAATGATGGGTTTTGCATTCTTGAGTGTTTCCATGAAAACTGAGGACTTAAGACCATTGACTTTCTTCAATAGGAATTCGATACGTCTGAGAAGTTCATGACTTTGACGGTTGATGGACTCATTTTCCAAGTCTTCTTTGATCTTCATGTTGATTTCAAAATCAATGTGAGACTCGCGAATATCGAATTCAGATTTGAAGTTAAAGTATTTATTATTATAAGAATCCACATTGGCTTTGACCAACTCAT
Source organism: Acholeplasmataceae bacterium (assembly GCA_024709245.1). GTDB lineage: Bacteria > Bacillota_I > Bacilli_A > Acholeplasmatales > Acholeplasmataceae > Peloplasma. The sequence goes on along the minus strand of JANJXB010000102.1, from coordinate 5,851 downwards.
AACGCTGATTAACGAAGTCAAACAAACGATTGATTAAGGTCATTACAAAGCGGTTTTCGTATATTGCATAATTAATTTCTGCCTGAGTGGTCAGAATCTTTTTGGGTATGACATCACCATGCTTAACTTCCTTAATCAGATGCGTATGGGAAGCTAGATGTCTAATGGAATCTGAGTTAACTTTCTTTGCTTTTTCTATGGCTTCAACTTCTTGTAAGTACTTGAGTCCTGACTTAGGATCTTTCGTAATTTTGTCTAAGCTATTGAAATAAGATTCAATTGTTCCGATCCATTCTTCATGAAATGTCTTGATTTCTGATATACTTTTTTGATAGACAGAATTTTCACCAGATAGCAATGCTTGATAAAAGTGATTCGGAAACTCATGGTCTTTTTCGAGTTCATAATACACTGTATTAAGCTCTTCATGAAATTTTCTTAAGTCACTGATTTTCTTCATTGAACTACCTCAGTTAGAACATCTTCTTGATGTTGTTTAGGAAAGCTTGACATTCAGCCATTACGTTCTTACCAAACAAACGATCGAGTAAAACAGAGAGATCGTTAATTTCGTTTTGAAGGAATGGTAAGTTCAAACTTTCAAATTTTCTTAGAATCTTTCTTGCAACCATGTAATCGAGTGCTTCATATTCAGAACCACCACATGCAACGTAGACAGGAACAAATGCTCTGATTTGTTTCATGATACGGTTACCAAATGTGACTTTTAAGTTCTTGGTGATGAAACTATCAAGTTTCTCAAGGTTTTCAAGTGCTTTCAAACTCATGGCATGATCTTTACTTGCGTTTCTAAATAAATCAGCCATGTATTCATAACTCATGGTAATACCATCAGTTTGTGGAGCATCAATGTATGCAGCCTTCGCATTGATTTCAATCGGTGTTGCACGGTCATAGACCTTGTCAGTAATCGTGAATGTAGAGTCATCTTTGTTGGCTGTACCGATGAACCATACGTTTTGTGGTAATAGAATTTTACCGTTAATCAAATGTTTAGGATCTCCTGGTTGGTTATCAGGAACAATATCAATCAACCAAGCATCAGGATCTGGCATTTCGAGTAAAGACAATAACTCTGCAAAGTAATATTCAACACGTGCCAAGTTCATTTCATCGAGGACGATGATGCATATGTCATCGCGAAAGGTGGTACGATAAACAGCCTTTAAAAAGTCTGTTTCATTGAATTTCTTCGTGAATTCATTTAAATATCCAAGCATTTCGGCTCTGTCACGCCATGAAGGTTGAACTGCGATGATGTCTGAGTCATTTCCAAAGAATTTACCCATCGCATAAGGTAGTGATGTTTTACCGGTACCAGAGATACCTTCAAGAATCATGGTTTTTGAAGCTGCCATCCCTGCAAAGAATGCAGAAATGATTTTTCTATCATAGAATAATCCGAGTTTTGAAGCAGAGAAGTTGATGAATCGCTTGACCAATTCATTCAAGTTGATCATGTCCTCATCCTTCATGCGAATGGATGTGACGGTATTTTCATACTCTTTATCCACTTGAAGCAGTTTAACAAATCGAGAGGGACCGGTATACTCGTCTTTTTTATTTTTATCGGTCTCTTGTTGATCCGACATACCTTGACCACCTTGACCAGGTGTAAGTCCAAGATTAGAAACTTTAAGCGCTAAGATCTTGTTTTTTTCATCGATCAGTTCAACAGTCTTCTGGTTTAAGAACGCAACTTCTTCCAATAATTCGTCTTTTTCATATTCTGTTTTGGCAAATTTTACATAACGTCTTGTGATTTGATAGATCTTCAAACCGATGAAAACAAAAAAGGATAAGTTAATCATTAAAACGACAAAAGCCATTACCCAATCCAGTAATGTAAAGTTTAAGCTTGCTGCGATGAAATTTTCAAAAAAACGAACGGTCCCATTAAATAACAAATCGGCAAATGCTTCAAAGATCTTTCTGAAAAATTCACCGATATTTGCAAAAAACCCTCTAATGAGATCGATATAGTAACGAGCAAACTCTACCATATGTTCCTCTTCCGAATGTTTACACGATTAGGTTATTGTTTTGTATCTTGTTGTTTCTTCAATTCTTCAAGTATTTGTTGTCTAATTTTTTCCTTTTCAGATTCCAGATTTAACTGTGCTTGTTCTTTCTGTTCTTTAAGCTGCTCATTCATTTTTTCACGATTGACAGCTAGGATATTTCTGGTCAACATGACACCTTCAAAAATGAGTAATAAGGCTACTGGCAAAATAACAACCAGTGCAAACCCTTGTGGTGTCTGCAAATATTTCAGTGCAGTGCCTGCGTTTTGCCATTTGGACTGATATACAGCAATGGCTTCAGATATATGAATGGGATCATCTGGAAGTGCTCCAAACTTATCACCTTGCGTGACAAAAAAGACTTCATCATCCAATTCGAAAATATCAATAATACGGTGTGTGATGAATCCAGCGGGTTGGCCAGGTAAACCGTCAATTTGAAAATCGTAGTAAGTGATGATATCACCAATTTCCAATTCACTTCTTGACTGATCATCCAAAACTTTTACAAAAAGCAGATCATCAATGGTAAATGAATCTGGTTCATCGCCATCCATTGAGTCGGTGATGACTGAAACAAAACCATTACCAAAAATGTTTGCAATATCATTTTTTTCCTTCAATTGCATATTGGCAATAGAGAAAAGAACCAAAGATACAATCACAGAATAAAACAAAACATTCAAAACAATTTTGGAAACTTTTTTGACCCACTTTAACTGATTATTCATAACTACCCCTGTGTATGTCAATTGATCAAAGATGGATGGTAAGTGCACTCTTGTGAAGTGCACTTACCAGACTAGAAGAAATTGACTTTATAATGCTATTATACACCAATAAATGTGAATGATGCATTAATAACTCTGTTTAATACTGAGTTAAATGAGTTTGCATCCCAACCTTCTAACCAAATGCGGATCATGATTTGACCATAATAAGCTGCGCCTGCTTCTGCTGCAACGCCATCACCCATATCCAAGATTGGATTATTGGAAAGTGAAGTCATGGTTGAAAGTGTTACAACTGTGTCTGCTCCAAATGGCAATGTGTTATTCTTTCTGTAGTAGTAGTTCATTGCGCCTGCATCACCAAGACCTGCACCGACACCATCAGATAGATCACCACCAGTACCTAATACGATATTAGTTGCAGTTGCTGGTTTTTCATAAGCAACAACGTTACCTGGTTGAAGATCAAGGTCACCGATGATTGCAATTCTCATTGCGTTAGATGCATCAATTGAAATGGGTTGTGCAGGGTTATAAACGACGTTGTCAACATAAGTGAACGTAACATCGGTTGGCCAGTTTGCTGCTGTTGAAGTCAAAGTGACTGCACTCCATTGAATCTGTTCTGCAGTGTTCGATCTGAAATGAAGAGGAATTTCTAACCAACCACCTGTTGCAGGTGTCATGGATGAAACACCGAGTGTTTCAAAAGTAACTGCGTTTGCTGTTGTCACATGATTGAACTTGAAGTTTCCGCTATAGGTTGAGCTGATATAATCGTTCAATGCTGTTGTTGTCAAAGTTGTAACCCAGTTTAATTCACTTGGAATGGTTGCAAGTGGATTGTCAAGGGCAATTTCGATACCGGTGTCGGATACGATCTGTGCTTGGAATGGTTGAACAACAGAGGTATTCGTCAGGGTAAACCATGCAAATGTCGTCGTACCGAGTGCGATTACGGTGAGGACAACCGTCAATACTGATAATACTAATTTTCTTGCGATTTTGTTCATTTTCTAGTCTCCTATTTTTTTATCTTTTTTTTATTTTCATTAACTTTCGTTAAGTTAATCCTTGGTTAAGCTTTGTTCACGATTTTGAACTGTAACTGAATCTTGACGATGTCTTGATCAAGAGCATCAAATGTATCTGCATCCCAACCTTCAATCCATACATTGATTCTAATCTTTGCTTGATAAAATGTCTTACCTTCTTCGTCTACGACGGTTGTTTCCTGTAGTGTTGCTACCCATGATTCATTGTCAAGTGCTTGGTAAGGATCATTTGGATCAAGTTCACTGAGTCGATAACTTGTCAATGGTCTTTCTGCGGGTGGAAACATGTAATAGTTTGCCATCTGGAAGAAGTAACTATAAGCACCAAATGTTGCACCAAATCCTCTTTCTGGATTTTCTGAAGGATCATAGATGAATCGTTTGAGCTCGTCTTCAGGTCTTACATCAAGTGCATTCAAGTCATCATTCAGTTCAATAATTGCAATTCTGATGGCTTCACTTGAATGATAGATTCCGAAACTTCCCTTTTCAACCACATCTGTTACTTCAGGTCCATTCAAGAAGGTATGTCTTGCGATCCAAGGTGCACCTCTTGATACAACGTAGGTTCCAATACCTGTTTCATTGAATGAGATGTCTTTGCTGATATTGTTGATGAGGAATACTTCTTTTTCTCGTTCAGTCGATCTCATCCACAAATCAAATGATATGTAATCCTCATTCGGTATTGCATCCCTTTCTTCGCGGTAACCACCGGTTCTGAAATTGATGCCATCCATACTGGTAATGTCAATCAATCTTGTTTCTCTAATGATTGCTCGAATCTCTTCTTCAGGTAAACTCTGGTAGAAATTGATTCCGTCCACTGAAATTTGGAACTCATCTCCTGAAGTGGCACTGAATGTAAATCCTGTGATTTCACTGTTCAAATACTCTATCAGTGCAAACACTGTTGTAATCATGACAATCGCAGTGATGATGATGGACAGAACGGAAATGTAAATCTTTCTAAGCGTTCTCATCATGCACCATTTACTTGGTAATGATTGAGAAGTTCATCAGCATTCTGATCATGCCACCCAGGATTTCATCATTGGTGTCTGGATCATAACCTTCAAGCCATATGATGACACTAAATTGTCTTTCATCTCCTGGTCTAAAATTATAGATGACTTCTCTGATGATTTGCTTTGTCGGTTGAAAGTACTTAACTGTCGGTAATATGCCTGGGTAAGTTGTTTCAACTTCATCTTGTTGCATATAGAGTGTTTGTACACCTTTATCAATCACTAGGATTCGAATGGCAGATGATACATCTTTATACTCATCTTCGATTCTGAAGTAATACGATAAATCCACTGTCTCTGTTCCACTATTTCTTAAGTAGAATGTGTATGCGATGTATTCATGATCGACATCTACAAAATTACCGTCCGTTGCCATAACTTCATCAATCTTGAGCCAGCTGTATGTTACTGCTCGAGCTTCTTGAATCGGATCACTCATCAGTCTGTTGTTTTGAACATCAGAATCTCTCGATTCGGCAATTGATATGCCACGAATCTGAAGTGATGGGTCAACTGTCATGATGAAGTTCCCTGCATTTTGTCCATAGAAGGTAACCACTGCGAATGCGATCGATAACATGCCGGTGATGATGAAGCCGAGGGTGAAGATTCTATTTCTGATTCGACGTTTTCTAATCCCGAGAACTGTTGATAATCTCATCTTGGTCACTCCTTTTCATGGATTTTTCCCTTTAGAGTCATGACTTTGTAATAAATAAAAGCCAGCGTCATTGAGAAATGACAACTGGCTACCATTAACAGGCCCTTTAGCTTTGCGTCCTTAAGTTTCCCTAAGTTTGCCTTTTACATTTGGGTACCGAAAGCTCGATACACCGTCATTATATTCTTAATTAATAGCCTTGTCAACACTTTTGTTTACTTTTTTTTAACAAAAATGTCAGATATGTTTCCAGCCTTCAGTTCCGATGTACCCACGTAGTGATTCCGCAGATAATGGCTTCGAAAAATAGAATCCTTGCATGATATTGATG
>JANJXB010000116.1 GCA_024709245.1 Acholeplasmataceae bacterium | reverse complement strand
CCCCTGGCTGGTTGGTATGAACGTGAACTTTGAGAAGATCATCATCTGTGACCACCACGAGTGAATCCCCCATTTGATTGAGTGGATCCTTCATGAAGTTCTCATTGAATTTTTCTGGTTTGTGAAGTTTAACAATAAATTCGGTACAATAGCCATACTTAATATCGACAGCGCCTAAATTTTCAGCACCATGATAATGTTCTCTTTGTTGGGGTTGGAAATTGGCTTCTGCTTCGTTAAGCATTTTTCCTTCAAGTGCCATCATCCAGCCTTCGATGATCTTAATGAAACCTGCACCACCGGAATCGACAACACCTGCTTCTTTCAAAACGGGTAGAAGTTCTGGAGTCTTCTGTAATGTTTCATTGGCTTGATCAAGATAAATCTTTAAGACTTCTTCAACGCTATGAAGCTTCGAAGATTCACGAACCACTTTTTCAGCGGATTCTCTCACCACTGTGAGGATGGTTCCTTCAACGGGATCCATGACAGCACGATATGCCATCTGATAGCCACCCACCAAAGCTTGAATGAATTCTTGAATGGTTGCTGATCCATTATTGATTTTCGCGATTTCTGAATAGACACCGCGGAAGAATTGCGATAAGATAACTCCAGAATTACCTCTGGCACCCATGAGTAAACCTCTGGATAAAATTTTTGAAATATCAACAATCGATTGTGATTCTAGATTGTTAACTTCTTTAATGCCTGCCATCATGGTCATTTGCATGTTGGTTCCGGTATCTCCATCTGGGACCGGGAATACGTTTAAGTGATCGATTTCTTTATGATTATTTTTAAGATTAACTGCGCCATTTGTTACCATTTTTTTAAATAGAGTTCCACTGACTGTTTGGTTTGCCATACATGATCCTCCCTGAATGATTTATTCACTATAGGTTATTTGTTTTTTAGAAATATTTAAGGTTTGGGGTCATTCCATTTTAGCACTTTTACAGTATAGCATGAAAGATTTGATATTGCAACTATCATTAAATAAGTTTAATATTCACCTGTATTATATCATATTTCTACGAAATACTTCAATCCTCTTCCGTTGTCTTCACGATTGTTACAGTTTGTCATTTTCTTTTCATGATTTATTCGTATAGTGGTTGCATTTTCCATTTTTTTATGTTAAATTAGGTTGTGCAGTTAGGAGTGAGAATGATGGCTGAATGCTACGTAACAGGTAAAAAGACAGTTTTTGGTAACAAACGCAGTCACGCGCTAAACGCGACTCGCCGTATGTGGAAGAGCAACTTACAATCCGTACGGATCAAGGATGAAAATGGAAACGTGATTAGAGTTAAAGTTTCCGCTCGTGCTTTGAAGAAAAACAATCTAGAACGCGTTTAAAAATAAAAAGGCCAACGCCTTTTATTTTTTTATTCTGCACTTCGTTTTGAGATGACCACCATGATTTTGCCTTCATGGACATGAACTAAACCTTTTCCATTTACTTCATTGGAGATGCATAATGGATCATAAGTCGATAGCCTGTACTTGGTTAAATCATACTTGAATCCTGATAAGGATAAAACACCTTTCGGATAAGCAAAAAATGATACATAGTCACTTGTCACGATTTCGTGGAGTCCACTTTCAATCACATAAAGGGTTGAATGCTCATCTTTGATGATCAATTTTGGAAACTCAGAGAAAAACATTTGATGCACCATGAAATGCTCAATGCGCTCTCCGCCAATCCCACCAATCATATAGAGTTCATCATAATCAATCTTAGATGCTTCAACGAGAGCTTGATGGGTATCTGTGACATCCTTAACCGGGTTCAGTCTGATGACATTCAGTTGTGAGAGCATGCTATGATTGGTTAAAGAGTCAAAATCACCGACGGCTAAGTCAATTTTGATGCGTTGCTTATACAGTGCCATGACTGCTTGATCAACTGCAATGATGTAATCATTGGGTTGTAATGGGAAGAATTTTCGAATGTCTTTGGGTGTGGGATACGTAACGACTAAGACTCTCATTTTAAAGATTCAATCCCTTTTTTCCGATCAGACATATTGAAAAGATAACTTCCAGCGACTGCAATGTCCACACCACTTTCTTTGCAGCGTTTGATGGTTTCTAAATTGATACCGCCATCGACTTCTATCTGGAAATCCAGATTTTTTTGTTTTCTGATTTGAACAAGTCTTTCAACTTTGACAAGCATCGAATCCATGAATCCTTGACCCCCAAAACCGGGTTCAACGGTCATGACAAGCACAAGTCCAACTTGATCCAAATAAGGGATGATGGCTTCAATTTCAGTCTTCGGTTTCAATGATATCCCAGCTTTAATCTTGTGTTCATGAATCAATTTCAGTGTCTTTTCTACATCGCTCGATTCCACATGGATGGTCATGAATACTGGATTCGACTGTGCAAAAGGTTGAACCCAACGAATGGGATCTGTAACCATCAAATGGATGTCCAAAGGCAGATGTGTTGATTGGCTGATGGTTTTAGCAATGGCAGGTCCAAAAGAGATATTAGGAACGAAATGACCATCCATAATGTCTAAATGGAGATAATCTGCAGTTTCAATCGATTGAAGTTCATGCTTTAAATTCGAAAAGTCTGCAGTTAAGACTGATGGGGCAATCTTCATCCGATGTCCTCCTTAGTATTTTTCTTTTTGTTCTTTAATTTCATTGATGAATAATTGATAAATATCATATCTTGATTTGGGAATCAAACCTGTTTCAACTCGACGCTTGATTTCACAACCAGGTTCTGATAAGTGCATACAATCACCTTTGAATCTGCAGTGATCACTATGCATGACGAAATCCGGATAGAATGCTTTTAATTCATCGGCATGAAAGATTTGAAATTCGATTTTTGAAAAGCCTGGAGTATCGACAATATAACCCTCATTGTATGAATAGAGTTCTGTGTGCCGTGTTGTATGCTTCCCGCGTCCTAGAGCATACGATATTTCTTGAGTCTTGAGATCAAGTTCAGGCATTAACGCATTCAATAGCGTCGATTTACCGACACCGGTTTGACCTGCAAGGACAGTCAGTTTATTTTTAAATACATGACTCAAGACATCGATGCCAATCCGTTGTTTGCTATTGACATAATAGATCTCATACCCAATATCGTGATAATAGTGTAAATCTTTTTTGAGTTGTTCTAATTTTCTTTCATCGATCAAATCGATTTTTGAAATGATTAGGACAGGCGTAAGTCTTTCCTGATTCATAATCACTAAAAACTTATCCAAGAGATGGAATGAGAAATCGGGATTGATGGCTGAAAAAACAAGGAGTACCTGATCGATATTCGCGACATCAGGACGCTGAAGATCATTTTTTCTTGGCAAAATCTCAGTGATCAAAATTTGATCTTCACGATCATCATACAGGACATGGTCTCCCACTTTTGGAGATATCTGCAAGATGACGGTCTCTTTCTTTGTTTTTTTGGTGGTTTGTTTGTTGAAGGAACTTTCTTCATCAAGTCTCATGTACCGGAGTTTTCCTCTAGCACCTGCAATCATTTCACGACCTGTCTCTAAATCGACAATCGTGTATTGGTTTGAGATCATTTTCTTGATAAAAGCTTTTTTCAAATGTTCCTCCTAGAGATGCTGGCTACGCAGTTGTCCACATGCCGCATTGATATCGTGACCTTGTTCTTTTCTAAGGGTCACATTGATTTTGTTTTTCATGAGTATGTCGTAGAACTTTAATTGATTTTCTAACTTGGAACGTTTATAATCTGCTTCAATGACTTCATTGTAGGGTATCAGATTGACATAGACATTCATGCCTTTGAGTAACTGGACAAGTTCTTGTGCAACTTCTTCCATGTCGTTTAATCCATCAATCATGATGTATTCAATTGTTACTCTGCGTTTTGCTACAGATAGATAATACTTAATGGCACCAATGACTTCTTCAATGGGATAACTCTTATTGATCTTCATCAATTTGGTTCTGATTTCATTGTTGGGTGCATGCAAACTGATGGCAAGATTCACTTGAAGACCCATATGGGCATATTCTTTGATCTTCGGTACAATACCTGATGTTGAAACAGTGATGTGTCTTGCACCAATCGCGAGTCCTTTAGGATGATTGATGGTCGATAAAAATTTGAGCAAATTCTCATAATTATCAAACGGTTCTCCAATGCCCATAACAACCACATAACTGATACGTTCACCTAAAAGACGCTCAGTTTCAATGATTTGTGCAATGATTTCGCCTGCATTTAAATCACGCTTTTTCTTTAATAATCCAGAGGCACAAAAAGAACAACCAATGTTGCAACCCACTTGTGTTGTGACACAAATTGAGTTACCGTAATGTTGTTTCATGAGGACAGCTTCAATCAAGTTACCGTCATTTAAACTATAGAGTGCTTTGAGTGTGCCGTCTTGACTGACATGCTTGAGCACGAGTTCGAGCGCTTGAATTTGGTAGGTAGACTCCAAAGCTAAAATCAAATCTTCTGGAAGATTGTTCATCTCTTGAAATGTTTTGACTTTTTGTTGATAGAGCCAGTGCCAGATTTGATCTGCCCTGAACTTTTTATGATTGTGTGTTTCGACAAAATGGACTAACTCTGCATGAGTCAGATTATAAATTAGCATATGATCACCATTTCTATTATACATGAATATCATTTTTGACGAAGCAAAAAACCTGACGAATCAGGTTTTAGTTTCGAATGACTGCTTTATAGGAAAAACTGAGTCGGTTGGTAATTTTCTTCATCAATTGATCGACATCATCACTACTCAATGTCTTATCATTGTCACCAAATTCCAACGAGAAAGCAATCGACTTTTTACCTACCTCGATGTGTGCTCCTTGATAGACATCAAAGACCTCAAGATTGACTAAGTTTTTCTTTGCTGTTTGAGTGATGAGTTGCATCAATTCATCTGCAGTAATCTTCTCATCGACAACAATCGCTAAATCTCTAGAGATGGATGGGAATCTCGAAATGGGTTTAAAAACAACCGGTTGTTGCGTATTGAGTAGAGCATCCAAGTTGATTTCACAGATGACAGTGGGTTCAATACCCAGTCTTTTAACTTCGCTCGGATGCAATTCGGCAATGGTTCCGATCACTTGATTCTGATATTTGATTTTAGCTTGTCGATAAGGATGATACGCTGCAACATCAGAAGAGTTTTCATAAGAAAGTGTGATTGAAAGTGGATTTAAAACACCCTCGATTAAACCTTTTAACACATAGAAATCAGCAGTAATCTTTTCCTTTTTCCAAGGTAATTTTTGCCATGTTCCTGACATTGCAACACCAAGTTGAAGTGTTTCAAGATCTTGAGCAAAGACATTACCGATTTCGAAGATGGCGATATCCTTCATTTGTCTTGCCTGGTTATATTGAATGCTTTCAAGTAAACCGTTTGCTAGACTTTGTCTCAGTGTTTTCCGATCTTCAGATAAAGGCATGAGAATCGATACAGGTTCACCTAATCGGCCATAACGATTGACTTTATCGATGGATAACAAGCTGTATGTGATGACTTCATTCAATCCAAGATTTGCAAAGTGATGTCTGATTTGTCTAAGTCTCTTTTGTTTGAAAGAAAGCTTCCCAGGAAGTGGTTTATCAATCGATTTCATCGGTATACGGTCTAGACCATACATTCTAGCTACTTCTTCAAGGACATCTGCTTCAATCAGGATATCTTTGCGATAACTAGGAGCTTTGATGTGAATCATATCATTTTCAAATTCAATTCGATAATTATAAGCATTCAAGATTTGGATCAATTCGAGTTCTGGAATGACAACACCGAGTTGTTCATTGAAATAGTTTTTGTGGACTCGAACAATAGGATTTTCGCTTTGATGATGAAGACTGGATGCAATACCTTTAGAAACTTTGGCTTCTGCGAGTTCAACCAGAAGTTCACTCGCTCTTTCCAATCCAAGCAACACGCGTTCATCATCAATCCCACGTTCAAAACGGAGGGATGAATCGCTGCGTAATCCTAGACGTTTACTGGTCTTTTGAATGCGTTTGGGTTCAAAATAAGCGGCTTCCAAGACAACTTCATGTGTATCTTCAGTAATCATAGTATTGGCAAGACCCATGACTCCAGCAATGGCAATCGGGTTTTTACCGTTTGTGATAACGACATCATCCGGATGAAGGATACGTTTTTGGTCGTCTAAGGAAATGACTTCTTCACCATCAAAGGCATCTCGAATGACAATTTGACTCGAACCTATCTTGGATGCATCAAACATATGAAGAGGTGTACCATATTCAAGCATGACATAGTTTGAAATATCCACCACATTATTGATGGGATTGATATCGCATGCCAAAAGTGCACTCTTTAACCACCAAGGTGATTCTTGAATTTTAACATGTGTAAAGTGTCTTGCGTAATATCTTCCGCATCCTTGAGTATGGATATTGACATCAAAGGGATTATGTTGATGCTCTTCTTTAATGTGAATGTGTGGCAAATGAATTTTCTGTCCGGTCATTGAAGCAAGATCATATGCAAATCCGAGCACAGAAAGAAGATCACCGCGATTGGGTGTTAATTTAGGTGTCATCACCCAACCCTCTTGGTGAATGGCAGCAAGTCCTGACGATCCGATTTCACGAACACCATCGAAGGTATAAATGCCAGTTCGATGGGCTTCAGGTGCGTTTTTATCGTCAATTCCAAGTTCTTTTAAGCTACAAATCATGCCATTGGATTCAACGCCACGAATTTTTGTGGCTTTGATTTCGAAATTTCCGGGTAATACGGATCCGTTTTGTGCAACAATGACGTACTGACCTGCTGCGACATTCGGTGCACCACACACAATCTGCTCAACACGGTCACCTAAATCAACAGTCGTTACGTGAAGATGGTCAGAATTGGGATGATCTATGCAGGTCAAAACATGACCTACAACCAATTGGGTTGCAGGATTGACTGGACCAAATTCATCGATTTCGATGATCTTTTGATTGGTCAATTCATAAATATTTTCTGGGATTTGAACCCATTTTTTGAGCATGCTCTCTAAAATTTTCATTTGCTTGCCCCCTTGAATTGATTTAAGAATCTCAAATCGTTGGTGTAAAAATGACGGATGTCATCAATCTTGTATTTCAACATGGTGATGCGTTCAACACCGACACCAAATGCAAATCCTCTGAACTTTTTAGGATCATAGCCACCCATTTTTAAGACATTGGGGTGAACTTGACCTGCGCCTAAAATTTCAATCCAACCGAGTGTGCCATCTTTTTTCTGATAGGATACATCGACTTCGACAGAGGGTTCCGTAAATGGGAAATAAGAAGGTCTTAATCGGATGATTCTTTCCGGACCAAATAGGTGTTTCACCATGGTTAGGAGTGAATCCTTCAAATTAGCAAATGTGATGGATTCATCGATGACCAATCCTTCAATTTGCATGAACTGATGGCTATGGGTTGGATCATCATCATCTCTTCGGTATACCTTACCAGGACAAATAATTCTTAAAGGTTTCCCTTGCTTTTCAAGCATTGTACGTGCCTGAACAGGTGATGTGTGTGTTCTTAGAAGCAAGTTTTCATCGACATAGAAAGAATCCTGCATCGCACGTGCTGGATGATCCTTATCTAAGTTCATCATCTCAAAATTATAATGGTCGTTTTCGAGTTCAGGACCGGTTGCAACCTCAAAGCCAAGACCAACGAACAAATCTTCCATATCTTCGATGACTTGATTAAGTGGATGAACACCACCTTGATAGAGCTGATAACCAGGTAATGTGACATCAATCTTTTCTTTTGACAAAGCCACCCAGAGTGCCTGATCTTCTAATCCTTGTTTCTTTTGATAGAGAGCAAGTTCGATTGTTTCCTTCAATGAGTTGACAAGCGCACCAAATTGAGGTCTTTCTTCTTGAGGAATATCTCTCAGTTTCCCCATGAGTAGTGAAACTTCACCTTTTTTGCTTAAGTATCGCACTCTCACTTCATCGAGTTGCTCGAGTGATTCTGCATTTAAAATGGCTTCCAAAGCTTGTTTTTTCAATGTATCAATCATGTTAATCCTCCTAAATGAGTTATAAAAATAAAAGTCCTCAGATTGCTCTAAGGACGTGATTCACGCGGTACCACCTTAGTTCTAGATTGCTCTAGCCCTCAAAGACTCTTAACGCGAGCACACGGGTGTGTCTAGCACCTCTCACAGATGAATTCGTTGACATAACCGGCACAGATTCCACCCTCCTGTGCTCTCTTGACGGATATTTGAAGTCAAGTACTACTTCTGATCATTGATTTATATGAGTTATTTCTATTATCGTCTGTTATTGGCAAGAATCATCAAAAATCTCAATAATTCAATGTAAATCCAAACGATTGTGACCATCAAACCGACTGCAACCATCCATTCATACGAACGGTCTGCACCGGATTCTACAATCATTTCTGCTCGGTCAAAATCAAGTGTAAGCATGAGTGCTCCATAAATGATGAAGATCGCAGAAATACCGAGAAGCAATGGACTGGATAATACAAGCAAACCTGGAGCAACCAAATTGATGATGAATCCGATCACGATGAAGAATAAGAATCCAAGAAGAACAGAATACATGATTCTTCTAAATCGTTCAGTAACTCGAATGGTTCTACTGGAATATAAGAATAGCATGACTGTGAAAATGGATGCGGTAGCAACCACAGCAGCTAAAGCAGCACCGGGTGCATATTGATCAGCAATGACAGTGATCAAACCGAGTAATACCCCTTCAGCAAGTGCATAAGTGATGGCAGCAACTGCAGCAAAACGAATGCTTCTCGTCGAAACAATCACAGAAATCAAAGCAATGACCACAGATCCAATCAGTAAAGGATATACTGAAGCAGCTGGAATCAATCCATTGGCAATACTATATAAGAATAAATAACCTGAAATAACAGCTGTGATCAACAGCAAACCCGTCTTTCCAACGATGCCACGATAACTCGCAGCTTCTGTACCAACGTAAGCTTCACTTCTTTCCAGTGTTCTGAATACAGGATTGGAACTTCTCATAGACTTTCAACTCCTCTTTTAAATTCAATTTTATTATATAATACTTTCTTCAAAGTGCAAATAATCCCGCTTCAATCACATGATTTTCCACACTTAATTCTTTGAATGCGCCAAATGATTCCAGTTTCTCGAATACAGTCTTATTCACTCGTGTTCTGTCATTGACATCATCACGACTGGTAAATGGTTTTTCGAGACGTTTTTGAACAATATCATAAGCAACCGCTTCACCGAGTCCATCAATTGCAGTAAATGGCATTCTGAGTCCTTTTTGTTCCATGACAAATGTAGTGGCTTCTGATTTATTGATATCAATGGGTAAGAAATGATACCCACGTTTCGTCATTTCGAGAGCAACACCCAATGTAACAATCAAGTTCTCATCTTTGACCTTCATATTGAACCCACCAGAGATGGATTGCATACGATTTCGAATGGCATTGGCACCAGCAACCATGACTTCATAATCAAATTGAACCGCACGTTTGCTGAAGAATCCACTATAAAACAGAAGCGGTTTATAAACCTTAAACCAAGCGATTCTCATCGCCATGATGACGTATGCAGTGGCATGCGCCTTAGGGAACATGTACTTGATTTGACTACAACTCCATATATACCAGTCAGGTACATTGTTTTTTTTCATTTCTTGCTCATAATTGAGCCATTTTGCTTTATCCTTGGAAGGCTTTCCTTTTCGGACGAATTCCATGATTTCAAAAGCTTTGATGGGAGATAACCCGCGATCTGAAAGTTGAACCATGATATCGTCACGGCATGCAATGATGTCATTAAACGGGATTTTACCGTAAGGAGTTGAACCATTGACAAGGGATTGAGCGTTTTTCAACCAAACATCGGTTCCATGAGACAATCCAGAGATCTTAACCAGTCCAGCAAATGTTTTTGGTTTGGTATCGACAAGCATTTGTCTTGTGAATGGTGTTCCAAATTCAGGGATTGCATAGGATGCAACCTCTGAATCAATATCAGTGGATTTGAGTCCAATGATCTCTGTACCTGAAAAGAGTTGATACACTTCAGGATCATCTAAAGGAATGTCTTGAGCTTTATCAAAGGGAAACTCTTCGGGATGAAGTGCCACATAATCCATGAGGAATTTAATCATGGTTGGGTCATCATGACCGAGGATATCCAGTTTGAGCAAGTTATCTTCAAAGGAGTGATAGTCAAAGTGTGTCGTCTTCCACTCAGAATCTGGATCATCTGCTGGGTATTGAATGGGGGTAACATCATAGATGGTTTTGGATTTAGGCACCACCACAATACCCCCTGGATGCTGTCCTGAAGATCGTTTGACACCTTCGATTTTTTTAGCCAGTCTTTCAACTTGAGCATTTCTCACTTCCAAATGTTTATCTTCTAGATAACCTTTGACATATCCATAAGCATTGCGTTCAGCAACGGTTTGTATGGTTCCTGCTCTAAAGGTATAATCTTCTCCAAGAAGTTCTCTCACATAGGCATGTGCAGTCGCTTGATAGTCCCCTGAGAAGTTTAAATCGATATCTGGCACTTTATCTCCATCAAACCCTAAGAAGGTCTCAAAGGGGATATCATGACCATCTTTGATCAATCGTGCACCACAAATGGGACAGTCTTTCGTCGGTAAATCGTAGCCAGATTGAATACCTTTCATGAAGGGTTGAAATGCTTTTTGTTCTGAGGTGAGCCCATAATGGTTGATTTCTTCATCGGTTAAATGAAAAACAGTAAAGTCTCCGTTAGGGCATCTGTAATGAGGTTTTAAAGGATTGACTTCCGTAATATCAAGCATGGTAGCAACAAGCGATGAACCTACAGAACCACGTGATCCAACCAAGTAACCGTCATCCAACGATTTTTTGACTAAGAGATGTGAAATATAATAGTTTGGAGCAAACTCATTTTCAATGATGTTTTTCAGTTCTCTTTGGACGCGTTCGGCGACTAAAAGATGAGGATCATTTCCATAAAGTTGTTGCATTTTGTCAAATACCAAACGCTTCACTTCATCGGATATGGAATCAATACCCAAAATATCTTTAAATGCATCATCTGGAAGTGAGTACAATTGCTTGGGAAATGCTTGAATCTTTTCGATCATGTCATTGAGAACGTGTGTATTTTTAACGACAATCTCATAGGCCAGTTCTTTATCGAGGAACTGGAATGATTTGAGCATCTCATCCGTTGTTAAAAAATACTGTTCTGGCATAACGTTGTATTTCGATAATTCGTGTATACCTCCGCCAACCAGTGGTGTTCTGATGTATATTTCGCGATATAAAACATCTTTCTTTTCCAAATAGTGTACATCGCCTGATGCAATGACAATCTTATTCTGTTCTTTCGCATAACGGATGATTTTTGCGATGATGGCTTCAATGATCTCATCTGCAAAAGGTCCAAGTTCTTCTTTGAGATGTTTGTAGGCTTGTGGAGGCTGAACTTCTATGTAATCATAATATGAAATGGCTTGTTTCAATGCTTCATCACTTTGATTGAGTGCAGCTTCAAACACGTTACCGTTGACACAACCACTGCCGATGAGTAATCCTTCTCGATATTTTTCTAATACAGACTTCAATGTTCTAGGACCCCCATAGAAATGGGTCGTTAATGCATCTGAAATCAATTTGAATAGGTTTTTGTAACCGACTTGATTCTGAGTAAGGATGTTGATATGATACGGTTTAATGTGCTTCCATGCTTCTTTATCATCAATGGCCTGATTGATTTCATGGTAATGTTTGATGTTTTTACTTAAGAGTGTATTCATCATCGATAACCAAATTTGTGCAGTGACATAAGCATCATCTTCTGCTCTATGGTGTTGTTCTTGTTTGACTTTAAAGAACTTAGCAACAGCTTTTAAGTTGAATCTTTTCATATCCTGGTTGTAGAAATAGCGCGCAATTTGGATGGTATCAATCACCAGCGAATCATCAAAAGACAAATCCTGTTTACGTGCATTTTCTCTTATATGACCAATGTCAAACAAGGCATTGTGTGCAACCAAAATCGAGCCCTCGATGAACTTTAAGAAGTGAGGAAGTTCTTCTTCGATGGTGGGGGCATTTTGAAGCATTTCATCGGTAATATCGGTGAGTTCAGTGGTAAATGAGGATAAGGTTTCGCCTGGATTGATTAAACTTTGATAGCGTTCTGTGATGGCTCCACCTTCAATTTTGACCGCACCGATTTCGATGATTTTATCACGTGTGTTGGATAATCCCGTGGTTTCAATATCAAAAACAACATATTTCGCATCTTTGAGTAGAAGTGTGCGATGGGTATCTGTTGTTATTCTGAAATTGACTTCATCGACAAAGTCCAATTCCACACCATAAATCGGTTTAATATCCTTCTTTTGACAGGCTTTATAGATTTCTGGATATGCATAAAGACCATTGTGATCAGTGAACGCAATGGCTTCATGACCCCATTTGATGGCTTGTTCTATGTATTCGGTTGCATCGGTGACTGCATCCATGTTCGACATTTTGGTATGCACATGGAATTCGATACGTTTTTCTTTGGCACGATCCATGCGTTCTTCTTTCTTACTCTTTTCAACGAAGCTCAACGCATCGGCAAAAATGACGACATCTTTCAAATAGGTATCAAAATTGGCTTTACCTTCGACTTGGATCAAGTCTCCGTCATGCACCGATTCTGCCAGCAATCGATCTTTTTCATTTTTGATGAATCGCTTGACATAAATCGCATCATCATCGTCTCCCAGAACAAATGAGAGTAAGGACATGTTCGTCAGTTGCTTGATTTCTGTCTTTGAAACAATACCTTCAATGAGAAAATTGGTATCCCCTTTTTCGTTTTTATAGAGGTCCAGCTTCATATTGTCAAGAGGAATTTCCTTGATGGCAATCGCTTGCGGTGAACTCTTTCGTGTGAATACTTTCTTATCTTCTTTTTTAACGTTTTGTTTAGCATAAACAGTCTTTTGTTCGAGTGCTTTTTCCTGCTCTACAATCGAGGATTCAATCATTTTGCTCGTTGGAGTCAAGGTGTGTATCACTTCCAGTTTTGCAGAAACCGGGAATCCTAATGAATTCAGAATATTCTTTAATTCAGGTAAGTATTCACTCAAGTATGTACTATCTTGGTCAACCGAAATGATGTAAGTATCCTTCTCAAATCGTGCTTCAAAATTCTTAAGCACCAAATAGCGCGCTTTAATTTTTGATAACTCAATCACTGCATGATCAAAATAGTCCATTGCATAGTTTTTGAATGCTTCCAATGATTTGAACTGAATCGATACATCAATCATGGACACCACTTTGGAGACTAAAAAATAAGTTTTGATGTTATTGATAAATGGAAAAAGCGTTTCAGGTCCGATGACTTCGGATAAAACGATGTTGAATGTCCATTTCTTTTCTTTTAGATGGACATGAACATTGGAAAGGGATGCTTGTTGGAGCACAGGTGATGAAAATTTGGATTGTTCGAGGAATAATGAAAATTTATCTTTACTCAATTTTCTGGCTCCTTTCTTACCATATGGATATTGCGATATGCCCATAAATGAAACAGATAAAGCAGAATGATACTGATGATTTCAGCACCTTCAAGACCGAATAATGCCAAAATGAATGTTGAAATTCCGAAAATCGATGAGAGATAGGTCGATAATTTGATACGTTCTAGAAATGTAAATTCGAGTTCTTGTGCAAAAAACACCATGATGACAGCCATTAGAAAAACATAGAGAACATAATCAAATAGATTGTACATGAAGGAGAGCGTGATATCCGACAGACCAAATGTTCCAATTTCATCATATAGCGACCGGATGGCTGACCCTAAGATCATACTGTTCGCAGATGTGGCGATTGAAAAATCAAATTCAGATAATCCAAGTTCAAGGTAACTTTTTCGACCAAATTCAAACTGACCAAACAGAAAGACGAGTTCACTTTCATCAAATAAAATGGTTACCGTTTGACTGTGAGGTTCCACATCGCCCATCGTTAAAGTAAAAAAATCAAATGTTGCAGTCTTATTGGATCCAACAGATAGGTTGCCTGACTCAATTTTGGTATTTTCAATCTGAAAATCCGAACGGATAATCGCAGTCATACGTTCAAATCTTGCTTGATTCATCCCGGGATTAATCATGGTTCTCACCGTGATGGGCAAGGTCATGATCAGTGGTATGAAAAAGAGATATAAAATGATCCTAACCCACGTATCCTTGATAAAAAAAACCGCTAACGGGGGTTTGGTAATACTCGTTGCCAGTCTCTTAAACATGCCTTCAACTCCTTGTGTCTTATTATATCATAATAATGTTTTTGTGGTAGAATGAACTTGGTGAAAACAATGAATTTAATGAATCACGAAAAGCATTACAACACACTGAATAACTACTATCAATCCAAATACAATCGTAAAGTGTTTAAAATTGCACTGAATGGTGGATTCACTTGTCCGAATATTGATGGGACAGTTGCAACCGGGGGTTGCACATTTTGTTCTTATATGGGCAGCGGGGATTTCGCAGGCAATAAGCTTGAACCGATTGCACTTCAATTTCAGAAAATCAAATCCATGATGCACCAAAAATGGGAAGATGGGGCATATATTGTCTATTTTCAAGCCAATACGAATACACATGCTCCACTTTCAAGACTCAAATCACTTTATGAAGAAGCCATCACATTGGATCCAAACATCGTGATGATATCAATTGCAACACGACCTGATGTACTTCCTGATGATGTTGTTGCATATTTGTCTGATTTGAATCAAAGAATGCCAGTCCAAATTGAACTTGGACTCCAAACCATCCATCAAGAGACTTCAGATTTCATCAACAGAGCCCATGATTTGGCATGTTTTGATGATGCGGTCAAACGTTTACGTGCAAAGAATCTTGAAGTTGTTGTCCATATCATCAATGGGTTACCCTATGAAACCAAAGACATGATGATTGAAACTGTAAAGCATCTGAATACATTGGATATACAGGGCATCAAAATCCATATGCTCCATTTGATGGAAAAAACCAAAATGGGATATGCCTACAAAAAGAATCCATGGACATTACTATCTTTAGAAGATTATGTCGATATCACTGTCGAACAAATACTTTGGCTTCGAAAAGATATCATCATTCATAGACTCACAGGAGATTCACCTTCATCAATGCTCATTGCACCTAATTGGACTCGAAAAAAATTTGTTGTGACCAATGAGATAGACAAAAAACTGAGAAAACTTGGTTTATATCAGGGAGATTATCATGAAACAAAATCTGATCTTGGAAACGGCACATCTCTTACTCAAACATCACCTATCGAAGGATGATATCGTCATTGATGCTACTGTCGGAAATGGTAATGACACTTTATTCTTAGCTCCACTTGTTCAGCATGTCTATGCTTTTGATATCCAAAAAAGAGCGATTGATCAGACATCAACCCTCTTAAAACAAGAAAACATTCGGAATGTCACGCTGATCCATGCTTCTCACGAAACCTTTAAAGATTACGTGGTCACATTTCAAGCAGCCATCTTCAATTTGGGATATTTACCGGGTGGCGATAAATCCATCACGACTGAAAAGGATGTTACGTTAAGAACACTCATCTCGATGCTTGAAGCGTTGAAACATGGTGGATTCATCCAACTGGTGGTCTATACCGGTCACGAGCAAGGAAAATTAGAATCCGATCAACTCAATCACTACCTCAAGACTCTATCAACCGTACACTATAAAGTCTTAAAAATCGATTTACCTTTTCAAGACAATACGCCACCATACATCTATATGATTTACAAAAAATAAAGGACAAAAGCAATCGCTTTCGTCCTTTTTTGAACAACCCATCAGGGGATTATGGGCGTTTTCTACCTTGGAATTCGTCTATCTTTTCCTGCATTTCTTCTCTTCTTTCCTGCATGGTTTCCATGTGTTGGTTCATGATGGGTTCGAAGATTTCTTTACGTTCTTGATGAATTTCTTTCATTTGAGCACGAATCGCTTCTGTTTCAGTATGAAACTCAGTTCTCAGTGCATCCAGTGCTTCTTTAAATTCCAATTTGAGTGCATCCAGTTCAGCAGTCAGTGCTTCAATATCACCTTCACCCAGTTCAATGGCTTCTTCAAGTGCTTGAATCTGTGGAAGATATTCATCAAATAGCAGTTCTCTTGCTGCAAAGAATTCTTCTTTGAGTGCTTGAGAAACTTCTCTCATTTCTGCTTTTGCTGTCTTGATGATGGCCTGTAATTCTTCTGGAGTGAGCAATAAAGCGTCTTCAAGTAACAATTCATCATCTGCAATCAATGCTGATTTGACCATGAATAAGAATCCTGGAGTCACACCATAAGATTCTGCTTCTGCTAAAAATTCTGGAGTGAATGCCTTGTCTTGAGCTTTGCCCATCATGTAGCGCTTTGCAAAAGCATTGTTAATGTGTTCCTTAATGCGTTCTCTAACTTGATCACCAATTGCAGTATCTTTGGAGATTGCACTGACAGAAACATAAGTTTCTTCAGCATCTGGATCGATGTAACCGAGATGAGTTGCAGTTTCGATGATTAAATCAATCGCATCTTCAACATCCATTCCAATCAAGTCAAGTTCAGCAAGTAGAACTTCTCCATCTTCGTTGAGTGCGTTGGCATAAATGACTTTATCCCGACGGTTTACGATTAATTCGACGCTTGGATTGATATCCAGTGTCACATATGTATCATTGGCAGATACCTCTGTGCAGCCGATGATTGCAAAGATTGCTGCAAATAAGAATACGAAACTTAAAACGAATTTGAATGATTTCATGGGTAAATCCTCCTTTGTACATCTAATATACGTTAGAATAGATCATTTTATTGGTGTTTTTTATAATAAGATACTTTCATCATTCATCGGATGATTGCCATGCATGGGTGGGGTTCGTCTTTCACTATTGATGATGAATGGGATACCACCATCAGGCATAATCAAGATGACATAGGTTGTTTGACCGAGTAATGTACGAATTCGAATGACAATTTCACCAGATTCGTTTTCCGATTCAATAGCATAAGTGATTCTAATCTGTCTCACATTGTCTTCAACATCCAGTGAAAATGTATAGGATCCTATCGTTTCACCATAAATAAAATCAAGTGTAGCGTGTTTGTCTTCGCCTTGTTCTTGGTAGGTAAAATAAACTTCTTGAATTAAAAGGTCGTCTTGATAGATTTTGATCTCAAACTCATGGACTTCCTGTATCTTTTCATAATGAATGGTAATCTGATTTCCATTTTCTTGCTCGATCACAAGTTCGAGTGTATCGATATCATTGGAAGATCCGCTCGCGTAGATGGGATATGCATATTCTCCGATGATGACCATGCCTTCGATGATAAAATCATGGATCCCAATGTTGGTTTGATTGAAGTCAATTGCATATTCGACTTCTTCATCCAGCAAATCTTTGGTCTTGAATCGCATGCGATTGTTATACATCGGGTTCGTTTGATCTTCAAAAGTTAGATCAAAATCAGGATTGCTACCAAATAGCTTTTCCATCATGTCCAAATATTTGGTGATGTCGGTAATCTGATTTTCAATCATCCTTGGAGTCGGTGGGTTCCCGTGTGATAAGGTGACATTGTCGGATACAGTATCTAAATCAAGATCGAGGGTTTGGATGAGCGATACGGATGTAAGCGTAGAAAATGCAATCACCTCATCCATATTTTCAAGTGTCGGATCAATGGGATTAATTGGAGTATCTGGTGTAAATAAAACAATCATGAGAACTGTGAGCATTAAACCGATTGTTGCAAGATAATAAGGTTTAAGGCGAAATGAAAATCTTGTTTTTTCAATCACTTCTACTCGAGGCAAATGCTTCGCTTTTTCAATGATTTCCCTTGAAAAATCACGGATTTCGACCTGTTCAGATTTTGTTTTGATGAGTTGTATTAATTCTTTTTTCTTCATAGGTAGTCACCTGCCCTTTCTTTTAGTTTTTTGATGGCTTTATTGAAGATCCATAAGACTGTGCCAATGGGTTTATTTACCATTTCAGCGATTTCTCTGAACTTTAAATCGTTAATGACATGAAGTGTTACGATTTCTCTTTCATCATCTTTAAGCAAATCCAACATTTTAAAGATGTCATCCTGTTCTTCTTCAACTTCCGGAGAAGGGATGGTTTCAAAGACTTCATCGCCTTGAACGATCTTTTTACGTTCATGATACGTATCAATCGCAAGGTTTCTACCGATTTTCGATAGGTAGGCAAAGACATTGGATCCCTGTTTGAAATTGCTGATGTTTTCCAAAAACTTCATGTATGTGTCTTGCATCAAGTCTTCTGCTAATGATTTGTCTTTTACAATGGAAACGATGGCATAAAAGACCTGATTCTTAGTCAGTTGATAAAATGCATCGAATGACGTATAATCACGTCTTTTCAGTTGTTCAATCAGGCTTGTCATCTGATCCATAATATCCCCTTACACATCATATACTTAAAAACATCTTTTTTTATTGGTTATATTCATTTTACATCAAAAGAAAAAAGAACGTTTCTATGAATAGACGTTCTTTAAGGTTAGCTAGCGACAATATTGACAAGTTTATTTGGAATCACAACAATCTTTCTCACGGTTAATCCCTCTAAATGCTTTGTCACATTTTGATGATTGAGTGCAATCTCCTTGACGACTTCTTGATTCTCATCAAAAGACACCATAAATCTTGCACGGAGCTTACCATTGACTTGGACCACCATTTCGACTTCATCAACAACCAAATAAGCTTCATGATAAATTGGCCAATCCGAATATATTAACTCTTCATTTTGTTTTAAGATTTCCTTATTGATTTCTTCAGTGAGGTGAGGACAAATCGGATTGAGCAGTTTTAGGAATCCTCTTGCCATCTCTTTACCAATGGTTTGTTTTTTGTAGACTTCATTGACAAAAATCATCATCTGACTGATGGCAGTATTGAATGCGAGTTTATCATAATCCTCTGTGACCTTCTTGATGGTTTGATGATAAATCTGTCTTAAATCAGTCACTTCATCTTTTGTAATATCAAATTCAAACATGCGCCATACACGATCAATGAACTTCTTAGCTCCATTTAAAGACTCTGTAGACCACGGTTTTTCTGCATCGAGAGGACCCATGAACATTTCATAAAGTCTTAATGCATCCGCGCCATGTGAAGCAATAATCTCATCGGGGTTGACAACATTTCCTTTCGATTTACTCATCTTGGAATGATCGGATCCTAAAATCATCCCTTGATTGAATAATTTCTTGAAAGGTTCTTGAACGGACAGTATTCCAATGTCATATAAAAATTTAGTCCAGAATCTGGAATAGAGCAAATGCCCTACTGCATGTTCAGTTCCACCGATGTATAAATCAACTGGTAACCATTTATCAAGAAGTTTTTTAGCCTCTTCTGTATTGAGTGGAATCATGCCTAAATGATTCTTTAAAATATAACCAATAAAGTACCATGAACTACCAGCAAGCTGTGGCATGGTATTGGTATCCCGTCTCCCTTGGAATCCTTTGTATTCGACATTCAGCCATTCTTTGGCGTTGGCAAGGGGTGATTCACCCGTGCCACTGGGTCTAATGTTTTTAAGTATGGGCAATTCTAAGGGCAATTCATCATCTTCTAAAATATGGATATGGCCTTCTTCATCATAAATGACAGGGAAAGGTTCACCCCAATAACGCTGTCTGGAGAATACCCAATCTCTTAATTTATAGGTATTGTGTCCAAAACCTTGTTTGGTTTTTTCAAGATAATGAATGATTTTCGCTTTGGCTTCTTCATTGTACAATCCGTCAATAATGCCTGAATTGTAATGAATACCATCGCCTGTATATGCCCCTTCAGCTTCACCTTGAATGACTTCAACGATATCTAAACCATGAATCTGTGCAAACTCAAAGTCACGTTCATCATGAGCAGGAACAGCCATAACGGCACCTGTTCCATAGTGAGGTAAGACATAATCGGCAATCCAGATGGGAATTTTCTTATGGTTTAATGGATTGATAGCATAAGATCCTGTGAATACACCTGATTTGGTCTTATCCAATGCACGGTCCATATCATTTTTGCTCTTGGTTACTTCAATGTATGCCTTCACAGATTCTAGTTCGTCTTCTGAAGTGATGTGAAGGACTAAAGGATGCTCAGGAGCGAGTACACAGTATGTCGCTCCATAAATGGTGTCTGGACGGGTCGTGAATACATCAAAAGACTGATTCGACTGATCCACTTTGAATGTCATCATCGCTCCATTGGATTTGCCAATCCAGTTGCGTTGCATTTCTTTTAAATGTTCTGGCCATTCGAGGGTTTCCAAATCATCCAATAGACGGTCAGCATAGGCAGTGATTCTTAAGACCCATTGACGCATGGCTTTCTTCACCACAGGATATTGACCACGTTCTGAAACCATTTTGCCATCGACGAGTTCAATTTCATCGTTGGCTAAAACTGTACCTAAACCTTCACACCAATTGACTTCAACGTCCTTTAGAACTGCAAGACCATGTTCATACATTTTCTTGAAGATCCATTGTGTCCATTTGAAATAGTTGGCATCGGGTGTCGCAAATTCACGGTCCCAGTCAATGCCTTTACCGGACTCGATGATTTGTCTTTTGAAATTCTGAATATTGGAATATGTAAAAGTTCTAGGGTCTTTACCTGTTTGCAATGCATATTGTTCAGCAGGCAAGCCAAAAGCATCCCACCCCATGGGATGAAGAACGTTGTAGCCTTGCATACGTTTAAATCGGCTGATGATGTCTGTTGCTGTATAACCTTCGATGTGGCCAACATGGAGTCCGTTGGCTGAAGGATAAGGAAACATGTCAAGGACATAGAACTTCTCTTTCAGTCGGTCTTCTTGGGTTTTGAAAAGTTTGTTTTCATACCAATACGTTTGCCATTTTTTCTCAATGCTACCAAAGTCATAATACATGATGGATACCTTCTTTCGATGCTATATCTATTATAATCAAAAAAGGCTATTTTTCCAACAAAAAAAGGGAATTTCAATTCCCCTTTTGTTTTTATTTTTTCAGTGCTTCGATGTACTTGACGAGATCGCCAACAGTCTTAATGCTTTGAGCTTGTTCGTCTGAGACCTGAATATTGAATTCATCTTCAATGTTCATGATCAGTTCGACTGCATCGATGGAATCTGCGCCGAGGTCTTCTGCCAATCTTGCCTTTAATGAAATCTTTTCTTCGGGTACGTTGAGTTCTTCCTTGATCATTTCTTTGACACGTTCAAAAATCATGTTCATATCCTCCTTGTTTCAATAGTCATATTATAATGCTTTTCCATACGATTGTCAATTTCAAAATTATACTTTTTGAAGTTCAAAGTTTTTCTGAACTGAGTTTCAGTATAGAAAACGTTTACTTTTTAAAATCAGGACTTTTTTTGAGGAATTGCTTGCATATTTTTGCATGTGTGCTAAAATTGTCTCATAAAAAAAAGCCAGCCTATTTCCAAGATGGGGTATGTGACAACCCCTGAGTATACAGAAATCAGAAGCCAGCTTTGGCTTTTTTTAATCCTAAGGAGAAGAAAATGAAGAAATTATTATTGGTTTTAGTCTTAGTATTTGCAGCCATTGGATTAAGTGCATGTAGTAATTCATCCAATGTATTCGATTTTGAATTAGATCCAAGTTACACTGAGTATGTAACGATGGCTACCTCAGCAGATTATCCACCGTATGAAAACATTGTTAAAGATGAAAACGGGAAAAATACTGTTGTCGGTGTCGATATTGAAATTGGGAAAGCAATCGCTCGTGCTTTGGGTAAGAATCTCAGAGTCATTCATAAAGGATTTGATTTTTTAGTTGAAGACGTTCGTACAGGTAAAGTTGATTTTGTCATTGCTGGTCTTACACCAACACCAACCAGAGCTCAAGTAGTCGATTTTTCGAAGTCTTACTACACTGAAGAATCTGTTCAGCAAGTGATTTTGGTTCATAAAGATAATCAAGCACTTTATGATACATTAGAAAAAATCAATGTCGCAGGTGTTCGAGTCGGTGCACAGTCCGGTTCCATTCAAGCTGAATTTGCAAGTGTATTTACTCCCAATGCAACCGCAAAACTAATCACAGACTTAAATGAATTGTTAAACAACTTGAATAATAAGCAAATCGATGCCCTCTTCACTGAAGGTACGGTCGCAGACACTCACATCAATGGCAACTTCCCCGATTTCATCAAAATCGAAATCGATTCTTTAGAAGGCTATGAAGGTAATGCGGTTGCTGTTCAAAAAGGCGATACCGAACTGCTTGAATTGATTAATGCCGTGATTGATGAATTGATTGAAGAAGGCAAAATTGCTGAATGGCTCGTGGAATTTTCATCCTAATGAACATATTTTTAAATTTTTCTTTTTTACGAGATGCTGATTATCTGGCACTCTTGTTTCAAGGGCTAGGCATGACTTTATTTCTTGCCTTTCTTGCAGTAGCCCTGGGGAGTATTCTTGCTTTGATTCCTGCTTTAATGCGGTTATCGGGGAAGAAATTTTTAAGCATCCCCGCAACTGCTTATGTTGAAATTATTCGTGGAACACCTTTGCTTGTTCAAGTTCTTTTGATCTATCAACTCTTAAACATCCCCTTATTTTTGATTGGTGGCATTGATATGGGAAGTTTTGTTCCTGGACTGGTGGCATTACTCATCAATAGTTCGGCCTATATTTCTGAAATCATTCGAGGGGGTATTCTTGCTGTCGATAAAGGTCAAACCGAAGCTGCACGTTCTTTGGGGATGTCTGCATCGCTTACGATGAAAAGAATAGTTCTACCTCAAGCTGTCAAAAACATTTTTCCTGCGCTCGGTAATGAGTTTGTGACAATCATCAAGGAAACTTCCATCTTTGTCTATGTCGGTGTTGCAGAATTGATGTATCAAATAGGTGTTGTTAAGGGTATGACACTTGCAGTAACTGAACTCTATATGATGGCTGGTATTTTATATTTGATGCTCACCTATCCTTTATCGAAACTGATGAATGCTTTTGAAAGGAGAATGCGCCATGCAGACGCCAAGTAACAAGATTATTCAGATTAAAGGGTTGAAAAAAACGTTTAAGACAACGATTCATGCATTATCCGGTGTTGATTTGGAGATTATGAAGGGTGAAGTTGTATCCATCATTGGTCCATCAGGTTCGGGTAAATCAACACTGTTAAGATGCATGAATTTAATGGAAGTTCCGTCTGCGGGCTCAATCATTTTCGAAGGTCATTTGTTATCGATTAAGGATAAAAACATCAATCAATTGAGAGAAAAAATGGGAATGGTGTTTCAGTCATTCAATCTATTCCCACATCTTTCAGTCTTAGAAAATATTACATTATCACCAAAACTTGTTTTGAAGATGAGCGAGCATGATGCTGAAATCATGGCTAAAGACCTCTTAGAAAAAGTGGGATTAAGCGATAAAATCGATGCTTATCCAAGTCAACTTTCCGGTGGTCAAAAACAAAGAGTTGCAATCGCAAGAGCACTGGCAATGAAACCCGATGTGATGTTATTCGATGAACCTACCTCAGCTTTGGATCCTGAAATGGTGGGTGAAGTGCTCTCTGTCATGCGAACACTTGCAAATGCTGGAATGACCATGGTCATCGTCACTCACGAAATGGCATTTGCCAAAGAAGTTTCTGATCGAGTTGTCTTCATGGCTGAAGGTGTCATCGTTGAGATGGGTACACCCGAAATCATCTTTTCCAATCCTAAAGAAGAACGCACAAAAACATTTTTAAAACGTGTCAATGTCATCTAAAACAAAAGAAATCCAGCAACGGATTTCTTTTTTTAGCGTTTTGGTTTATTTTTTGGTCAATAAAGATCGACCATATAAATGTGTAAAATTTTTAACTTTTGATTTCAATGCATCATTCAACTCAGAATCCAACATTCTCCACTTCCAGTTGTTTCCTGTTGTTGACGGAATGTTCATTCGACCCTCGGCACCTAAATTCAACCAATCTTGCATCGGTATGACTGCTGTATCAGCAATGCATGCGAGCGTGGATTTGATTAAGCTGTCTGTTGGACTGCCTGAACCGTGATTGATGTAGTTCAAGCAATAGTCAAGGTCTGCTTTGGGCAATTTCTCAAACCATTGCGCCGTTGTTTCATTATCGTGCGTGCCAGTGTATGCAATCAAATTCTGATGATAAAGATGTGGTATGTAATCACTTTCTTCTCTCGAATCAAATGCAAACTGCAAGAGTTTCATACCTGGGAATCCAGTTTCTTTCAGCATCTTTCTGACTTCTTCTGTAACAACACCTAAATCTTCAGCAATGATGTTGACTTCACCAAGACGCTTCTTAATGACATTGAATAATTGAATGCCAGGTCCTTTTTTCCATTCGCCATGTTTTGCAGTTTCTTGACCATAGGGGATCGAAAAGAAATTTTGGAATCCGATGAAATGATCGATTCTAATCATGTCAAAGAGATGAGTTGCTGAATAAACGCGATCAACCCACCAATCAAAGGACTCTTCTGCAAGTAAATCCCAATTGTACAGTGGATTTCCCCAGAGTTGGCCATCAGCTGAAAAGTTATCCGGTGGGACACCTGCAACGTGATTTGGAACGCGATCAGCATTTAAATCGAAATATCGCGGATTTGCCCAAACATCGGAGGAATCATAGGAGATATAAATCGGCATGTCACCGATAAACTTGACACCTTTTTGATTTGCATAGGATTTTAAATTAAACCACTGTTGATATGCCTTATATTGTAAAAACTGATAGAATTCAATATCCTCTTTCAATAAATCTTGATAATATGCAATGGTTTCTGGTGTTCTTAATCGCAAATCTTGGTTCCAAGTTGACCAAGCTGCACCTTGATGATGGACTTTGAGTGCCATGAATAGAGCATAATCTGCTAACCACTTGCGTTGTTCAAAAACAAAATGCTGATAACCATAATCATGTTTGTTAAATCGTAAAAACGCATGTTTTAAAACATCAAAACGTTCCATATAAAGTTCTGCATATTCAACATAGCGTGGACTATGGAAGGTAGCTTTGATTTCATGAGGTTGTAACAAGCCTTCTTCTATCAAGACATCAAGATCAATGAAATACGGATTGTTTGCAAACGCTGAAAACGTCTGATAGGGCGAATCGCCATACGAAGTCGGACCTAATGGCAATATTTGCCAGTAAGTGGTCCCAGTATCGTGGAGAAAATCAACAAAACGATAAGCTTCCTTACCGTAAGATCCGATGCCATATTTTCCTGGCAAACTTGAAATGTGTAATAATATACCGCTTGTTCTCATGATTTCTCCTTCACTGCGAATACAATCGATTCGTAGGGTTTCAATAGGATCTTCTGGTCCTTGATTTTTATTTTCTTCTGGTTGTGTATCAGTGTATCCAAGATTTGATATTTTGATAGGTCATAATAAGTCTTCGATTGGGAAAAACTGTTGATGACGAGCAATGTGTTGTCCTGATAGTTCCTGAGGTATGTGAAATGATCTTGATCTTCACGATCTTTGAGAATGAAATCTCCCCAAAGGATCACATCTTTATACTGAGATGATTTTCTTAATGCGATTAATTTCTGATAGTGATAGAATAAAGAATCTTGATCTTTTAAAAGACGTTCTACGTTGATTTTTCTGTAGTTTGGATTGACCTTCAGCCAGGGTTTGACTGTTGAAAATCCAGCGAAGAATCCTGATGTCCATTGCATAGGTGTTCTCGCGTTGTCTCTTGAGCGCATGCCTGCAATTCTGAGTGCTGAGACGGGATCGTCTGGTGCAAGGTTTAAATGATGCTGATAACTGGAAATCGAAGAGATATCGTTAAAGTCCGAAACATCTTCAAAGGGATAATTGGTCATACCAATTTCCTCACCTTGATAAATGAAGGGAGTGCCTCTCATCAAATGCAATACTGTAGCAAGCATTTTACCACTTTGTAAAGGGTACTTCTTACTGCCATAATGACTGATGAGACGGGGTTGATCGTGATTGAACCAATTGAGTGGAACCCAACCGATGTCTTTCAATGAGGTTTGCCACATGTTGAATGCTTGCTTGAGCTTAACGACATCTGTCTTTAAAAATTTAGGATGGTTAATCTCAAATATATTATTACACCAATTGTGATCAAATGAGAATACCATTGAAAGTTCGTGGGAGTCAAAAGCACTGTATCGAATCCCTTCCTCGATGGATGCAGATCCACCAACTTCACCAATGGTTACAGCATCATACGATGAAAACACTTTTTGATTAAGCTCTTTTAAATAAGGGTGAACCATCGGTTGATTCGAAAACTTGAAATAATCGAGCGGATACTTTTCACCTGGTTTCGCTTCAGCATCCACGAAAGGGGCTTTATCCAAATGAGATACAGCATCAATTCGAAATCCATCGACTCCAAGATCGAGCCATTTTTTGGCGACTTCAATCATTTCTTCTCGAACTTTCGGGTTTTTCCAATTCAAATCTGGCATTTTATTGGAAAATATCTTCAGGTAATAGCTATCGGTTGTCTTGTCATAGTTCCAAGCACTACCCCCGAAAAATGAACCCCAATTGGTGGGTTCGTGTAGAACCCCATCAACCATTTTACCTTCACTCCAGATGTAGTAGTCTCGGTATGGATTATCTTTTGATGATTTAGACTCTATAAACCAGGGATGTTCATCAGAGGTGTGATTGAGCACATAATCCAAGACAATGCGCATGCCATACTCATGTGCTTTTTGGATGATGTTTTTGATATCTTCCATGGTACCAAATTCCTTGGAGACACCAAAAAAATCTCTGACATCATATCCGTTATCATCCATTGGAGAATCATAAAACGGGCAGATCCAGATTAAATCGACACCGAGCATCTTCAGATAATCGAGTTTTTCCAGTATGCCTGGTAAATCCCCAATTCCATCATCATTGGTGTCATAAAAACTCTTGGGATAAATCTGGTAGCCGACACTTTCCATCCACCATTTTTTGTTCATAGAATCACCTTAATTAACCATAACAATTGTAACATATTTTCAATATGAATAAAATAATGTAATCGGTTTCATAATTTTGAAATATCATGGCATGATATAATGTCAGTGGTGATCTTAATGAATCAACATGCATTGCTCCATCAAGCCAAATCTGAATTCTCTTATGCTTATGATGCTAACACATTGCATCTCGTTTTTAGAACTGCAAAAAATGATATTGACTCAGTTTCACTCATTTATGGAGATCCATTTCATTGGATTAAGGATGAGCACTCCAATATGATTTGGAAGCATGATCAAAAGCTCATGTTGAAACGGTATTCAAATGATTTGTTTGACTATTATTTTATTGCCATCGAACCTACATTTTACCGAACCAAATATGCTTTTACATTGAGTCAATCGGATCAAGTTTATTTGTATGGAACCAAACAACTTAAAAAAATAGAAAAGGAAGATGATTTATACAGTTTGTATGACTTATCTGAATATTTCAATTTTCCCTACTTGAATCATGAAGATTTACATCATACCCCCAGTTGGGTCAAAGATACGGTTTGGTACCAAATATTTCCAGATCGCTTTTATTCAACATCGCCTAACCCCAATCTCAAATGGGGGAAACTTCCTGTCAACAATCATGAACTTTACGGTGGAAATCTAAAGGGAATCACTGAAAAACTCACCTATCTCCAGCAACTCGGAATTACAGGGATCTATTTTACCCCTATTTTTGAATCTCCAACAGCTCATAAATACGATACAACAGACTATTTCAAAATCGACCCTCAGTTTGGTACGAATGCTGATTTTGGTGATCTCGTCAAACGAGCACATGAATTGGGCATTAAAGTGATGCTTGATGGTGTTTTTAATCATGCGGGTTATGATCATCCTTTCTTCCAAGATGTCATCAAGAACGGGGCATCCAGTCCTTACAAGGATTGTTTCTACATTGATCAATATCCAGTCGTTAATTTTCCATTAAATCCAATCACTGGCAAACCCGCAAGGTATCAAGGAACGAATCTCAATTATCGAACATTTGCATTCGCACCGATGATGCCCAAATGGAACACTTCCAGTCCTATCTCTGAAAAGCATCTTTTGGATTGTATCCGATACTGGATTGAAGCCTATGATATTGATGGATGGCGATTAGATGTCTCCAACGAAATATCACATGAATTCTTAAGAAAAATCAGGGAAACTGCCAGAAAAGCTAAAAAAGATACGTTTATTCTCGGTGAAAACTGGGATTCATCCATTCCATGGCTCCATGGGGATCAATTGGACTCTGTCATGAATTATGACTTATCCTATCCCATCTGGAAATACCTTGAGCACAAGATGGACCTTTCCTCATTTCAGCATGTCGTATCCACCTATATGGCTCACACACCGAAAAACGTCATGGAAAACATGTTTAATCTGGTTGGAAGCCATGATACCATTCGTATTAAACGACGTCTAAACGATGATGAAAGACGGGTTAAACTTGCCTATTTACTGATGTTTATCTCTGCTGGAGCACCGAATATCTATTACGGCGATGAAGTGGGAATGACCGGTGAACACGATCCGGATAACCGAAGATGCATGATTTGGGACTCCACGATGCAAAGCACTGATTTCTATCAATTCACCAAACATCTCATTTACTTGAGAAAGTCCTTTTTATCCATGGCTTCTCACGATTTTCATTTTATTGAATCCAATGGTCTTCTCATCCTAAAAGAGATTGGAAAAGAACAAATCTTATTGATCATCAACAACAATGCAAAGCATTCTTCAATCGATACACACCTGATCTCAGGTCAGTACATCAATCTTTTTACAAACCAATTGATTGATATTCATGGTAAAATCACTTTAGAAGCCTATGGATATTTGTTGCTTCAGAAAGTGTGAGTGCTATGAAACCAACCATTCGTGATGTTGCTAAAAAAGCCAATGTGAGTGTATCGACTGTTTCCAGAGTCATCAATCAAAAGGGATATGTTCATGAGGAAACCAAGGTTGTTGTGATGAAAATCATTGATGAACTTGGATTCACTCCAAATCAGCTTGCAAGATCTCTCACCAATCGAAGCTCTAAAATCATAGGAGTCATCGTTCCACACATCGGTCCTTCTTTTTATGGAGAACTATTGGAAGGTATTGAATCCCAGGCAGCAGCATACGGCTATAAAATTATGTTCTGCCACACTCAAGATGACCCAGATCGGGAAATTGAATATTTGAAATTCTTTGAATCCTACAATATTGAAGGTCTCATTGTAGCATCCAATTTCAATAACAAAGAAAGATTGCTAGAACTGAATATACCTGTGATTACGGTGGATCATATTTTAGATGAAACGATACCTTCCATCACGTCGGATAATGTCAAAGGTGGCGCACTAGCTGCTCAAAAATTGATTCAAACAGGTGCGAAACATATATTGATGTTCCGTGGTCCTTCATTCTTGCTGACAACTATGGAACGCACCATTGGATTCATGAATGAACTCAAAAAACATGGTTTATATGCGGATATCTTTGATTTCGACTTGGTCAATCCAGACTTTAAATTGATGGAAGAAATCTTGAGAAATAATCCTCAAGTCGATGCCATTTTCACATTCAGTGATACGTTGGCATTTGCTTGCTTAAACATCGTGCAGAAATTAGGTAGAAAAGTTCCCAATGATGTCTCCATCATCGGGTATGACAATACACCTTATTCCAAATGGGTGACACCTTCGATTACAACCATTCATCAATCCATCAATTACATGGGTAAACAGAGTTTCATCAATTTAACCAAATTGATTCGAGATGTTGAATTGGAAAGTCTTCATGACATCATTGATGTCAAACTGATTGAACGAGAAACCACAAAATAAAGTAAAGCGCCTATCCTTTCGGATTTTGGCGCTTTTTTGTATTTTGAGTTTGCTTCTTATGAATGAAAATCATACCAGACAACGGACCTAATTTCGGCTTGATGAATTGCTCAAATTGATTTTTATTGCCTTTGATTGCTTGAAGAGGTAATCCATTGTATTGATCAGAACCAAAATAAATAGCTTTGTCACTGTTGATGATTTCTTCATAAGAACCGAGTTCAGGAACTCCAATTTCATAGAATTCATGGACATTGGGTGTCATATTAAGGACAACGACGAGTGTTTCGGTATCGCTTCTTCGGATGTATGCGAAAACGGATTGATCTCGGTCATCAACGATTGACCATTCAAAGCCTTTCGGATGATGATCGTATTGCCAAAGGGCACTGTGATGTCGATATACCGCTGCTAAATCTCTGAAAAAGCGGTTAGCTTGTTGATGTGCTGGGAAATCGAATAAGTTCCAATCCAACTCTTTCTGGAAAGCCCATTCCGAAAATGACGCAAATTCTTGACCCATGAACAACAACTTTTTACCAGGATGCGTCATCCACAAAGAGAGGAGTAATCGCCAGTTGGCCATCTTTTGAAAGTAATCACCTGGCATCTTATTGACCAAACTGCCCTTCATGTGCACGACTTCATCATGCGAGAATGGCAATACAAATTGCTCATTGAATGCATACATCAATCCAAAGGTGACTTTGTCATGATGATACTTGCGGTGAATCGGGTCTTCTTTGAAATATCTCAAGATATCATTCATGAAACCCATGTTCCATTTGTAATTGAATCCGATACCACCTGTAGAAACAGGATGTGTGACATACGGAAAATCAGTGGAGTCTTCTGCCATTAAAAGCATTCGATCGTCCTTACCGAATAAATGGTAAGAAATCTGTCTTATGAAATTGATTGCATCCTGATTCACACCTTGACTTCGATCACCTAAATAATAGATGAGATTAGAAACCGCATCGATTCGATATCCATCGACATGAAACTCATCCATCCAGAATGTGAGTGCGGATAACATAAAGCTTCTGGTAATGCCTTTAGAGAAATCAAGATTATCGGTTCCCCAAGTTACATTTTCTCTACGCTCACGATCAGGGAATTCATACAGAGGAGTTCCATCGAAAAACGATAACCCATGAGCATCTTTACAAATGTGTCCTAAAACCCAATCCATGATGACACCGATGTTTGCCTGATGAAATCGGTCAATCATGTACATCAAATCTTTGGGTACACCAAATCTTGATGTAGCAGCAAAGTAACCTGTGCCCTGATAACCCCATGAATCATCTAGAGGATATTCATAAACCGGCATCAGTTCAACATGCGTAAATCCTTGAGTACTGACATACTCAACGAGTTCATCGACGACTTCATTATACGGTTTGAATTGTCCGAATTTGCGACGCCAAGAACCCAAATGCAGTTCATAAATCAAGAGGGGTTGATCATAACTCTTTTTCTTCTGATAAAGCCATTCTCCGTCATGCCAAGTATATCCTTTGATGTCATAGACTTTACTTGCAGTCTGGGGTCGAACTTCTGCATAATGTGCAAAAGGATCAGCCTTATAAAGCACACGTCCTGATGGCGTGTGTATTTCATACTTATAGGTTGCCCATTCATGGTTTCCTGGAATTTCAATCCGGAAAAAACCCATGTGATGGATTTTTGTGAGTACATGTTTCCAACTCGCATATTGATTGAACTCTGCAAGCAAACGTACTTCTTTGGCATTCGGTGCATAGACCGTGAATTCTGTTGATGTCACTCTGCCTTGTTCATCTTTAAGCAGATGAGCACCTAAGAATTCATGCAAATTTGAAGAACGTCCCAGTAAAAATTCATTGACATCATGATCGGAAATGAGTCTCATACGTTTCTCCTATTTCTTGATTTGGATGATGTAGATTCCGGGTTGGTCGACGAAAATATGTCCATCATCGATGAGTGCTTTTTGAGATGGGAAAATCAATTTTCCATTCATCAGTGGCAATTTTTCGATGCCTTGTTGGTTCTTAATGTAGTGATATAAAATATCTTTTTGACTTTCAAGCGTGTAAATGAGGAGATTGCCTTCTTTTTGGACGCTTACAGCTTGACTGTAAGTGGTCTGTCGATACAAGGCAAATCGTTTTCTGATTTTGAGTAATCTCTTTAATTGTTGGACTGCGGGTTCTTTGACATTCCAGATGATTTGATTGATGAGGTCTGGACTATTGTAAGAATTTTCGACACCTTTTTTCGAACGATAGAACTCCTGACCTGCATGATAGAATGGAATGCCTTGCGCAATTGCAATCATATGATTGGCAAGATCCTGACAGTATTTGAATTTCGAATCTTCAAATCCACACGATAAGAGCATCTTGTCATAATACGTCAGATTGTCATGACATTCAACGTAATTGATGGACTGGTTAGGTGATGAAAAGAGATGCGGTGAACCAATCAGTGCATCCATGGCTCTGTTCGATTGGTGTCTATTGCCCATGGTGTACCCAATACCGCTTCCATGCAGTTCACCTTTCATAGTATTTCTGAAAAAGTCGTTGAAATGTGCATAGCCGGTAAACTGTGCCTGATTGGACATATTTGAGCGCATTTTTGCAGGAACTTCAGTTGGCATATTCCATCCTTCACCATAGAGCATGATGGAAGGATTCACTGATTTGAGTTTCCGTTCAATCTCAAGCATGGTGTCGATATCCATCAATCCCATGAGATCGAATCGGAATCCATCCATTTGAAAATGCTGTGCAAAATGCATCAAACTATCGATGATGAGTTTTCTAACCATGTAATTGCGTGTCTCGATATCATTACCGCAATATGAAGCATCAGTCATTTTGTGTAGACTGTTGTGTCTATAAAAGTAACCTGGGACGATTTGATCAAAGGGAAATGTTTTATGTTGATACACATGATTATAAACAACATCCATGTTGATACCTAAACCAATCCGGTGTGCATAATTGATCACTTTCTTAAAGGAATTGATGCGATCATAAGGATCATCCGGATGTTTGGAGTACCATCCTTCGATAGCAAAAAACTGTGAAGGGTTGTAACCCCAGTTGTATAATGTGTCTTTATTGAGATCATCAACACCTTCAAAATCGAATACAGGAAGCAACTGCAAGTGAGTCATACCTAGTTTTTTGATATGACTTAAGACAGATCCTTTGAGATTTTTGGAATGTTCTATCAAACCTTCAAAGACGCCTTTGGATTCGACATCCAAATGAATGGACAGATCTCTGACGTGACCTTCATAGATCACAGCATCGACATAGCGTTTGAGTTTGATGGGTGAAGGAAGGATTGGGATCGTTTTGGACCAGTCAATCACATAGCTATCTTGTGTGGAACATGCCATCGTGTATGGGTCTTTTACTTTCACAAAAGTATCGACAAGTCTGACTAAATAATGATAAGGTTTCCCGTCATGGTCTCCTAGTACAGTCTTAAACCAGATCGGTTCTTCATAAGACATGGGATACTCAATACCCTCTAAAACCAAAGAGACTGCTTTAGCAACGGGTGAAAAGAGTCTAAATGTTGTATCTGTAGGATGATATTCCGCACCTAAAATACCATCATAGCGAAATTTCGCTTCAAATTCCTTCGTCAGTGTGACCAATCCGATTTCCAGTGGATAAGGTCTACCATTGATGATGATTTGATCATCTGTGTGGAGACACATCGGTTGATCAGTCACAAAAAATTGCATATGATCATCACTTCTGACAAATTGTGCTTTCAAATCTCGGAGTACAATCGACTCGATGTAATTGTATGATTCGATGCGTAACTGATGAAAACCATCAATGAAGACTTTCATATGTTCTGATCCTTAATATGATGCATGGAGTACATGTGAGAAATAAAAACTTATAAATCTATCTTCTTTAACTTCCAAATTTCTTGATTGTACTGTTCAATGGTTCTATCCGAAGTGAAGAACCCGGAATTCGCTATATTTGCAATCTGCATTTCAGCCCATTTGGACTGATTTTTATAGGCTTTATTGGCAATTTCGTGTGCTTTTGCATATCCATCAAAATCCTTCATCACGAGGAAATAATCACTATTGAGTAAATTGTTCAAAATGTAATCAAAGTGCTGAGGATTTGGATTTAAGTTTCGAATATACTGGAATACTTGTTGCAATCTGGGATCAGATTCATAGATTTCTCGAGGCTTATATCCATTATTCTTGTAAATATTGTGGACTTGATCTGCTGTCAATCCAAAGATGAAAGCATTGTCACTGCCTGCTTTTTCAACGATCTCTACATTGGCTCCATCCAGTGTTCCGATGGTGATTGCACCATTCATCATAAATTTCATATTGCCTGTTCCGCTTGCTTCTTTGGTTGCAGTTGAAATTTGTTCGGATAAATCCGCAGCTGGCATGATGTATTCTGCATAGGTGACATTGTAATTTCGAACAAAAACTACTTTTAAGAGATGTTGGGTCTCAGGATCTTGATTGATGATTTCAGAAACTGTGTCAATCAATTCGATGACTGCTTTTGCCATATGGTAGGAAGGTGCTGCTTTCGCACCAAAAATGAATGAA
>JANJXB010000106.1 GCA_024709245.1 Acholeplasmataceae bacterium | reverse complement strand
CTTGGACTTATCAAAGAAACATCAAGCAGCACTGGTTGAATTACTACTCAGTCATGGTGTTCAAATCAGAGTCTTGAAAGATGAAAACGATCTTAAATCCTATCTAGACACACTATAAATGAACAAAGCACATCCGCTGTGATATGATCCCCTTAAAGTAGACACTACAAATAATTAAAGTTGTAAGTGTTTATAGAAAGGGGATTTTTCTATTATGGGACGAAAGCAAAAGTATAGCAAAGAGATTAAGATGGTAGCCATCAAGCAGTATCTTGACGGAGCGAAAACGATAGCTGCTATCGCAAACGAACTTGACGTTAACACAGCGACAATCTATCAATGGATAATCAACCACGAGTCGATAGGCGAGATGGGGTTAGATGAGAAAACCAAGAATGGATCATACACCAAAGAGATGAAGCACGAGGTTATAAGGGCCTATCTTGAGGGAAAAGGGTCATATCGCGAACTGACTAAACGCTATCAAATTCCTTCAACGACAACCATCAGAAGTTGGGTTTCAAAGTATAATAGACATAACGAGATCAAAGCGTATGATCCGAAGGGGTATGTCTATATGGCGAAGAGTAGAAAAGTTAGTTTTGAAGAGAAACTAGAAATTATCAAATGGACGATCAAACATGAGCATAAATATAAACTGGCTGCAGAGAAATTTGAGACTGCCTATTCACAAGTGTATAGCTGGGTAAGAAAGTATCAAGCAGAGGGTGAAGCAGGCTTAAAGGATGGACGTGGCAAGAGAAAGCCAGTCGAACATCTAACAGAGATGGAGAAATTAAAGCAAGAAGTCGAACTTCTAAGACGAAAGAATGAGCGTCTGGAGATGGAGGCTGAGGTCATAAAAAAATTCCAGGAGATCGAAAGGAGGGATATTTTGACAAGGTCCGACAAGAAGCCAAATACAAAACGATAAAAGAGCTTCACGAGGCTAATAAATATCCTGTTTTCGTGCTGTGTGAGATCCTTTTGATTGAGCGAAGCAGTTATTACAAATGGATGAATCGAAAAGAGACTGACGAAGAAAAACTGAACCATGAGTTATCACAAATCATGTTGGAATATCACGATGAGTTTAAAGGTATTTTAGGTTATCGTCGCATGACGTTATGGATTAATAAACGCAACCAAACACATTACAACAAAAAGCGTATTCGAAGACTCATGAAGATGATGGGTATTTCATCAGTCATTCGAAGAAAGCGTAAGGGTTACATCAAAGTCAGACCTGAAGTGACAGCAGAAAATGTGT
Source organism: Acholeplasmataceae bacterium (assembly GCA_024709245.1). Taxonomy (GTDB): domain Bacteria; phylum Bacillota_I; class Bacilli_A; order Acholeplasmatales; family Acholeplasmataceae; genus Peloplasma. Next base: position 4,353 of record JANJXB010000106.1, on the reverse strand, counting down.
TAAATCGCAACTTTGAGGCTGAAAAGCCAAACACTAAATGGCTGACCGACGTGACGGAGTTCAAGGTGATAGGATCTCCAATCAAGATTTACCTAAGCGCGATTATCGATCTCTATGACACAAGCATTATCACGCATAAGATGAGCGTTACAAATAACAACCAGCTCGCCAACGAGACGTTTGAGGAGGCTGTCAAAAGGAATCCAGATGCAAGGCCGATGTTTCATAGCGATCGTGGATTCCAATATACGAATAGAGTTTTTCAGAACAAACTCACCACGAGAAGTATGACGGTGAGCATGTCGAGGGTTGGCAGGTGCATCGACAATGGACCGATGGAAAGCTTTTGGGGTACACTTAAATCTGAGATGTATTATCTGACCAAATTTCATGATATCAACATACTTAAGCATGAGATTGATCAATATATTACCTTCTACAATGAACAACGATATCAAGAAAAATTAAAAGGCTTAACTCCGATTCAATATCGAAATCAAGCCTTAAATCAACTAAATATTTAATTATTTCCACTGTCTACTTGACAGGGAGCGGTTCAAATTCGCTTCACAGGGCTTTTTTTATGGTTGATAGGGTTCTACAGTGTAAACACCATTTGCCTCTTTCGTAAATCTGAATAACTTGTTTTCAAAAGAGAATCTAAAGTTGTTTTCATCGAGAATGTGTGGCAGACAACTTCTACAGACATCGCGATACCAAGCATACTTGTCCTCCCATGACGTCACACCATAAGGCATGACATAGAGCAATCCATCCACCTGTCTTAAGTTCCTTCCAATCGAGAAGGTAATGTTACCATTTTCTTCAAAGATGACATCAACAGCAAGTCCATTATTGAGGAAAAAAATATATTCATTTTCGTGATCGCCATCGATGAGTGTATAGTTGTCAAGAAGGAGTTCCATGACAACATCTGTACTCCACGGCTCACCCATGCGTTGTTTGAGGACAATGGATGTTTGCATGTTGGCATCACTTCCATTTTCAGCATAAGCTCTTGCAAGCTTGACTTGTCCACTGAAGACAAGCACAACAAATTCAGGTGGCAAAGTACCATAGGCTTCACTGTATCTTTCCATCTCTTCTTCCGTCAACTGAGTTGTATCATACGATAGAATGATTCGGTTCGCTGTATACTGTTCACCCGCAGTGCAACCAAAAAGAACAAAGGTAAGAAAAATGATAATCATGATTTTTTTCATCTCAAAACCCCCATTCGTGTGTGCCTTATCTATGTTCATTATACATGAAAAAGTCAATCCTTCAACAGATAAAAATAGCCCTGTTTTCGCAAACAAGGCAATTGGTTATTGATTCAAAGTATAATTCACATAGGCTGAAATCACAATCAGTGCAATCACGATGTATCCACCAAATGCGAGGAATGTACCTAAGAAAGTGGCAAAAATCATACCTGAAAACAATTGGATATTGGATAAGATGGTCATCATCTGATCCTGTTTTTCGGTCACTTCGTTCGAAATGATGATCTTCACGAAAAGAAATACCATCAAAATAGCTGCAAGCAGTATGAAACCCAAGAGTACGTTTCCAATGATATAGTACTGATTGATGAATAAGGCTTGATACCCCCTCACTGGATTTGCTTCTTCACCTCTTCCATCTTTTAAGATCTCGAAGAAATAACTGACGATGATCAACACTTGAGAAATGATGAAAAGATTTTTCCTGAACATACCTATAACTTCGTATCATCTACAGAATCGAGATAAGCTCGAATCGGTTTCACGATTTCTTTGACCGTGCCTTTGACAAACGGATTCTTGAGTTTAGCCGATTCAATCAGACCTAAGAAACTCTTAGATCCACCCAAACGGCAAAGCGCAAGATAAGAATCTAATGCTGCTTTACGGTCAGTTTGGTGTTTAATCCAATATTGGAATGCACAGACTTGAGCCAATGTGTAATCAATATAATAGAAGGGTGCACCAAAGATATGACCTTGACGGAACCAGAAGGTTCCTTTTTCCATGAAGAGGTCATCGCCATAATCTTTAAAGGGCATGTACTTCTTCTCTGTCTTTCTCCACCAAGCTTTTCTTTCGTCGGGTGTCATTTCGGGGTGTTCATAAATGCCGTGTTGGAATTCATCGACTAAGACACCATAAGGTAAGAAGGACACAGCGCCAGCTAAGTGTGAGAACTTGTATTTAGGAGTATCTTCTAAGAAGAATGAGTCAATCCATGGCCAAGCCAAGAATTCCATGCTCATGGAATGGATTTCTGCAGCTTCCATGGTTGGCCATCTATATTCAGGGAGTAAGTCTCTGGATTGATAAACCTGGAAGGCATGACCCGCTTCGTGGGTCAAGACATCCACGTCATGTGAGGTTCCATTAAAGTTTGCGAAAATGAAAGGTGCTCGATATTCGGGTAAGTATGTGCAATATCCGCCACCTTGTTTACCTGCCTTAGCATCTAAATCAAGTAATTCATGTTCGAGCATGAAATTAAAGAACTTCGATGTTTCAGGAGACATTTCATCATACATCTTCTTCGCACGTTCAACCTGCCATGCACGATCCCCTTTGGGTGTTGGGTTACCGGATAGGAATGAAAGTGCTAAGTCATAAGATTTCGGATTTTCAATGCCCAATCTCTTTGCTTTACGTGATGTAAGTTCAGTGACTAAAGGAACGATGTCTTCATAGATTTGATCGCGATAGTTCTTCACATCTTTGGCTGTATAGTCGGTACGACCAAAACGGTCGTAACCGAGCTGAACAAAGTTTTGATAACCCAGCTTGGTTGCGATTAAATGACGCACCTTCACCATATCATCATAAATTCGATCAAATTGTGCTTCATTTTCAGCAAAGAATTTAGAAACGACGAGTTGAGCTTGATGTCTTGTTTCGCGATCTTTGTTTTGTAAGAAGGGTGCCATTTGGGATAGATTGTAAATGCCACCTTGGAATTCAATCTTAGCTGAAGAAATCAACTTGCCATATTCTGTGGATAATTTGTTTTCTTTTTGAAGATCTTCGATGATTTCTGGTTTAAAAGTCTTCTTTGCGAGTTCTCCTCGAATAAAGAAGAGTGAACCAAATTCCTTTTCTAAACCTGCACGATTGGCTGAATTGAGCAGTTTATCATTGAACTGGTGTTCATACTGCTTTAGGATTGGGCCGTTCTCGTCAAAGAATTCCTGTTCTTTTTCGTAGAATGGATCTGTCGTATCAATGGAGTTACGAATGGATACTAAGGTACCTAGTGTTCCAATTTGATCATTGATTTTAAATACTTCATAAACAGCCTTGATTTCTACATCAAGAGGTTGTCCGGATCCAATCAAAGCGATTTGTTTTTCAAGCTCTTTTTTAACAACTTCTAGATCGGGTCTTTCATACTTAAATTCTGAAAATTTCATGTGTTTTCCCTCATCTTTCTATAGTATTTATTATACATTTAATGATTATAAATGACAAGTTAAGAAAAAGAGAGTCGGAGTGACTCTCTTAGGTGGTTGATTTCTTGATGAAGATATATCCAATCACGACATTATTGCCGGATTCAAGAGTGTATCCAATCACAAGTGTTTCTCTTGTGGGTTCACTTGTAAAAGCATTTTCGATGAATGTCTTTGAGATGGTGACAGTGTTGCTTGTGATGATATAGTCGGATGAAGTAATGTTATTTCCGGATAATCCTGAGATAGAACCACCAAACAAATCATAGACTAAAATGACATCTGTTGAGAAATCGGTGAAGACTTCACTCTTTGACATCATATAGGGTTTCGATGTATCAAAGATATTGATCGTGATTTGAAATGAACCGATGTTGGTTGTTACAGTTAAAGTGTGTTCTCCGATTGGTAGTGTTGAAAGATAACTGGATTTTAAGGTGAGTGTTTTATTGATGAATGTATAGGCTGTTGTTAAAATGGGATTTCCAGATAAAGTGATTTGCGCTATTTCATTTGCTTCAGCAACAGATCCAACTGGAACATCGACGATGGAACGAATGCTATAGTTAAATGCGAAATCAGAAAATGGGTAGGATACTGTGAATGTGATTTCTTCAGTGTATAAGGAATCTTGATATCCTTCACCCTGTGATTTTACACGAACTGTGTAAGATCCAGGGATTGTTACTTCATAGAAAGTTTCAGTGATGGTGATTTTTTCATCGTTTAAATCGATGACATATGCTGTCGCATCATCAACAGCATCAAATAAAATCATATCCTCATATCTTAAGTTGGTAGGTGTTCCAATTCTTTCTAACTTGGGTTCATCACAACCCGTGAGAACTAAGGCTATTAGAATTAGGATAAGTAATTTTTTCATGGTGACCTCAATGTAAAAA
>JANJXB010000099.1 GCA_024709245.1 Acholeplasmataceae bacterium | reverse complement strand
CTCATCAACAACCAGTTACTTCATCAATGTGAGCTATATCTCATCAGATGTCACTCAGTCTAAAGAAATCGTGAATGCGGTCATTGATGCTGCGATTGATTTCGCAGACAACAATGTCGCCATTCTTGAAGATAATATCATTCGTACAAGTTTTGCCAAAGATGGTGTCTATGAAGCACCGAATAAACCTCTTTATGTCATCATTGGTTTACTTTTAGGGGGTATCCTTGGTGTCGGTATTGCATTCATCAAAGAAATGTTTAACAACACCTTTAGAACCAAAGATCAACTTGAAGCTGCCTTCGGTATTCAAGTATTAGGGGTCATTCCTCAATTTGAAGTGAAGGAGAGTAAGAAACATGAAGCGAAATAAGACCATCAATGAATTGTTCAATGGTGAACGCATTGAACGTTACGATTACTTAGTCACCAAAGAACAGCCTCTTTCTTATGTTTCTGAATCGTTCCAGAAAGTCATCATCAATTTGGATTATGCCAACATTGATGGAAACTTTAAAGTGATTCAATTCACATCTACACTCGCATCTGAAGGGAAAACAACATTTATCTCCAATTTCTCTTATTTGCTTGGACAAAAGGGAAAGAAAGTCTGTTTGGTGGACTTAGACTTAAGAAAGCCGAAGCTTCATCGAGTCTTTAATGTCACCAATCGTTTGGGATTAAATGATTATTTATCTGGAAAGCTTGAAATCAAGGATTTGGTTAGACCTTCTGATGAAGTCGGAATCGACTACAACATCTCGGGTGAAAAGACATCTGCTGTTGTGAATGTCCTTGAAGCGAAGAAGTTACATGATCTCATTCAAAACTTGAAAGAACAATATGACTATGTATTATTAGATACTCCACCTGTCATTGCAGTATCGGATGCTTTGTATGTTGCAAAGATTGCTGATGGTGTCATCTTCTTGGTTGCACAAAATATTGCAAGAAAGACTTTAGTGAGAGAAGCGTTACAAACGCTTCAAAACAATAAAGTCAAAGTGATTGGAACCGTACTCACTCAAGTCAATCTGAAGACGGGTGAATATGGATACGGCTATGATTATAGCTACAAATACGAAGAGTAATCATGATTGATATTCACTGCCATATATTGCCCGAAGTTGATGACGGCAGCCAATCTTTAGAGCATAGCCTGATCATGCTTCAGAAGCAGAGAAATGATGGTGTGACGGCTGTGATCCTCACCCCTCATGTTCAATCAAGAGTGCAAACCGCAACACTTGAAGAACATCAGGAGAAATTTAAAGTTTTGAAGCAAAAAACGAAAGAACGTGGAATTGATATTGATCTTTATTTAGGTGCTGAAGTGTTTTATCGGGGTCATTTGGATCCTGATTATCAAACGATGGCCATGAATGGGACAAAATATGTCTTGCTTGAATTTCCACCTGCACTTCCTACACCGATTGAAGAAGTTGTTTATGATTTATCACGAAGAGGTTTCATTCCGATTGTTGCTCATGTGGAACGATATGAATATCTATCGTTAGAAGATTATCACGGCATCAAGCAATCTGGAGGATTACTGCAGATGAACGCAACCGCTGCGATGAATCAAGATCATAAAGTGAGAAAAGGAATTGTACCAAAGCTATTAAAGAATGAACTTATCGATTTTATAGCTACCGATTCCCATAACATCATGACACGTGTTCCAAATCTCAAACTGGCTTATGATTACTTAAAGGGAACTCTTAGACCCGAGTATCTTGAGCAAATCTTCTTCACCAATGCAAAAAAACTGATTGAATAGGCATGCTGGCGCATGCCTTTTTGATATCTTAAGGAAATGCACCATCTTTCAATTTTATCCATCTCATGATATAATCATCTTGCAAACAACAAGTGGAGGAAATCATTGACATGCTCAGAGTAGAATTTGGTAATCTTTATTACTTCACATACATTGTTTTAGGTGTGATTCTCACACTCATTTTCATACGGATCTTAAAAAACAAAAGCCAAAACTATAGATATTGGTTTATTTTTGGTTTGATTGTCTTGAATTTTGGCATTCATATCATGAAAATCTTTATCTATCCTTATACAACCGTAGATTATATCTTAACCAAAGTATCCCTTGAGAATGTCTGTGCTGTATCGGCTGTTCTCTTCCCATTCTTATATTTCACAAAAAATAAGACATTAAAAGATTATATGGTGATGGTTGGGATTGCATCGGGGATCATTACCTTTATATTTCCAATCGATGCCATGAGCCCATCGTTTAATGGCGGTTATTTAGGTTATAAAGGTGCTTTCCAATTAGAAACCATCAGATTCTATACTTCCCATTACTTGATCTTCTTAGCCCCATTTTTAATGATGCACTTCGATATGCATAAATTATCCATTCACCGTGCTTATCATGCACCTCTTATGTTAATCTCTGTACTTGTCATTATTTTCATCAATGAACTACTCATTACTTTGGTGGGTTGGGTTCCTGCTGAAGACTTCTTTAACCCAGATAAGAGAAATCCATCATTCGTCTTTGGAGTGAAGGGTGAACTCACAGGTCTTGGCATGGTATTAGGACTCTTTGTTCCTGCATTCTTAAGAGTGAATCCATTCTCCTCCATGGGTTTTTTCCCTGTGCTTTGGTTGACCATTCCAGCAATTGTTTATGGTGGACTCATTGCACTCGTGATGATGCTTGTCTATGATCGTACTGAAACCCTTTACGTTTTAAGACTCAAAAAAAGACCTCAAGTGACCATTGAAGCTTAAACAATCATTAATATAAAAAATCTATAGAAAGACGAGGGGTATGATACCATGAATCAGAAACCCAAAGGCTTCACCTACACGAAAACGAATGCGAATTACATTCAGTATTTTAAGAATGGA
>JANJXB010000087.1 GCA_024709245.1 Acholeplasmataceae bacterium | reverse complement strand
CTTTCAAGAAGCCAATATTGACATCATTTTACCTGAAAAACGAGATAGAGCCATGATTCACAGAACCATTTATCAGGAGTTGATTTTAGGTGATTTCAAGGATATCAGTCGAAATCGTTTTTTGAAAGTTGTGGAATCACTGAAATTAAAAGGTGCTCAGGGTGTCATTTTAGGGTGTACAGAGATTCCTTTACTGATCAAACCAGAACACATCATGGGATTCCCTTTGCTGAATACCTTGCATCTTCATGCAAAAGCCGCAGTCGAAGCTGCACTTTCAAATATTCATGATCTATGATGCGATCATCATTGGTGGAGGACCTGCTGGACTGATGGCAGCCAATGTGCTTTCAGAACATAAAGTCCGGTTTTTACTGTTAGAAAAAAACGATCAATTGGGGCGAAAACTTTTGATTACCGGAGGAAAACGGTGTAATGTCACCAACCGTTATTCTGTGGATCAATTCATCAGCAATCTCAACTTCAAACACAAGAAATTTTTATACCCAACTTTAAAGTCTTTTGGTCCCGAAGATGTCATCATGTTTTTCAAGAAGCGAAATCTCAACTTGAAATTGGAAGAGAATCTCAAATACTTTCCTGAAACCAACAAAAGCTCAAGTGTTTTGGATGCACTTGTATTGGGTATTGATCAATCTTGCATCAAGCTGCGCTCCAATGTGAAAAACATCAGGATAGAGGATGGTTTGTTTTCAATCAAAACAGCAGAAGAACACTACTTGACCAAACGTGTGGTGATTGCAACCGGATCCAATGCATACCCTTACACGGGAAGTAGTGGTGATGGACTCTATTTTGCAGAAAAACTAGGAATCAGTGTCATCCCTTTTACTCCGGCTGAAACCCATGTCTATAGTGCATATATTCCGAGTGTATTCAAAGATTTACAAGGTGTATCCATCAGCAATTCAGAAATCAAGATACCCGGAACCAAAGTGATTCATCATGGTGGTTTATTATTTACACATTTTGGATTGTCAGGACCTGCCATCTTGCATGCTGCTGAAGATATAGATGAAGCGATTGGAAAAGGGATCAGTGACATTACGATTTCACTCACCGATTTGAGTCGGGATGAACTCATCAAGAGTATGGAATCTGCAAAACAGCAGAATGAGCTCATCATCAAGTTTTTGGAATCGATTACCCATAAGAGTATTGCACGCAAAGTACTCGAACTCACGACAATTCCGAATAAAAATATGAAAGAAATCTCAGTAAAACAGTATCAAACGCTCGTTGATGTTTTACTGACAATGAAAATTCCCATCGACCGCGTCGAAGCCAAAGAACGTGCATTCGTCAATAAAGGCGGTATTTCTACAACAGAACTCGATCCCAAAACCATGCAAATCAAAAAAATAAAAGGTCTTTATGCCATCGGTGAAACCGTTGATGTTCATGGACCGATTGGTGGATTTAACATCACGATTGCAATGTCTGCAGGATACGCTGCAGCACACGATATAATCCATCAAATTGAACAAGAAAAATAGCCTTCACTTGGAGGCTATGTTTTTTAAAGTGTTCGCTTGGATTTGGGAATGAAATCTTCAGGATTAAGATCAATGAGTTTTTTTCTTTTGATGAGGGTGAAGATTGATTTTGTATCGACATCAACATGACCAAATCGGATGAAGATGAGAATGGATTCAAAGAATCCAATCATGAAATTGATCAAAATGAAAGTCAACAGATAGGTTGTATTCAAAAAATAGGATAAAATCACCATGGAAAATACCAAGACGGCATTGAAACGAAGTAAAGAAGTATGCATCATGATGGGTTTTCCAAATTTAATGATGGAGACAATGAAACTTGCAAAATAGACTAAGAATGCACCCACAAGCCATAGGAGATTAGGCATGATGTATTCTGGGTAGAGTACCATGAGGAACCACGCAGTCGGAATGTAGAAGAAAATATCAGCAATCGAATCTAAAATTTTTCCAAGCTTCGTTACTTGGTTTAATTTCCGTGCGATGAATCCATCTAAAAAATCTGTGGATCCAACGATGATGTATCCGACGAAAAAGGCATTTCTATTTTCTTCAACAACAAACATGAATAAAAACGGCATCAATAGGATTCTTGAAACTGTAATGGCATTGGCTAAATTCAAATTTTTACTTTTCACTTTGAAACCTCATTTACTCATATAGAGCCATACTATCACAAAAAAAAGAAAAGTGTAAAGAAAATGCAAAATACCATCATCATGTTTCCCCATCAAAGATGCTTCATTTTTGAAAATGAAGTGTTATAATAAAAAAGGTATCAATCAATCTTTAAGGATATTTCGGGATGTGGCTCAGCTTGGTAGAGCGCTTGGTTCGGGACTAAGAGGTCGCAGGTTCAAATCCTGTCATCCCGACCATTTTGGATTCAATTGAACATTGAATCGAAAGGTCAACAACAGTGAAACAAACAAAATCTAATGATTTTCAGTATCAAGCCATCATGTTTTTTATCTTTTCAATATCAGCCGGTGTGATTCAAGCATTGTCCTTCACACTTTTTTACGAAATTGCTCATTTTGTATACTGGCCATCTTATTTGATTGCATTAACACTTTCAGTCATCTGGAATTTCACTTTGAATCGAAAATTCACTTTCAAATCTGCCAATAACATCCCGATTGCAATGACCAAAGTAGCTTTTTTTTATGTCATATTTACACCGCTTTCAACCTGGTGGGGAGATGCTTTAGAAGGATATGGATGGAATGGTTACCTCATTTTGGGACTGACCATGATCACCAATTTAGTGACAGAATTTATCTACACGAAATATTTCGTCTACCGTCATGGCATCAATACTGCCACCCAATCATCTGAAGCATAAGAAACCAATCCATACGATAAAAAAAGTCCGTTTGGACTTTTTTTTATGGTTTTTGATGCATTTTTCGATAAATCGAAGGTGAAACTTTCATCTTTTGTTTAAACACATAACTAAAATAAGCATTGGAATCAAATCCGGTACGATATGCAATATCAATCATCGAATCGCTTGTGGTGAGCAATAATTCTTTTGCTTTTGTCAACCGATGATTGGTCAAATAATCGTTTGGAGATAGATTCATGGTTTCTTTGAAGATTTTTTGAAAATGTGAAGAAGACATTCCAACATGTTCAGAGATCACATCAAGTGATAGTTTTTCTGTGCTTTTGGATTCAATGAAACTGATGGCTTTCGTGATGACTCTACTGTATGCAGACGAGGGCAGGTAATACTGTTTTGCTTCTTGATATGCAGCATAGATGATTTCAAGAATCAAAGAAGAGATCAGTAAAACAGAGGAAGGTTCATTTCTAATGTATTGGTCCAATATTTTCTGAAAGATTAACTCGTAGTATTTTGGATTCTTCACAGATAAAACCGGAGGCAATGCATCAATGATATCGTTATGATACAAAGGATGAGTCTTTTTAAGCAAATCTTCATCTTTCAGTGAGATGGAGATCATATAGCATGCATAAGGAGGTTCACCCATGGTCATCTCATAGGGTTTTCTTAAACAAAGATCACCAGGTTTCAATGGATATCGGATGCCTTCTAAATTCATAAAACCTTCAGATGCCATGATAAATTCGAATTCATAGGTATCCACCATTCGTAGGGGGAATTTACCCTTTGTCCAATCATTTTTGTTTAAATTATAAGCATAGGTTCGAATCAAACTTGGTTTGATATCTTTAGTTTCGATCTTCTGTTCATTGGGTTTTGTTTTCATGGTGTCCCTTTCGTATGATTTTGATATAAAAGCGTTTTTATTTTCTCTTTAATTCAATATTATCACAAGATATCTAAATTGATAGCGGTTTATCATAAGCAATTTACATCAATTTATCATAGAATAAGGTTATGAAACGAGGAATGAAGAAATGAAAAAACTAAGAATTGGAATCATCGGATGTGGTGGGATTGCTACTCAAAAGCATATGCCCAGTTTGAAGAGAATTGAAGAAGTTGAAATGGTCGCTTTTTGTGACCTTATTCTTGAAAAAGCACAAAAATCAGCACTTGAATTTGGTACAAAGGATGCTAAAGTCTATCAGGACTATCATGACTTATTGAAAGATAAGACGATTGATGTTGTTCATGTTTGCACACCAAATAGAAGTCACTCATACATCACTGTTGATGCTTTAGAAAGTGGGAAGCATGTCATGTGTGAAAAACCCATGGCCATCAATACCGTCGAAGCTCAAAAGATGGTTGATGCTGCGAAGCGCACAGGTAAAAAGCTCACCATAGGTTATCAAAACCGCTATCGTGGTGATTCACAATATTTGAAAGCTGAAACCGATAAAGGCACTTTAGGTGACATCTATTATGCTAAAGCACATGCCATCAGACGTCGTGCTGTTCCAACTTGGGGTGTATTCTTAAATGAATATGAACAAGGTGGCGGTCCACTGATTGATATTGGTACACATGCTTTAGATTTAACATTATGGACAATGAATAATTACAAGCCGAAAATGGTTGTTGGATCTGTTTTTCATAAATTAGGTAAACAAACCAATACGGCAAACGCATGGGGAGATTGGAAGACAGATGAACTCACCGTCGAAGATTCTGCGTTTGGCTATATTGTCATGGAAAATGGCGCAACCATTGTTCTTGAATCCAGTTGGGCACTGAACTCGCTTGATGTCCGTGAAGCACAGACAACCTTATGTGGTACATTGGCAGGCGCTGACATGCAAGATGGACTCCGAATCAACTATGTCAAAAACAACCGTCAAGTCGTTGAAAAACCGAATTTTGAAGTGGGAGGCGTTGCCTTTTATTCGGGTTCTTCATCCAAACCTGATCACATTGAAGCACGGATGTGGATTGATGCAATCTTAAATCATAAAGAACCACTGGTCAAACCAGAGCAAGCGTTTGTAGTCACACAGATTCTTGAAGCCATCTATGAATCCTCGAAAACAGGAAAACCAGTTTATCTTTCAGGGCATTCATCATGAAATTAGGAATCATATCTGGATATGATGATCGATCATTATCCAAGGTGAGAGAACGAGGACTTTCTTATGTTGAATTTTGCATTAACCATCATGAAGATGAATTTCTTGATCAGTTAAGCACCATTGAGAAGACCTTGAAGAACCATCAATTATCTGTTTTTTCTGTTGGAAGATGGGGAACAGAACGAATTAATAAACAGGGCATCAATCGAATTGAATTTGAAAAAAACTTAAGAATGATTGATGCTGCAAAGCGACTGAATTCACCGGTTTATGTCACAGGTGTGAATTATGTTGATGAACTCTCCTATGACGACAACATCAAGTATGCTTTAGCCTATTTAACTGAACTTCATGACTATGCAAAAAAACAAAGGGTTGAAGTAGCCGTTTATAACTGCAGATGGGGAAATTTCATTATTGGACCGGATACATGGGATGTTGTTTTGAAAGCAGTTCCTGGACTGGGAATCAAGTATGATCCATCCCATGCCATCTACGACTTAAAGAACTATCTCAAAGAATTGAATGATTATGGTCAATACGTTAAGCATATCCACTTAAAGGGATCCCTGAGAGTCGATCATTTGCGTGTCGATGATCCACCTGCTGGACTTGATATGACCGACTGGAAATCATTCATGGCAATTTTATACAAACATCACTATCAAGGTGGTTTATCGATTGAACCACATTCACCCACTTGGACCCATGATTTGGGTGAATGGGGAATCAAATACACCATCGATTATTTCAAACCCCTCATCTGGGAGGAAAAATCATGAAAATTGCTGTCCAATTGTATACATTGAGAGACATTTTACCAGGTCATGTGGAATCTGTATTAGAAAAGGTAGCTAAGATGGGCTATCAAGGGGTTGAATTTGCAGGGTTCTATGATGTACCTAAAGAACAAATGAAATCTTGGCTAACACGTTTCAATTTGACTGCAGTTTCTGCACACACTGGGCTTGAAGCACTTGAAAAACAAGGGGATGCTCTCTTATCCTATAACGCGTTCATCGGTAACTCAAACATCGTGATTCCGTGGTCGGATATCAGGGATAAAGAATCCTATCATGCCATCTTACCCAGAATTAAAAAAGTCGTTGATATGATCGTCAGTCACCGTATGACACCGATTTATCACAACCATGCACATGAGTTTTTGTCATTTGATGGTCAATACATTCTTGATCATCTACTCGATGACATTCCAAATCTCAAATTGGAACTTGATGTGTATTGGGCAGTGGTTGCAGGGATTGACTATCAAACATATTTGATGAAACGAAAAGATCGACTCGTTTTGATACATGCCAAAGATATGATTGAAGTAGGTGGCCAAAAGACCTACGGAAGTGTCGGCGAAGGCATGATCAATTACAAAGAAATCCATCAAATGAACTTGAACCTGCCTTGGTGGATTGTTGAAAATGACAAACCCATCAATCCAAGTTTAGAAAATATTGAACAAAGCATTCATTACATTAAACATCATATTTTAGGAGGAAAATAAAATGAAAGTTGGCGTTCTCACTGTTCCATTCAGTGGAAAAACTCTCGAAGAGACTCTCCAATACTTAACCAAACTAGGCGTATATACGGTTGAACTGGGCGCTGGCGGATATCCTGGCGATGCACATGCCAATCCATCCATTTTGCTCAAAGATCCCAAAGCGCTACAGAGTTTCAAAGAAACCCTTTCAAACTATAAAGTGTCCATCAGCGCACTTTCTTGCCATGGCAACCCCGTTCACCCGAATCAAGAAATTGCACAGGGATTTCACAAAGCATTTGAACAAACGGTTTTGCTCGCTGAGAAGCTTGGGGTTGACACAGTGATTACCTTTTCGGGTTGTCCAGGTGGATCCAAAGTGGATCAGACACCCAACTGGGCAGTTTCAGCTTGGCCAAATGATTTCCAAGACATCTTGAAATACCAATGGGAAGAAGTATTGATTCCATACTGGAAAAAGACTGCAGCTTTTGCTCAGTCTCATGGCGTGAAGAAAATCGCACTTGAAATGCATCCAGGATTTGCAGTGTACAATCCAGAAACCATGTTGAAGCTTAGACATGCAGTCGGTGACATCATGGGTGCTAATTTCGATCCATCCCATTTATTCTGGCAAGGGATTGATCCCGTGCTTGCGATCAAAGAGATGGGTAATGCCATTCATCATTTCCATGCGAAAGACACGCAAATCTTTGATGAAAACGTCAAAAAGAATGGCGTTTTGGATATGAAGACATACGCGCATCTTAAGGAACGCGCGTGGGTATTTAGAACTGTCGGATACGGTCACGACATGAAAGTGTGGAAAGATATGATCACGATGCTTCGTATTGTTGGGTATGATGGAGCGATTTCAATTGAGCATGAAGATTCCTTGATGTCGATCCATGAAGGTTTAGAAAAAGCCGTTTCTTTCCTCCAAGAACTCGTCATCAACGAACAACCAGGACAGGCATGGTGGTTCTGATTTGAAAAGATTAAGAGTCGGTATCATCGGATGTGGAAATATTTATCCGATGCATGCCATTTCAATAAAAACCAATCCAAATTTGGAACTCGTCAGTTTATGTGACATCAAACAAGATCGCGTTCTTCAAGCGGTGACAAAGTATGGTGGAACACCCTATACGGATTATATCGAGATGTTTAAGCACGAAAAACTGGATGCAGTACACATTTGCACTCCACATTATTTACATGCACCCATGACCATCAGCGCAGCCTCTTATGGGATTCATGTACTCACAGAAAAACCGATGTCCATTCAAGTCAATGATGCAAAATCAATGATTGAAGCTTGTGAAAGACATCAGGTTCGTCTCGGTGTCATCTTCCAAAATCGATACAACAAAGGTGCTCGATTCCTCAAAGATAGACTTGAATCTGGCAAACTTGGAAAAATTTATGCAGCGAAATGTTCAGTCACTTGGGACAGAAGTGATGCTTATTACATGAAAAGCGACTGGAAAGGCACTTGGGATAAAGAAGGTGGTGGAGCTGTCATTGACCAGGCAATCCATACACTTGATTTGATGAGATGGTTTGTCAACGAACAGATTGATTACATTGATGCGAGCATCGCGAATCGTGTACATGAGAAAATTGATGTTGAAGACACTGCAGAAGGTATGATTAAATTTAAAAATGGTGTCATCGGATCCTTTCATGTCATTAATTATTACACAACAGACAGTCCAATCACCATTGAACTGCACTGTGAACATGGATTTGTGAAGTATACCGATGGGCTCACGGAAATCACCTATCATGACACGTCAAAAGAAGTAGTTGGAGCAGATCCAAGAGAAAAGCTTGACTATGGTGATGTCAAACAATACTGGGGAGTCAGTCATGTCAAGCAGATCAATCAATTTTATGAAGCACTTCAGAAACAATTACCGATTGAGATCGATGGCAAAGAAGCACTCATCACTCAACAAATCGTGAATGCCATTTATGAAAGTGGAAAGAAGCATCAAAAAATCTTTTTCTAAAGGAGAACATGATGATCAAAGGAATCGCACATTTAGCATTTCAAGTAAAGGATATGGAAAAATCCATTCAATTTTATGAGAAAGCATTTGGATTCAAACGCAAGTTTTCACTGCATGATGATCAGAACCGGCCATGGATCGAATACATCGCTGTTTCAAAGACACAATTCATCGAATTATTCTATGCACATGGTGATCTCATTCAAAAGCCCGCAACAACACCTTATCAGCATCTCTGCCTGGAAGTGGACGATATTTTAAAGTTTGCTGAGTCATTGATTCAAAAAGGTATTCCTCTCCTTCATCCTGTAATTCTGGGTAAGGACAATAATTATCAGTGTTGGGTCAAGGATCCAGATGGAAATCCGATTGAATTGATGCAGTATGGAAAAGATGCATTACAACTGAAACCTTGATTTTTACTTGGATGTAAAAAGTCAGAAAGAATGCTTTTCTCGTGAAATAGAGAAGGCATTTTTTGTTTTACTCAAAGAGTTGATGGACACAAAAACCAAGAAGAAAAACCAAAAAAATACAGAAAAAATAAAAAAATTGAAGAAATCAATCAAATATTTAACAAAAAGATTAAAAAAATCAACAAAAAACAAGAAAAAAACATAAAATGCATTGATAGGTATTGTGTTATGAATAATACTGTGGTATGATTAAGACGTAAAGATAAAGTCATTGAGTTTTCAAGAACGAAGCTTTACAGGGAGATTACCAAGGAGGAAAAGGAAATGAAACAAACCAACACAATTAAGATGAATTTGTTCGGTCAAGGATTAAAGTTTGATCAACAGATGCAACGTACGGTATCCAACACAATGTATGCAAATGAATTAGAAATAGACGCAATACCGAATGAAGATGATGTCATCATTGAACATGAACCGGTTCGCAAAATTGAAATATCATTTGGCTTGGATGCCTGCATGTATCAGCACATGATGAAGTATTAAAACAATGAAGGAGGCTACTCATGAGATCAGCAAATACACTCACTTTGAATGTCAGCTCAAAAGACACAACCTTAGAAACAAAGAATCAAGAATCGTTTGCATCAAGACTGTTTGCAAATTGTGATGTCATCGAAAATGAAATCCAACAAGATCTTGATCAAAGACAAAAAAAGTTCAAAAAGCAGTCAGTTGCATCACTACCCGAGCATACAGTCATTCAGCAACATCTATTAAAAAACTGGCATCACCTTATTTTTTGACAATGGTATTGTGTATTGACTAATACTATGCTATGATTAATTAAAAGGAGGTATACTATGAATGCCCAGTTTAAAAAGGGAATTCTGGAATTATGTGTACTCTCAGTCCTTGCAGAAGACGATACTTATGGTTATCAAATCATCAATAAACTATCTGAATTTATTGATGTGAGCGAAAACTCAATTTATCCGATTTTACGAAGATTGACACAAGAAAACTATTTCCAGACTTATCTCGAGGAGTCCAACGAAGGAGCTCCACGTAAATATTACAGTATCACAGAAAAAGGATTCCTATACTACCTGCAATTGCGTGAAGAATGGGATTCATTCATTGGTGGCGTGTACCAGATCATCAATCAGGGAGGTAAGAAGAATGAAGAAATTTATCGAAGACTTAAGACAAGAATTGAAAAAAAGACACATGGCGAGTAATACCATTGAAGACATCATTAAAGATCATGAAGAAATGATTGCTGCTGCAAAAGAAGAAGGCATGAGTGAAGCAGAAATCATCAAAAAATTTGGAGATCCCAAAAAACTTGCTGAAGAATTGGCTTCAGATATGACGGAATCAGATCTAGATACCGATTTTGATGAAGAAAAAGAAGAAGAACCCGCCAGTCATGATGATTTTATACTCTATCAATCGTATGTACCCGAAGAAGATTTTGTCAAATTCCTATTCAATCTCGTTTCAGATGATATGACAGTCAAGGTATCAGATGATGAGTCAATCAAGGTATATTACAAAAAGATCAAGAATATTAGTAAATACGAGATTGACTTCAAACATCAGGAATTAACCATCAAAGCTCCAAAATATGTTGGATTTGTGTTCAACTTATCCAGAGGAGATGGTGCATTCTTAGTTGAGATTCCCAAGCGATTAACGATCAGCAACTATAAACAATCTTCTGTAAACGCTGATATCACATTAAACGATCAAAACGTTAAAATCTTCGATTTAAACTCAACCAATGGTGACATCACAGTCGCTCGATGCAAACTAGGTCAAACCAAATGGAATACTGTGAATGGCGATGTTAACATCAGCGAATCTACCATTGATGAAGTGATTGCAACACACGTATCTGGTGATTTAGAAATTAAAGATACCGTGATTTTACACGATTTGAAGCTCAATACCGTATCGGGCGATGTCAAAGTGGAAAATTCAGTTTGTAACCACTTAGATATCAGTACAGTTTCTGGAGATGTTCATGGTAAAGAGTTCTACCCAAGAAGCGTTGAATTAAGAAGCGTTTCTGGAGATATACGAATCAAGAATCATGAAAATAAACCCATTGAGATCATCCGGAAGAAATCATTATCAGGAACCATTGTCATCGAACACGATTGATGAAAGTGCCATTTTGGTGGCACTTTTTTTATGCATTCTATTCCACGAAAAGCAGATGATGATGTAGAATGAACTTGGAAAGTGGTGATAAGTTGAGACAAAGAACATTGAAAATGACAGGTTTAACATGCACAGGATGCACTTGTGGTCATTGCGGTCAACCCATTTTATTTTTCTTGTCCTGTCTATTTGGGATTCATAAGGTAGAACCACACTTCGAGGAACAAACCGTTACGATTGAGTATGATGAAACCATCTTGACGTTCGATCAACTGATTCATTCCATTCAAGCAAGAGGTTATGCTGTAGAGATTTTGTAAAAGTTGTGTCAAAATCGCAATCTTGCACAAAGATGAATTGACACTCCTTTTTTTTATGCTATAATATAGATGATTATCAATATAGATAAGTATCGATATAAGGGGATTCCTATGGATCAAAACTATGCAACATTATTTAAAGCATTATCGGATGAAAACAGACTTAAAATTCTTGAACTTTTAATTCAAGGAGAGACATGTGGTTGTACATTGATTGATAAACTTACCATTACACAACCCACACTATCCTATCATCTTAAACAACTCACAGATGCAGGGCTAACAAACTCTTTTCGAGATGGTGTTTGGATTAAGCATACTGTCGATAAGACCAAAATCGATCTGATGATTCAGTTTCTTACCACACTCAAGGAAAGTGTGGCATCATGCAAGTTATAAAAGATATTTTTGGTTTTATCAATGATACATTTTTTAAGATGACATGGCTTGATCAACTCATCAGGTCCTTGTTAAAAGATGTCATTGGATTGGATAGCACCACTGCCTTCTATGAGAGTTTATCCTTTTTCATCTATGATGTCATCAAAATATTTATGTTGCTCGCTATTTTAATCTGGATCGCATCTTACTTGCAATCATACTTTTCACCCGAAAGGACACAAAGAATTCTTCAAGGCAAAAGTGGCTTCATGGCGAATACCATCGGAGCACTCCTTGGAACTGTGACACCCTTTTGTTCTTGTTCATCGATACCCATTTTCATTGGATTCACAAAAGCTGGATTGCCGATCGGTGTTACCTTCTCATTTTTGATTTCATCGCCTCTGGTTGATTTAGCTTCAGTGATTTTATTGGCAAGCATTTTCAATTGGAAGGTTGCATTGGCTTATGTGATCGTAGGTCTCATCATCGCCATCATTGGAGGATCACTGATCAGTTTCTTCAAAATGGAAAAATATGTTGAATCTTTTGTTATGAAGAAGAGTGAACAGCCCATCGGTTGTGCAACAGGTGTAGAAGAAGAAAACATGAGTAAACGTGATCGCATGATTTATGCTGTCGAACAGGTCAAAGAAATCATCACCAAAGTATGGCCCTATGTCTTGATTGGTGTAGGTATCGGGGCAATCATTCATGGATATATTCCTCAAGCATTGATCGAAAGTATTTTAGGCAATCAAAACATTTTCTCAGTTCCCCTTGCAACACTCCTTGGTATTCCCATGTATGCAGATATATTCGGAACACTGCCCATCGCAGAAGCACTTGTTTCAAAAGGTGTGGGTCTAGGAACTGTGCTCGCGTTCATGATGGCTGTGACTGCATTATCACTACCATCCATCATCATGCTTAAAAAAGTGGTCAAAACCAAATTACTCATCACATTTGTCGGCATTGTGACAACAGGAATTTTGATCATGGGATATGTGTTTAATATCATTGAATCACTATTTATTTAATATAAAGGAGAAAGAATCATGAAAATTCAAGTGCTCGGTTCAGGTTGTGCCAATTGCAAACGCTTATTGCAAATTGTCGAATTATCAGTGAAGGATTTATCTATTGAAGCTGAGATTCAGTATGTGACTGACATGGAATCAATTGCGAATTCAGGATTGCTTCGCACACCTGGACTCATCATCAATCAGAAAATTGTGTCTTATGGACGTGTTCCAACCATCGATGAAGTCAAAGCTCTCATCATGAAACACCAATAGGAGATCATCAATGAAGATCAGTTTTTTTGAAAAATACTTGACCGTTTTTGTGCTCTTGTGTATGGCAATCGGGGTCGGTATCGGAAGTCTAGTGCCAGTGATTCCCGAGTGGTTATCGCGTTTCGAGATTGCCAGTGTCAATATACCGATTGGATTCTTAATATGGCTCATGATTTATCCCATGATGCTCAAAATCGATTTCACATCCGTGAAAAATGTTGGTAAGAATCCAAAGGGACTGTATGTGACTTGGGTTGTCAATTGGATCATCAAACCGTTTACGATGTTTGGGATTGCATATTTATTCTTTTACATCCTCTTTTCAAATTTGATTCCAGAACATCTGGCATCTGACTATTTGGCAGGTGCTGTCTTACTCGGTGCAGCACCTTGTACTGCAATGGTGTTTGTCTGGAGTAGTTTAACGAGAGGAAACCCTGCCTATACACTGGTTCAGGTTGCCACCAATGATTTGATTATCTTGGTACTCTTTGTTCCAATCGTTGGGTTTTTACTCGGTATTGGAGGTATCTCAGTACCTTGGTTGACACTTTTCTTATCGGTATTCTTATTCGTTGTTGTACCCCTCGCAGCAGCATCACTAACGAGATATATCATTGTCAAAAGCAAAGGTATAGACTACTATAATCAAAAATTCATTCCAAAGTTCTCGAAGTTGACGATAAGCGGATTATTGTTGACACTGATCATGATTTTCTCACTGCAAGCTGAGTTGATATTATCCAATCCTCTTCATATCATTTTAATCAGTATTCCACTCATTATTCAAACTTTCTTGATTTTCTTTATTGCGTACTTTACGTCAAGATCATTGAAGCTTACGCACGATGTTGCAGCGCCTGCAGGGATGATTGGTGCATCCAATTTCTTTGAACTTGCAGTTGCAGTTGCAGTTGCCTTATTTCCACTGAATCCTGGGGTTGCACTCGCGACGATTGTCGGAGTCTTGGTTGAAGTTCCAGTGATGTTAATCTTAGTCAAAATAGCCAATCGAACCAAAGATTGGTTTCCTAAAGGAGAATTAAAGGATGAAAAAGTATAAAATTGCATTTGTTTGTGTCCACAACAGCTGTCGAAGCCAGATGGCAGAAGCCATCACCAAAAAACTTGCATCGGATCTTTTTGAACCCTACAGTGCAGGTACTGAAACTAAGCCTAGAATTAACCAGGATGCTGTAAGAATCATCAAAGACTTGTATGGGGTAGATATGAATTTAACGCAACATTCGAAGCTCCTTGACGATATTCCTCAAGAACTCGATGTTTTGGTCACCATGGGTTGCAATGTTGAATGTCCTTTCATTCCGACACAACATCGAGAAGATTGGGGATTAGATGATCCTTCAGGGCTTCCTGATGAAGCATTTCTGAAAACAGCGGAATTGATTCGAGAAAAACTACTTCATCTGAAGAAACGGATTGAGTCTGGCGATATCCATTTGGTATAGTTGAAGCAAAATTGACATCAAAACTCTTTTGGTATATACTGAAACCATAAAAACCAAGGGGGTTTCGATATGAGTTTGGGAGAAAAGAATCCTAGAGAGTTTCGAGAAATGGAAGTTGACATGCTTGCTCGGAAAGAACAAGCAAAAAACATGGCCAATCAATCACAGGATAATTTCTATGAGGAATCAAAGATTTCAAAGGTGGTCACCATTGTAGTCATCACTGCTGTGATTGCATTCGTCGTTTTCTTCATATTCTTTGCATAATTGGACCAAGCCTTCCACGATGGAAGGTTTTTTACTTGTTGGAGTAGACATGTTTCATGATTTCTTTCCATATGATACAATAGAGATATCTTTATGAAGGGAGAAATCGCTTGAATACATTCAATCCATGGATTTCTTTTGAACCGGGTATGGCCTATGTCAATAAATCCATCCGTGCTTTTTTAGAAAGTCATTACATATCGAAATCAACCATCTACAAGCTGGAATCATCGAAAAAGCTTCTCATCAACGGTATATTTCAACCTTTTTCCAAATTTTTAACTGATGACGATATCATCACCATTGATTTTTCTGAGATTAAACCTACAACCATA
>JANJXB010000085.1 GCA_024709245.1 Acholeplasmataceae bacterium | reverse complement strand
AGCGACTCTCGCTTTATCAATACAATCATTACTTGAATGGATTCTTATCCGAAGTTCCTTTGGATACACGGCCAAGACCTCAAACACCCTCCTCTTAAATATGAAAATTCCCGACCTCAGATGAGATCGGGAATCTTTTTTATGAAGTTTTGAATAATGACCAGGTGTAGATGATTGGTTGAAGTACCATCGTGTATGTTGAATTCGCTGATAAATAATAAGTTCCTGGTTCTAACACATACGTCCAGTTGCTTCTCATCCGTTCTCTGTCACCATTTTGATCATACAAATAGTAATACATGATATCGTTTTGAGTGCTTGAGAACTGGTAAATACCAGCCACTGTAATCGTAATGATGAAATAATCTGTATCATTGTCATAATCAATGGATGCCTGAACCATGTTTGTGAGGGGTGCACCATTGATGAATGTTCGATAATGGACTGGATCAAAACCTCTCAGGTTCGGATCAGGATCATCCACCTCAAGAATTTCTATCGTGACAATAAAGGCTTCGACAGTCGTCAAATTATAGACGTTTTCTGTGATTCGAATGTCATATTCACCGGATTCGAGTTGGAAGTATAGAGTACCATAATTCGCTCCATACAACTTATTTCCATAAACATCATAGACAGATACAGTGGAACGATGACCATTGATCATGGATAACTTGAAAATGGTGAGTTCAGAGACTGATAAGGTATAGTAGTCGACATCTCCATCTTTTTCAATGATGACTTCAAATGCCTCTCCAATCACGATTGGAATCGGATTGTCTTTTGTGCTTTGATCCATCAAGACAATCATTTCGAGCTCTAATGTCGCAGGCGCTGTTGATCCTTTAAAAGTAAAGACGAAGTGATGTCTTCCTGGAAACAGTGTAAAGAATTGTTCTTGATACAGACAGGTTAAGGCATCACCTTCGATGAGACAGACATCGATCAAGTTTGTGCCTTTGAAGACAATATCAGTCATCATGGGTGCTTCAAATGTGTAGATATCACGGTCCCACAACGCTTCAAAAAGGAATGTATTGATGCCTTCTTGAAGTGTACCGAAGCGATCATCTTCTAAGCTTAAATCACCCGAATAATCGCCTTGTAAAGGGATACCTTGGAAGAAGATTGTAGCAGTTCCAGACATACTGTAATGGAATTTAAGAAGGTAAGTGCCTTGGGTCAGGATAACAGTCATCGGTGTTGCTGATAGATTTAAATAATCACTATTTGGATGATATCGAGTACCCTCAAGGGTATTGATATAAAAGGATGATCCAATGTATTGGTTGGTATGCATGGAGACTTTCATCTCTTCAGGTACTGTGATGATGACCCACTCGGTATCTTCTGCAAAATCATAGGTTAACGTGACCGATTGAAGGGTTTCATCTATCTCAATGGGTGTTCCTCCGATGTTATCATCGTATAAACGGTTGATTCGGATCGAATAATGGAAATCAACCTCTTTTAGATTAATATTGATGTAATAAGTGCCGGGTTCTAAGGTCACAGTCCAACCACCACTGATCCGTTGTCCAGTTGATTTATAGACTTGATTTGTGAATCCTGAACCATAGGTACCATTGATTAAGATACGATACACATCGGGTTCAGTCACAACAATCTTGACAATATCAATATCGGTATCGGAATGTTTGGTGGTTTGGTACGTTTCATGAAAGGGCAAGTAGAATGCTTCTTGGTCCATCGAATCACCTAGTTCATCGATGTGATTCTGATAGAAGACTTCTGAAAATGAATGACCCATGAAGGAGAAGTGTGCAGTGATTCTCAGTTCAACCAGTTTTTTAAGTCCGGGTATATCTTCCTCAACAACAAAGCTAGGTACAGTCAATTCATAGGTTCTTAAAACATTCTCTGACAATGTATCAATATATTCAACAGTAAACCCTTCAATATCCATACCTGTCGGTAGGATATCTATCGAAAAATCCAATGAAACCGAAGATAAATCGGAATAGTCATCAAGATCGAATGGATCTTGATAGAAGAAAAGATGGAGCATATAATCGACCATCTGGTTGGCCTTCATATAGCTATCGAGTGTATAATCTGGTTCAATACCACTTTCGATGATTTTTTCTTCATCATCGATAAAAATCATTGGGGTTGAATAGGTCATGATGAGATTATTGGGTAAGACAGCATAACTCACTGCTGCAGCACCACCACTGGTGGGTCTTCCAATAACAAGTGCCAAATCCATATCTTTAACAATTGAGACGAAAAGATTTGCTGCACTATACGTGACTTTCGATGTTAAGACAACGAACTGATTAGAGAGTGCTCGAGGAGCTTTGGCTTGATATGTTTCTTTATATGTGACACCTGTTGTTGCATTCTGGTAGTTTAATTCAATCGGTAGGTCTGTCATGTAAGTCAAGAGTTCAATCACAGCAATGATTGCGCCCCCACCATTGCACGTCAGATCAATATAGATATCCTTACTTGAATCAATTCCTGTGAGGACTCGTGCCAACACATCCTTGGTCTCGAGATTGAACTCATGGATTTCTAAGATGTAAGCTTCCGGCAAATCATAGAGAATGATGGGGTTCTCTGGATCGATGAATAAACAGCGGTTGACATACTCTCGGATGTATTCGACAGTTTTCGAATAAGGAAGCGGTTGAATCATGGGAGATACTTGAGTTCTTCCATAACCATAATCGATGATTTGTGTGTGCAAATCATCGTTATCATAGATGAATTGCTGGAATTTACCCGACAATGATGCAATCGTTGTGGATTGGTCAAAATTCTTTTCATCAAATTCCTGTAAATACGAATCCACTTCAAAATGGGATTTCAGACCATAAAAGTAATCAAACATGAGGGCAGAAAAACGGTTGGTGTAATCAATCATATCCGCTTGTTCAAGTGGCGCAGTGAGCAACACGTTATCTAGAACTGATGACATATTTGAAAAGTCATCAATCACATAGATTGTTCCACCCAAACGGTATAACGATAAACTGTAACCTGTGAGGATGAGATTGGCAAGATCAAAGGGAATATAGACATCTCCAGCGGAAAGAAGTAAATCAATCCGGTAAGGATTCAAATCGATTTGAAGGGCTTGTGCTTCAGAGGACTCATAACTGACAAGATTCAAGCTAGAATCATACTCGGTCTGTCCTGCACCGGAAATCGCGATACTGAAATTAAAGTCATTGTAGGTGAGTCTGTTTCTTGTTGGATCGATTTTCAGTTCAAACGTATGCAAAAGTGCATCATTTTCACCATAGAGTGGAAATGTGATGACCACCACATCAGTCACATCAATCTCAAAGGATAAAAGACCTGGAGACATCATCTCCATGAAGTCTAAAACATCAACATATAAGACTCCAGGATATCTGGAATCATCATAAAGCTTTAAAGTCTGACTTGGAAAAACATATTCTGTTGCTTTATCTACAATCGAATAGGTCGAATAGTAGGCGATATATTCC
>JANJXB010000081.1 GCA_024709245.1 Acholeplasmataceae bacterium | reverse complement strand
CTTTTAGCCCCAACTCTTTAAGCTCGACAACTTGGCTATTGTAGTTCACAAAAATTTCATTAAAGTGATTTACAATCTGCTTGATGTTCTCGCTTTCAACAGTTGGACGGATGATATACATAATTTCGTATTTTCTCATCTGTTCCACCTCCTTCTGGTCTATGGTCTTATATAAGACAAGGAATATCTTATGCTGTTAAATTATATCATAGATGATATGATATTACAACGATTTTTTAATTTGAAATGTGTGAAAGCAATCGGTCTAATTCCAGGTAAACAACTTCAGTCACGTGTTTGATTGCTTTCACTCTAGAATACATGGACAAGTCGATGTGTTTCGTTATGATTTGATCCTGATCGATGATTGCAATGTATGCCTCTAAATGATGTGTTCCTTCTTGGAGGGATGGTCCTGCATTGCCTGTAATTCCCACACCAATATCTGCATTTACAATCTTTTGAATCGATTTTGCCATCTCGATTGCCACTTCTTTTGAGACTGCAGAAAGCGTGGAAATCAAAAGTGGATCAAGACCTAAAAGATGCACTTTCTCAACATCAGAATAAGCGATGATACTACCCTTGATGACTTTCGATGCCCCTGGATTTTGTATCATTTTGAACGTGGAAAAACCACCGGTCATGCTTTCCGCAAACCCGATGGTTAAGCCATTCTTGACTAGTTTTTTAAATACTTTGGAAGACATTAGGATAGAATAATGGTCACAGTGAATTGTTGGAATTCTGTGCCCACTTTACGCATGACTTTGAGGACATGTGAATCACCAAACTCAGCATCTGCAAGTTGTGCTGCAAGGTCAGCAATGGATGTGATTGCAATGCCATTCATTTCAACAATCAGATCGTAGAGTTCCATTTGTTCATGTGCGTTTCTGGTCATGTCAAATCCAATGACAACAACACCTACTGGATTGGCTGGGAGGAGTGAAGGATCATTGGTTTCAAGGAAGGTTGCAACTTCCTGAACGGTAATACCGAGTCTTGGACGTCTGACAACAGCGGTGTAACTTGCTTCAGAGAAGCCACTCACAATCGGAGCAATCTTGTTAATGGATAATGAGTAATTGAGTCCTTCGGCTGCAATCGACCCATCTGATGTTTGTACGTTAGCCACTTTTGCCACATTGATCCCCACCAAATCGCCGTTCAAATTGAACAGAGGTCCGCCAGAATTCCCTGGATTCAATTCTGCATCATGCATGAGTGTTAATCCAGGAACATTGTTGTAGGGGAATGAAACCATCGAGACAACCCCTTGAGTGACGTAGTTAAATTTCTTGATATCTTGGGGTGTACCAATCGCATAGACATCTTGACCCAAAACGATTTCAGTTATCGTATTATCGTTAATCGGACCTACAGGATGAACTCTAAGTACACGATCGGTTTCAAAACGAACCACTGCGATATCGTATAGTTCATAACTTGCATAATCTCTTACGTTGATGTCTTCTTCACCGGCACCAAAATGAACTTTCATCTCGCCACCATCTTCAACCACATGATGATTGGTCATGACATAATAAAGTGTTAAGTTCGATTCAGCGACTGGTTCACTCTTGTAAATGATCCCCGAGCCGTGTCCGGTTTCAGTCTTGACTACAACAACAGACTGACTGACTTCAGCAATCATGTTGATTCTTAATTCTTCATAGGGATGAGGTGAAACATAAGGCACCTCAGCTCTTAATTTTAAGGAGCATCCTGCCAGAGTAAAGATCAATAAGACGGTCAATATGATGCCTAAAACTTTTTTGTTCATCGTGTATTTCCTCCTAATTTGAATAGATGGATGGCATTTTGAGTCGTGATTTCTATCACTTCTTCAACCGTCATCTCTTTGATTTCTGCAATTTTTTCAACCACGAAACGCACGTATCCAGGTTCGTTTCTTTTTCCTCGATAGGGATGTGGTGTTAGATAAGGTGAATCTGTTTCAACTAAAATATTGGATAAATCAATGTCTCGTACAAGTTCATGAAGCAACTTATTATTCTTGAATGTCACAGGTCCGTCTATTCCAATCATAAATCCTAACTGAATGGCGCGCTTTGCATCCTGAAGATCTGATGAGAAACAATGAAATACACCTGTCACTTTCCCTTGATACGGTAACAAACACTGATAAGCTTCCTCAAATGAATTTCGAGTATGAATCACCAGAGGTAGGCCTGTTTCAAGTGCTAATTGAATCTGTTCCTGAAAAACTTTGATTTGAAGTTCCTTATTGTTTGTTTCCCAGTAAAAATCAAGACCGCACTCACCGATTGCAACCACTTTATCTTTCTTAAGCAAATCCTTTAAATGATGGGTCGTGGCATGATCAACATATCCAGGATGCACACCCACCGTTGCATAGAGCATCTCATTTTCATGGGCTAATGCAATGGCTCGATGATTCGAGGGTTCATCCATTCCAATCACAAGAATACGATTGACATCATGCTCTTTCGCTCTTTTGAGGACATCAAAGAGATCTTCTTTGAATTCATCCATATTCAAATGTGAATGCGTATCAATGATCATGTTCCATTTCCCTTCGATTACTCTCATTTTATCATAGATAATCCAAAAAAATCTCTCGAAAAGATTGTCGCAAAACCATGTGAAAAAAAAAGAGGCTTTCGCCTCTGATTTAAAACTATTCAAGAATTCTAACAACTGAGCCGGCACCAACGGTACGGCCACCTTCACGAATAGAGAACTTAGTTCCTTCTTCGATTGCAATTGGGTGGATAAGGTCAACGATCATGACAGTGTTATCACCTGGCATCACCATTTCAGTACCTTCCTTCAGAGTAATAACGCCAGTGACGTCAGTGGTTCTGAAGTAGAATTGTGGGCGGTAGTTGGAGAAGAATGCAGTGTGACGTCCGCCTTCTTCCTTAGAAAGAACGTAAACTTGTGCTTCAAACTTGAAGTGTGGGTTAACGGATTTTGGTTTAGCAAGAACCTGGCCTCTTTCGACCTGGTCACGAGTAATACCACGAAGCAATGCACCGATGTTGTCTCCAGCTTCTGCATAGTCGAGCAACTTTCTGAACATTTCAACGCCAGTAACAACTGTGTTCTTTGTTTCAGAAATACCAACGATTTCAACTGCATCGCCGACTTTAACTTGACCACGTTCAACACGTCCTGTAGCAACAGTACCACGACCTGTGATGGTGAAGACGTCTTCAACTGGCATCAAGAATGGCTTGTCTGTTTGTCTCACTGGAAGGTCAATGTATGAGTCAACTGCGTCCATGAGTGCTTGAACAGTTGCTTCCCATTTGGGTTCGCCATTCATTGCACCGAGTGCAGATCCACGGATGATGGGAATTTCATCACCTGGGAAGTTGTATTCTGAAAGGAGTTCTCTGACTTCCATTTCAACTAAATCAAGTAATTCTTCATCGTCAACCATGTCGGATTTGTTTAAGAATACGACAAGCTTGGGCACACCAACCTGACGGGAGAGAAGAATGTGTTCTCTAGTCTGTGGCATTGGGCCGTCCGCTGCGGAAACAACCAAGATACCACCGTCCATTTGTGCTGCGCCTGTGATCATGTTTTTAACATAGTCAGCATGGCCTGGGCAGTCAACGTGTGCATAGTGACGCTTTTCAGTCGCATATTCAACGTGTGCTGTGTTGATGGTAATACCGCGTTCTCTTTCTTCTGGAGCGCTGTCGATTGATGCATAGTCTTTAATTGCTGCAAGACCCTTCTTTGCAAGAATCATCGTAATTGCTGCTGTAAGTGTTGTCTTACCATGGTCAACGTGTCCGATGGTGCCGATGTTGACGTGTGGTTTAGTTCTTTCAAACTTTTGTTTTGCCATTGTTTTTTCCTCCTATAATGAGTGTTTTTTTGTGTTTTTTTGATTAACCATATTTATTGTATATTAAAATATACCTTTTTGCAAGCGGATTAGTTGGATCCGCGTTTTTTCATAACTTCTTCCATGATGGATTTTGGACATCTTTCATAGCGTGCAAACTGCATCATGAAGACGGCTCTACCTTGTGTATTTGAACGCAAGGATGTCGCATAACCAAACATTTCAGCCAGTGGAACATGGGCACGGATGGCTACTGCGTTACCGCGTCCTTCCTGTGATTCCAAACGTCCTCTTCTGGATGTGAGGTCACCGATGACGTTACCGACATAATCGTTAGGAACGACAACTTCAACGTCCATGATAGGTTCAAGCAATACTGGGTTTGCTTTTGTCTTACATTCCTTGAGTGCCATCGATGCAGCAATCTTAAATGCCATTTCAGAGGAGTCAACATCATGGTAAGATCCATAATGAAGCGTCGCCTTGATGTCAATTAAAGGATAGCCAGCGATGATCCCGTTAGGTAATGCTTCTTCAAGTCCTTTTAAGACAGCTGGGATGTATTCTCTTGGAATGACACCACCTACAACCTTATCAACGAATTCGAAACCTTTACCCGGATTCGGTTCAAACTTGATTACAACGTGACCGTATTGTCCACGACCACCCGATTGACGAACGAATTTACCTTCGTTATCCGCTTCACCTGCAATGGTTTCACGATACGATACTTGAGGTTCAGCAACGTTTGCTTCAACCTTAAATTCTCTTTTCATTCGGTCAACGATGATTTCCAAATGGAGTTCACCCATACCTGCAATGATGGTTTGACCGGTTTCATGATCCGTGAAGGTCTTGAATGTTGGATCTTCTTCAGCAAGTTTCTGAAGTGCGACACCCATCTTTTCCTGGTCCTGCTTGGTCTTAGGTTCAATCGCTACGTTGATGACAGGATCTGGGAAATTCATGGATTCAAGGATGATATCATCCTTTTCCAAAGCGAGGGTATCTCCGGTTGTCGTATCTTTCAATCCGACAACAGCTGCAATATCACCTGCAAAAACTTCCTTAATTTCTTCTCTATGATTCGCATGCATCTGAAGAACGCGTCCGAATCTTTCTTTATTGCCTTTGTTGGTATTCATGACA
Organism: Acholeplasmataceae bacterium; assembly: GCA_024709245.1. GTDB lineage: Bacteria > Bacillota_I > Bacilli_A > Acholeplasmatales > Acholeplasmataceae > Peloplasma. Next base: position 40,567 of record JANJXB010000081.1, on the reverse strand, counting down.
TATGAGCCTGCGGAAATGGTTCCGGAATAGACTCTGAAGAACGTTAAACGTCCAACATAAGGGTCAGTCATCACCTTGAACGCAAGCGCTGTGAAAGGTTCTGAATCCTTAGGATGACGTACGACTTCGTTACCTGATGAATCGTGTCCAATCACGGAATCGATATCCGTTGGAGCGGGTAGGTAATCAACAACAGCGTCTAGGACGAGTTGGACACCTTTGTTCTTGAATGATGAACCACAAACCACTGGGAAGAACTTGACAGCAAGTGTTCCCTTACGAATGGCAGATTTGATTTCAGGAATAGAAATCTCTTCACCTTCAAGATATTTCATCATTAATTCTTCATCGAAGTCTGCAATAGCTTCAATGAGTTGTTCTCTTTTTAATTCAACAACGTCAACGAGGTGCGCTGGAATCGGTACAAGTTTCTTGGCTTCATCAGCAGATCCTTCATAGATGTAAGCTTTTCTTTCAATGATATCAATGATACCTTTGAAATCAGATTCAGCGCCGATAGGCCACTGGATCGCATAGGCTTTTACACCCAAGCGGTTGTGCATGGTTTGGATGGCACGTGCAAAATCTGCACCTATCTTGTCCATCTTATTGACATAAACGACTCTTGGAACCTTATATTCGGTGGCTTGTCTCCAGACAGTTTCTGTCTGAGGCTCTACCCCTGCTTGTGCATCGAGAACGGCAACAGCGCCGTCCAGTACGCGAAGTGAACGAGATACTTCAACCGTGAAATCAACGTGACCTGGGGTGTCAATGATATTGATGCGGTGATCTTTCCAGTAAGCTGTTGTTGCAGCTGACGTGATTGTGATCCCGCGCTCTTGCTCTTGCTCCATCCAGTCCATTGTTGCAGCACCATCGTGAACTTCACCAATTTTGTGAATTTTACCGGTATGGAATAAAATCCGTTCAGTTGTTGTCGTTTTACCAGCATCAATGTGAGCCATAATGCCGATATTACGGGTTTTTTCTAATGGGAATACACGAGGCATGATTTAATCTCCTTGATTACCAGCGATAGTGAGCAAATGCTTTATTTGCTTCAGCCATGCGGTGTACATCTTCGCGTTTCTTCACTGCTGCACCTTGTCCTTGTGATGCATCGATGATTTCTTTCGCTAATTTTTCTTCCATGGTTTTATCGTTACGCAGACGTGCGTAATTGATTAACCATCTCAAACCCAATGCTGTCTTTCTTACAGGTCTAACTTCTGTGGGTACCTGATAGTTCTGTCCACCAATTCTACGTGAACGAACTTCAATGATTGGCATAATATTGTTCAAAGCTTCGTTGAAGACGTCGATTGGCTCGCGTCCTGTCTGTTCTTTGACACGGTTGAATGCTCCGTATAAAATACTCTGAGCAGTTCCCTTTTTACCGTCTTCCATGATGGTGTTGACAATGCGTGTCACCAATTTGGATTGGTAAATCGGATCGGGTAAAACATCGCGTTTTACAATGTGTCCCTTGCGTGGCATGAGTTCACCTTCTTCCTTTCTTTCTGATCGAATTATCGAATAGTTTTTGTGTTTTGATTTTATTTCTTACCGGCTGGTTTTGCAGCTACACCTGGTTTAGCACCTGGTTTGCCGACAACTGCCTTTGGACGCTTAGCGCCATACTTGGAACGACCCTGTTTGCGGTTCGCAACGCCGGATGCGTCAAGTGTACCTCTAACGATGTGGTAACGGACACCTGGAAGGTCCTTTACACGACCGCCTCTAATGAGTACGACGCTATGTTCCTGGAGCGAATGTCCGACGCCGGGAATGTATGCGGTAACTTCGGATTGGTTCGAAAGACGAACGCGGGCATACTTACGCAGTGCAGAATTCGGTTTTTTCGGTGTCATGGTGGTTACACGTGTGCAAACCCCGCGCTTCTGTGGTGAGGTGTAGTCAGATACTTCTTTCTTCTTGCTGTTGAAACCATATCCGAGTGCTGGGGATTTGGACTTGTAGTTTTTGTCCGTTCTACCTGTTTTGACGAGCTGTGATACTGTTGGCATTGTAGATCTCCTTTCTTCTAACACATATCCATGTGTTTCTTTTTTCTGTTTTTAAAACGTTGACAGCCTTATGAAGCCATCAATATAGGATCTAATGACGCGTATTTCACGCAGCGTTTTAATTATATAATGTTTCGATGCTTAAGTCAATGATTTTAGATGGAAAAAAGGTGTAAATTGTGCATTTGGAACTCCTGGATACGTGTATTATGAGAACAAATAAAAAACACCGCTAGGGTGTCTTCATAGCTTAATGTTTAATCTGTAATGATAACTTGGTTTCTGCGATATTCAACAGAATACCACCTAAAGCATTTCCGATGATCCAGATGGAAACATAGAAAAGTCCCTTCACCGAGAAAGTGGTGCTAAGTGCTAAATAAAGCATATTGGCGATACTGTGTTCGAATCTCGCGAGTATGAAAATGACAACTGCAAAAATCACAATCAGTATCTTCATCATTGGAATCTCCATTTTGCGATATCCTTCAACTCCAACATACATCATCATGCCACAGAAAATCGATAAAATGAGTGTTTCATACCAAAGATTTGATAATTTACCGGTCAAAATCGTGTTTGCTTGTTCAATCACACTATCCATACCTGAAAATCGAAATAGGAGACCTACAGTGACAATACCCACCACATTACCGAGGAGTGTCTTGAGTAAGACGACAAAATATCCTTTTTCATAAGGTACTGCATATCCGACTTTACCTGTATAAAGATAATAGCCTTTGGTAACAACCATCAAGAGTCCAAAACTGAACAATAAAGCACCTAAGACTTTATTGTCTACGGATAAATAGATGAGTCCTGCAATTCCGATGAATACGCCTGCCATGATGGCTTTGATGAACACATGTTGATGATTCATTTCATTTGTCCTTTTTGAATGCATAGATGGCTCCAACAATCCGATTTGCAAGTCCAGAAGGGAGTATTTTAGCAAGTAATACGATAACTTTATACTTCAATCCGATGGTTTTATAGAGAGGAATGCGTTTTTTATTGACCAAACGATGGACAGTTTTCGCTGCGATGTCAGGATCCATACCATTTTGTTCATCTTTTTCCATGACACCAACACTTTTCTCAACGCGGTCACCATAAGATTCAGATGTCACCGAATTCTTCTTCCGGTTTTTAGTAAAGCCGGTTTTTATATCACCGGGCATCAATGTACAGACTTGAATATTAAAGGGTTCAACTTCATTGGCGAGTGCTTCAGAAAATGCATTGATTGCAGCTTTTGAACTGGAATAAAATGCTTGGAACGGAATGGAAAGTTTGGCAGCAACCGAACTGACATTCAGTATTTTTCCTCCACCCGATGATCTCATGAAAGGAATCACCGCTTTGGTTGAGTTAAAAACACCCATAAAATTGACGTTCATCAAATAGGATGCATCTTCATAGGCTGTATCTTCGATACTTCCTGAAATACCCATGCCTGCGTTATTCACAAGCACATCGATTCTGCCTTCGATATCAAAGATTTCTTGATATACCGCTTTTAAAGCATCAAACTCTGTAACATCGGCTTGAATGCTGCGGATACTTTTATCAAAGTGCTTGGATCTTGAAATCCCATACACATGGTGTCCTTGGTTTCCAAGATACTGAGCAATCGATAATCCGATACCGGACGATGCTCCTGTGACAATAATGACTTTCATATTATTCCTCAAAATTCTCCAAAGATGACAACACTGCTGCAATCTTTTCAATGGCAATGTCCATTTGTTCTCTGGTATGTGTTGCTGTATAACTGGTTCGTATCAAACATTCACCAATCGGGGTTGCCGGTGGCAATACTGGATTGACGTAAACACCGTGTTCGAACAATTGATTGCAAGCAATCATTGTACGTAGTGGCATGTAGGTGAAAATGGGGATGATTGGAGTTCTTGAATCTCGAATTTTTAATCCTTTAGCCTTTAACCCTTGTCTCATGTATTCTGAAATATCATGAAGTGCATGAACACGTTCGGGTTCTCTTTTAAGAACTCTTAAGGCTGCTAATGCAGCTGCAGTATTTGCAGGTGGAATGGCTGCAGAGAAAATATAGGGTCTTGAATTATGGCGGATATAATCGACAACATCACGTTCAGCAGCCACATAGCCACCGAGTGATGCGAGTGACTTAGAGAAAGTCCCCATGATGATATCGACTTCTTTTTCAAGTCCAAAGTGTTCAGCTGTTCCTCTACCTGTAGGTCCCATGACACCAAAACCATGTGCGTCATCGACCATGACACGTGCACCGTATTGTTTGGCAAGTGCACAGATTTCAGGAAGTTTGGCAATATCACCACTCATGGAAAATACACCATCGGTGATGATGAGTTTGCCTTTGGTATCTGGAGCTTTTGCAAGCTTTTCTTCTAAATCTTTCATATCTGCGTGTTCAAAACGAATGACTTCGGCGTAACTGAGTCTTGTACCATCATAAATGGATGCGTGATTTTCTTTATCGGAAAAAATGATATCATTTCTGCCTGCAATTGCAGAAATGATGCCTAAATTCGATTGGAATCCGGTTGAGAAGATGGTGCAATCTTCTTTATTCAAGAACGCTGCAAGCTCCCCTTCGAGTTCCTTATGTAAATTCAGTGTACCATTTAAAAAACGGGAACCAGAAACACCAGTGCCATATTTGAGTGTTGCATCGACTGCTGCTTGAATGACTTCAGGATGGGATGTCAAACCGAGGTAGTTGTTCGATCCGATCATGATCATTTCTTTGCCTTCCATATGAACAATGGTATCCTGTTTACTGGTCAGTTCGTGGAAGTATGGATAGTAGCCAGCTTCTCTCGCTTTTTTTGCTGTATCGTATTGGTAACACTTCTTAAATAAATCCATGGATATGCCTCTTTTCAAAAACGTCTATTTCTATTATATTATATTTTTAAAAATATATACCTTTTAATCACATCAATTCAACGATGTAACGGTTTCATACAAGGATATAAATATCCTTATTCATAAAGATGATGAACTGCATACAAAGATCAAGATACATACACAGTTTTAAGATATCGTATATAATGTAATTAAGTCATTTGAAGAAGGTGTGCCTGTGACCAGAAACATGCTCAAGTGGATTGCTTTAGTCACCATGACCGTTGATCATATCGGTCTTTTTCTCATATCACCTGATACGACGCTTTATGTGATGATGCGCTTGATTGGAAGAATAGCTTTTCCTTTATTTGCTTTTATGATTGCTGAAGGATTTTTGCATACTTCAAACATCAAGCGATACATGCTAAGATTGTTCATTCTTGGATTGGCAACTGAAATCATTTTCTTAGGCTTATATTTTTTCAGTGGGTTCAATCTGACTCATGTATGGTTTTTAGAGGGTCCGGGATTCAGAATGAATATTATATGGACATTACTGCTTGGATTGATGGGACTGGTGCTCATCCAAAGGTATGAACCTTTCAGTATTCTAATCCTCACTGCTTTATTTCTCGTTTCGATCGTGTTACCCTATGGTTTTTATGGATTTGGGTTGATCATGATTTTTGGATGGGTTCAGTCACCCAAACAAAAATGGGGTTATGCGATTGGTTTAACCCTCATCTACTGTCTATATCCTGCATTATCCCTTGGATGGGAAGGAATCAACTGGATTCAACTATTTGCACTCACTGCAATCCCTATCCTTTTGATGTATCATGGAAAGCGTGGGAAATCATCCTTAAGGTTTGTTTACTTCTATTATCCTCTGCATATTGTACTGATTTATCTCATCAGTCTATCTCTATAAAAAACATTCGGAACTTTCCGAATGTTATCTTTTTTTAACGGGTCTAGCTTCAATGTATCCTCGATAACCGAGGGGTGACAATTGAAAGCGAGGTTGATTCAAATCCCATTCATATCCATAGAGTTGTGGATTAAAATTTTCGATGTGTTTTTGAACGAGGGGTATTTCATCCATAAAATGCTCATCTGGATAAGGCTCTCCTTGAAAGATCATCATCAAGGTTTGATCCCATGTGATGAGATCAAAGCCTTCAGGGGGGAGTGTTTGGTCATCAAATGGAATTTCAACACCCTGGACGTATTCAGAAGTTCCTTTTGGAATCATCTCTTTGGGTAACCAAAATCCTGCAGGTTCGTATAGGGCATTCGGTATACTCTCTAAAATCCCCCAGACATCACAACCTACTTCTTCACAATACTCAAAGTATTCGGTTGCTTTCACACCTCTTTTGATGATTGCTTTTCGTTTGGGTCGTTCAACGACTTGAACAAATACGGTTTTACTTTCCATGCTTTTACCCTCTTTTCGGTGATTGAAGAGATATCTGCTTAAGACATCGTAAGTGATGAAATATCGGACAGGGATGGGATGTTTTTGATAACGTTTGGGAGAAATGCCGAATTCCTTAGAAAATGCACGTGTAAACCCTTCGTGGGAATCAAAAACATAATCGAGACTGATGTCAATAATCTTTTCACTTGGATCTGACTTCAATGATTTTGCTGCCTCTGTCAATCTCATCAATCGGATGTATTCAAAGAGATTCATTCCTGTCGCCTCTTTAAACATACGCTCTGTGTGTGCAGGTGAATATCCTGCAACGGCAGAAAGTGATTTGAGCGTCAAAACTGTTTTTAAATGACTTTTGATATACGATTGGACTCTTTGAATGGCTTCTGCCTGATTTCGATGATTCATCAAATACCTCTACTGGCTTTATGATAGCACGATGAAACCTTGATATTCTTGACTTAAATCGTCATTTGAATGAAAAATGCTCTTTCGAGCATTGTCAGTGTGTTTGAATGGATGCGTAGGAAACTGCGATTTCCGAAGCAAGTCTTGCGTTGTTATAAACCAGCTGAATGTTCGAATCCAAACTGGATCCTTCTGTCAAATGCTTCACTTTAGAAAGTAAAAATGGGGTGACTTCTTGCCCTTTGATTCCCAATTCTTTCGCTTCTTTGAGTGCGGATTCGATGGCTTGATTGATGATTGTTGAATCCATGTCATAAGCTTCAGGGATTGGATTGGCAACCACTATACCTCCCTCTAAACCTAAAGACCATTTTGCATGCATCAGTTTGGCAATTTCCTCTGGTGTATCCATACGGTAATTGACATTAAATCCTGATGTTCTCGTATAAAAGGCTGGCAGTTGATGGGTTTGATATCCGATGACTTCAACACCTTTGGTTTCTAAGTATTCGAGCGTAAGACCTAAATCTAAGATCGATTTAGCACCTGCACAAACCACAGTGATATTGGTAGTTGCCAGTTCTTCTAGATCTCTAGAAATATCAAAAGTTTCCTGTGCACCCCTGTGAACGCCTCCGATTCCACCGGTTGCAAACACTTTGATTCCAGCCATTTCTGCAATTAATGATGTTCCTGATACTGTGGTTGCACCTGTTTTACCTTGAGAAACCACATAAGCGATGTCTCTTTTTCCAACTTTAAACACATTTTTTGCTGAAGCGAGCATTTCAATCTCATCCGCACTTAATCCTACCTTGATGACGCCATTCAAAATAGCGATTGTCGCCGGAATCGCTCCTTTTTGACGAATGATATCTTCAACGTTTTTTGCCATCTTGACATTATCGGGATAGGGCATTCCATGACTGATGATGGTCGATTCTAAAGCAACCACTGGTTTACCATTTTTTAGTGCGAGTTCAACTTCTTTTTGGATTTCAATTTTCGTATTCATGAGTCTATCTCCTTCATGGTTTTCATCAAAAGATCTTCAGTGAGTTCACTTGCGACCGCTTGAAGAGATTCTAAATTGATCATGGCATTCGCCATGGCTACAGAGATCGGATGTAAATCATGTAGATGGGCATAGATGGCTCCTGCGATGAATGCATCTCCTGCACCATTTGAATTCTTGACTTCAACAGGCATTGCATTTCTAAACATGGTATGATCTTTGTCCGCATAATAAGCACCCAATCTTCCCATGGTGATGAGTACTTGCTTGACCCCTGCCTGAATCAAGAAATCACCCATGTCATTTAAGTCATCCATCGTTTCAAATGTCATACCCGTGAGGACTTCAGCTTCCATGACATTGAGTTTAAGGGTATGGATGTGATGCAAATATTTTCGAATTTTCACGACTTTTTGTGTAGAAATGGCATCTACAAAGATGGGTTTTTCTATCCTTTTGCACGCAAATGCAAAGGTCTCTTCAGAGAGATTGGTATCGATGACAACGAGATCTGCCGATTGAACGAGAGGTAGTCTTTTTTCAATTTCACTTTGTGTCAAAAGTTCGATTTCTTTCATCACTGCGACACTGACCAAGTCTTCATTGTTTTCATCCATGACTGAATAATACATCGGAGTTTGTGGAGCACGAATAACCTCAAGGTGAAGTCCGATATCCCTAGAGGATTGTTCAATCATTTGACCACCCTGGTCAGCTCCCAAAACGGTAATCAGGGTTGTATTGACATTCAGTCGAGCAAGATTTTCTGCAATGTTTCTTCCAACTCCGCCTAAAGATTGTTTCAAAAAACCCGGATTCGAATCATGTAAAATCATCTTCTTTTCCGGATATAAAAACACATCAACAACTGCACCACCAATGACAACGACTTTATTCATCGACTCACCCTTTTCATTTTCAAAACAAGGATATAATCCATATGGAATAATATTCACCTAAAAGAAACCAAGACAAAGGAAATACGCTCAAAACAAGATAGATGCTGTGCTTTAGTGAAATGCTTTTGACTAAATTCACACCATGAATAATCACACAAAAAGGAGCCATGATATATATCCCAATATTCATCAATACGATGAAACGATTCAAATAAAGAAAATCAATCCTGGTGGACGCATCATAAAGCAAAATAGAACATATCATCAATAGATACGTCGCAATAACCATCCATTTTCCCAAGCTTTTTGATTTCATAAGAACCCCCAAGATACTCCTATATTATAACACATAGCATAGTTTGTATTAAGTCTCTCAATGTAAAAGAAAACGCCATCAACCCAAATGGGATGATGGCGATATTCATTAGTAATCGAGTTCCTCTTCTTCAGTGAAGGTATTGGATCTGTCGTATTCAAACATAGACTCTCTCAAAATACCTGTACCTGCAGGAATCAGTCCACCAATGATGACATTTTCCTTCAAACCATGAAGTTCGTCGGTCTTGCCTTTGATGGCTGCATCGGTTAAGATTCTTGTCGTTTCCTGGAAGGATGCTGCAGATAGGAATGAATCACTTCTGAGTGATGCTCTCGTGATACCCAGCAAGATTGGACGACCGACAGCGGGACGCTTGAATGAAGCGAATGCCTTACGGTTAGCTCTCTTGAACTCGGATACAGAGACTTCAGTGCCAGGAAGAAGATCTGTATCACCTTCGGTGACCACAGCAATTCTTCTTAACATCTGACGGATGATGAGTTCGATATGCTTATCCGAAATTTCTACACCTTGTGCACGATAAACCTTCTGGACTTCTTCTAAGATGTACATTTCTGCAGCTTCAGCAGAAACAACTCTCAAGAGTTCCTTAGGATTGATCGAACCTGGCGTGAGTTTCTGGCCAGCCTTGACGACTGCACCTTTTCTCACCAGTGCTTCCACATTCGGATCGATGGTGTATTTAAATTCTTTATCGTGATTGTCTGTGATGGTCACAATCGATACACCGCCTCGTTGGCGATCAATCGATTTGACTTTACCATCGACTTCACTGATGACTGCTTTCCCTTTCGGGTTTCTGGCTTCAAACAATTCCTGAATACGTGGGAGACCTTGTGTGATGTCTGATGCGGATGCGACCCCACCGGTATGGAATGTTCTCATTGTGAGCTGAGTTCCTGGTTCCCCAATCGACTGAGCTGCAACGACACCAACAGCTTCACCGACTTCGACTCTCGTGTTGGTGGCTAAGTTTCTACCATAGCACTTCGCACAAACGCCGTTTTCGGAGTTACAGGTTAAATTACTTCTGATTTCGATACCCTTAAGATCTGCATTCAATAGATTGGCTGCAATTTCTTCAGTGATTAATTCATTACGCTTCACCAGTGTTTGCTTGTTCTTTGGATTGATAATATCCTTCGATGCAAACCGACCCACAATACGGTCATAGAGTGGCACAATTTCTTTCGTATCATCTTTGACTGCTTCCATGATGACACCGCGTTCAGTTCCGCAATCTTCATCGACAACGATGACATCTTGTGAAACGTCAACGAGACGTCGTGTTAAGTAACCTGATTCCGCAGTCTTAAGTGCGGTATCGGTTGAACCTTTTCTAGCACCATGGGTCGAGATGAAGAATTCCGATACGGTTAAGCCTTCTCTGAAGGATGCTTGAACAGGAACTTCGATGATTTCACCTTTAGGGTTATTCATGAGTCCACGCATACCAGCGAGCTGAGCAAAGTTCGACGCGTTACCACGTGCACCGGAGTCTGACATCATGTAGATGTTGTTATCCTTATCAAACTCTTCCATGAGTCCTTTTTGGATATCGTCTCTGGCTTCTTGCCACTGTTTGATGACAAGTTCTCTTCGTTCCTTGCCAGTGAGCATTCCTGCTTCAAAATATCCTTGAATTTCGTCAATGTTGGTTCTGGTTTGTTCGAGACGTTCTTGTTTCTTCGAGTAAACATTGATATCAGCAAAGGATACGGTAATACCTGCAACCGTAGAATACTTGAATCCTAAGTCTTTTAATCTGTCGAGCATCTTAGATGTTTCTGAAATCTGGAGCTGCTTGAAGACTTGAGCAATGATCTGAGATAGGAATTTCTTCTTGAAAGGTGAAGGTGTAGGAATTTGAAGCATTGCATCCTTCGGATTGACACCTTTGGCAATAAAGTACTTATCTGGCGTCTTGATTTCCAAGTTTTCAATGGATGGTTCGTTCAAATAAGGGAATGTTGGGGGTAATATCCGGTTGAAAATGAGTTTACCTAGGGTAGTGACCAAATACATCTTCTTCTGTTCGTCGGTAAACTTTTGATTGATTGATTTTGGATCGATGACAATTCGAGTATGAAGACCGATGACATGATGTTGATATGCCAGATAGGCTTCATCATAAGAACTAAAGAACTTACCTTCATGCTGATGTTTTTCATCATGTTCAGCTTGTCTGATTTCAGCACGATATCCTGCAAATGTTCTCGCATGTTTTTCTTCAAGGGTCAGGTAGTAGTTTCCAAGTACCATGTCCTGTGAAGGTGTGACAACGGGTTTACCATCTTTAGGGTTCAAAATGTTATTGGATGCAAGCATTAAAAGTCTTGCTTCTGCTTGAGCTTCATTGGAAAGTGGAACGTGAACAGCCATCTGGTCGCCGTCAAAGTCAGCGTTGAACGCTGGTGTGACAAGGGGATGGAGACGAATCGCTTTTCCATCAATCAGTTTGGGTTCAAATGCTTGAATACCAAGGCGGTGAAGGGTTGGGGCACGGTTGAGTAGAACAGGATGTTCTCTGACAACCTTTTCCAAAGCTGCCCAAACATCATCATCCATCTTATCGTACTTCGCGTTTGCATTCTTCTTTGCATTCGCATCGTTTCCAGTCAGTTTTTGTAATTCTCTTAAGACGAATGGCTTGAACAAAATGATGGCCATTTCTCTAGGGATACCACATTGGTACATTTCAAGGTCGGGTCCAACGATGATGACCGAACGTCCTGAATAGTCTACACGTTTACCGAGTAGATTCTGTCTGAAGCGGCCTTGCTTACCTCTGAGCATATCCGATAGTGATTTTAAGTGTCTGTTGCGTTCAACAGCTGCTTTCTTACCACGTTTCGCATTGTCAAAGAGCGCATCAACTGCTTCTTGAAGCATACGTTTTTCGTTCTTTGTGATCAGACGGGGTGCCATCTGTTCTTTTTGTTTCTTTAAACGGTTGTTACGGTTTAAGATTCTTCTGTATAAGTCATTTAAGTCAGTCGTTGCGAAACGTCCGCCATCTAAGGCAACCATCGGACGAAGATCCGGTGGGATGACAGGAATGACATCCATGACCATCCATTCTGGTTTATTATCCGAATTGTTGAAGGCTTCAACCACTTCAAGTCTCTTGATGATTCTATCTCTCTTCTGCTTGGAAGAGGTCTTGAGCTTCTTTCGGAGTGACTTCACTTCTTTATCCAAATCGAGTTCCTGAAGGAGTTTTTTTACAGCTTCAGCACCTGTTAAGGCAATGAACTTGGAACCGTACTCTTCAGATAATGCACTATAATCCTGCTCAGATAGAATCTGTTTCTTGGACAAGGGTGCTGTTCCTGGATCGGTAACGATATAGGATGCATGGTAAACGACTTCTTCAAGTGCCTTGGCTTTAATGCCCAATAAGATGGCGAGCCGTGAAGGAGAGTTTTTCAAATACCAAGTATGAACAACAGGAGCTTCAAGTTCAATATGACCCATGCGTTCTCTTCTCACCTTGGATTCGGTGATTTCAATACCGCACTTCTGGCAGATTTGACCCTTATTACCGGATTGTTTCTTGCCGCATGCGCACTGATAATCTCTTGTGGGTCCGAAAATACGTTCACAGAACAATCCACCTTCTTCAGGTTTTGATGTTCGATAATTGATGGTTTCATGTGTTTTCACTTCACCGTAAGACCACTGTCTGATTTCATCGGGTGATGCCAGACGAATCTTTAAGTGAGAATAGGTTCTAGAACCATATCCTTTACGGATGGGTTGTACATGGCGATGAATACGTTCGGATAAGTCGATATCTAAGACTGCACTGGGTTCTACCATTGGAATGGCTGCTTCAGGGACATGATGAGCATGTTCCTTCAGTGGATCAAAACCATAGAGTTCCAAAATACCGTTGACTTCAGCGCGAAGCAATGCATCTTCTTCAAAAAGATGATACAAGGCATGACGATCGAAATCGAGGAATTCCTTGAGATCGGTCATATTTGCGTTTCTCAAAATATCGGTGACTTCACTGCTTAAATTTAAGTTATCTAAGTTTCTTGGGAGTGCGTATCTGCGTAAAATTGTCTTGATTTCTTCAAACGAATCACCCAAAAGCATGTTCAATTCTTTCAAATTGAATGTATTGAAGTCTTCGAGTTGATCGATTCCGGAAAGTTTAAGCGCCTTCAGTGCTTCTTCAGACAGTTTTAATGATTCGACATGCAATGTCAATTTTTCCTTAGCCATTAACGGAACCCTCCTCTAAACTTGCTCGGGCTGTTGTCGACAAGTGATTTTTCTGCTTCGTTTTCACCCGTTGTCGCGTCAATCAGCTCAACATAAAGACCAAGAGCCTGCAATTCGCGGGTCAAAACTCTAAATGATTCTGGAATGGATGCCTGAGGAACTGGTTTATCGTGCGTAATGGCACTGTAGACCTTGTTTCTACCGAGCATGTCATCGGATTTAACTGTAAGCATTTCTTGGAGTGTATGCGCTGCACCATATGCGTAGAGTGCCCAAACTTCCATTTCACCGAAACGCTGACCCCCGTTTTGAGCTTTACCGCCCATGGGTTGCTGTGTAACAAGTGTGTAGGGTCCAACAGAGCGTGCATGGAGTTTGTCATCCACCATGTGGGACAATTTGATCATGTACATGACACCGACAGAAATACGGTTTTCATACGGTTCTCCGGTACGGCCGTCATAAAGAACGGTCTTACCATCGGGTGCGATACCCGCTTCCTTCATGATGGCTTTCAAGTCTTCATCATCGACACCATCAAAGACAGGTGTTGCAATCTTAACATTTAAGTTTTTAGCTGCAATTCCTAAATGGATTTCTAGAATCTGTCCGATGTTCATACGTGATGGAACACCGAGTGGGTTTAACATGATGTCAACAGGTGTACCATCTGCCATGTAAGGCATGTCTTCTCTGGGTAAAATCTTTGAGATAACACCTTTGTTACCATGACGTCCTGCCATTTTGTCACCTTCAGAAATCTTTCTCTTCTTGGCAACATAAACACGAACTTCTTCATTGACGCCAGACATGAGCTGATCGCCATTTTTCTTGGAGAAATACTGGATGGATTGAACAACACCACCGCCACCATGGGGTACACGGAGTGAGGAATCTCTGTATTCTCTCGATTTTTCACCAATCACGGCATGAATGAGTTTTTCAGAAGGACTGGGTTCAAATACACCTTTGGGTGTAATCTTACCCACTAAGATGTCTCCTTCTTTGACTTCAGAGCCCGGAATGATGATGCCACGCTCATCCAAATTCTTTAAGGCGTCTAAGCCGGCATTGGGTACTTCGCGTGTAAATTCTTCACGACCAGATCCTGTTTTCAGTTCTCTGGTTTCAATTTCATATTCATCAATGTGAATGGATGTATAAACGTCTTCTTTCACAAGGTCTTCGCTCATGATGATGGCGTCTTCATAGTTATAACCTTCCCAGGTCATGAATGCAACGGTCACATTTCGACCAAGTGCGAGTTCACCCTTATCTGTGGAAGGACCATCAGCAAGAATATCACCCTTTTCAACATATTCACCTGTCGTGACAATTGGGCGTTGCAAAATGCACGTATCTTGGTTCGATCTAAAGAAACGAATGAGGTTATAGGTTGCTGATTCACCCATGCCATAATCTTTCAAGACTTTGGCAATTTCATATGTGAATGGCTTGTTCGGATCAAATAAGACATTGTTTCCGACCATGATCTTCTGATCCGGTGCTTGAGTGACGATGATTTTGGTTGCATCCGCATATGTCACATAACCCGAAACCTGAGAGACAATGACAGATCCTGAGTCTTTTGCTGCACGGTATTCGATACCCGTACCTACAATCGGTGATTCAGGTTTCAATAGAGGTACAGCTTGACGTTGCATGTTTGCACCCATTAATGCACGGGAAGCATCGTCATGTTCAAGGAATGGAATCGTGGAGGTTGCAACCGAAACGATTTGCTTCGGTGAAACGTCCATGAAAGTGACTTGGCTGGGTTCGAACATCGAAGTTTCACCACGATAGCGACCAATCACGTTTTCAGATAAAATGACACCTTCTGGAGAAAGTGATGTTGCAGCCGAAGCGATGACTTCATCGTATTCTTCATCTGCAGTAAGATACTTAAATTCTTCTGTGACAACCGGTTTGCCATCTCTGCGTTCAACCATCAAATAGGGTGTCTGGATGAATCCATATTGGTCAACCTTACCATATGTTGCAAGTGAAGAAATGAGTCCGATTGAAGGACCTTCAGGTGTTTCGATTGGGCAGATTCTGCCATAGTGCGAGTTGTGAACGTCACGGACTTCAACGCCTGCTCTATCTCGAGCAAGACCACCTGTACCAAGTGCTGAGACTCTGCGCTTCTGAGTAAGTTCAGCCAACGGATTGATTTGATCCATGAACTGTGATAACTGTGAACTGCCAAAGAACGTCTTAATGGCTCCAGCAAGCGGTGTCATGTTGATAATATTCGATGGGGTTGCATCCGCAAATGTGGTTGTTGACATCTTGTCTTTGATGTTCTTTTCAGCTCGAGCAAGACCAATTCTGAATTGATTCTTCAAAAGTTCGCCAATCAAACGGAGACGACGGTTACCGAGATGGTCGATGTCATCTTCTTGTCCGATACCTTCATAAAGGTTTAAATAATAGCTCATTGACGCAACAACGTCAGAAAGGGTAATGTATTCTTTGGTTTCTCTCTGGTCGTTACCGATGACCTTCACAGGATAGATACGATCTGTTTCCTTATCCTTGATGGTGACTTCAATAGATTCAACAATAACACCTTCGCGGTCCTTTTCCTTCTGATAAATGTCTTGGCCACCAAAGAAATACTTGATGACTTTTTCATCGAGAGATTGACGACTTCTACGAAGCAGAGAAATGACTTCGTCTGTGATTTCAGTGTTTTTTGGCACTAAAACTTCACCTGTTCTGGTGTTCGTGATATTTTCTTTCGTGTATAATGTTTCTCCACCATCTGGAAGTCTGGTTGCTAAAATTTCATCTGGAGTTTCGTTTTGCAACGAATCTTCTTTAGAGATGATTTCAGTTCTCAGGAGATGACGGTTCTCTTTCAGTTTTTGAATGATATCTTTCGTGATCTTCGTCTTAGCAGGTATGACAACTTCTCCAGTTTCAGGATCTATGATGTCTGTCGAAGTGTATGTGCCTAAAAGACGTGCAGTCACGTCTAATTTCTTGTTAAATTTGTAACGACCGACAGATGCCAAATCATAGCGTCTGCGTTCGAATAAACGCATTCTGATGAACTCTCTCGCAGCATCGGCAGGTACTTTTTCGCCTTGTCTGAGCTTGGAATATAAATCCACAATCGCCTCATCGGCGTTTTTGGTTTCATCTTTTTCAAAGGTTGCATCCAAGTATTGGGACTTACCAAAAACTTCGATAATATCCTTTTTCTTGGACAAACCGAGTGCACGCATCATGGTGGTCATTGGAACTTTCTTGGAACGGTCAAGTTTTGCGTACATGATGTTTTTAGAGCCAAGTTCATATTCAATCCAAGCACCACGTGTTGGAATGACTTGTGCCATGTATTTGACCTGATTCAATTTTTTGTCCAATTCGCTTGTGAAATAGGCACCTGCGGAGCGGATGATCTGTGAAACAACGACACGTTCAGCACCGTTAATGACAAAAGTCCCCGAAGATGTCATGTAGGGGATTTCACACATCAGTACCACGTTTTCACGCACTTCACCGGTAACAGCATTCTCAAGTTTAACACGAGCAGAGAGTTGTTTTGCGTAGTTTGTATTGCGTAATTTGGATTCTTGTTCATCGTATTTGGGCTCTGCCAAATAGTGTTCCTCAAAATAGAGTTTGAGGTCGCCATTGTGTCCTTCAATCGGCGAAATATCTGTTAAAAGTTCCCGAATACCCTGATCGATAAACCACTTGAAAGACTTGGTTTGAATCTCAATCAGGTCTGGCAAATCAATGTCGTAGTTCATTCGAGAATAATTTCTGCGACTTGCTTTTTTGCCGTAATTGACGCTCCGATATCCCATAATCCACACTCCTATCGTATTTGGAAAATCACGTTAATGACTGGTATTTAATTAATTAAAAACAACATTATGCATTTTACTATATTAACACATGAGACTTCAATAGTCAATGATTCTCAAGACTTTCGTGCTAAAAGCACCCAATATCCATGATCCCTGTTGATCATCTCACAATTCCCGAAAAGCTCAGTGAGTTTCGCAAACGTTGAGGGAGCTCCTTGTTTCTTCTGAATGACCGCATAGAAAAGACCGCCTGGATTTAACGTTTTAAAGGCGTCTTCATACAATCTGAAGATGGTCGCTTTACCTGCACGAATCGGTGGATTCGTGATGATGACATCTGCGCTGATGTTGACATGCTCAAAGAGAAACGATGGTGTTACCATCACGTTTTCAACCTTGTTGATCTGTGCATTTTTGCGTGCTAAATCAACGGCTCTTTCGTTGACATCGTAGAGATGAACCTTCGCCGATGGATACAGTTTCGCAACTGCAATTCCAATCGGTCCATATCCACAGCCCATATCGATCACCGTTTTAGCTGTACTCGGGATATCGATCGCCTCAATCAATAATCGGGTGCCAAAGTCAAGTGCGTTCTTTGAAAATACACCGAGATCGGTAAAGAACCGAAATGAAGTGTTTCTCAAGAAGACTTCGATGGTTTTGACCTGATGATCGAGGTTAGAATCATTTTGGAAGTAGTGACTCATTGGTCCCCCTGAAACAGCGAAAAAACCTGAGATGATTTCTCAGGTTAAACTTCGCTTCAATTAGAAACTATTTGACTTCAACAGTTGCACCAGCATCCATTAAGGACTTCTTGATTGCTTCTGCGTCTTCCTTCTTAATCTTTTCTTTGATGACTGCGTTTGGAGTTTCAGTCAAAGTCTTCGCATCAGCAAGACCAAGTCCTGTGATTTCACGAACAACCTTGATGACCGCGATCTTGTTCGCGCCGAAAGTCTTCAAGATGACATTGAATTCAGTTTGTTCTTCAACAACAGCTGCTGCTGCGCCTGCTGCTGGAGCTGCGGATACTGCAGTTGGGTCGATACCGAAAGCTTCTTTCAGTCCGTCAACGAGTTCCTTGATTTCGAGTAAAGTCATTTCTTTGAGCGCTTCAATAAACGCTGCTTTTGTAAGTTTTGCCATTTTATAATTCCTCCTAATGTGATTTATTCTGCACTACTGATCATGTTCAGACCCACTGCGAGTTCGCGAATAGGTGTGAGCATACCGACTGCTAACATTGTAAGCAGCGTTTCTCTTGATGGTAATGTTGCCAGTGCGTTGATACCTTCGACGCTCACGACTTTACCCTCGACAATACCTGAACCAATTTGGACAACCTTGTTTTCCTTCGCAAAATCGAAGATGATTTTCGCAGGTGCTACAACATCCGAATAACTGATGGCAAGTGCTTTTCCACCTACCAGTTTGTCAGCAAGTTCGCCATATCCAGCAGCGATTGATGCTCTTCTCGAAATATTGTTCTTATAGACTGTGACTTCACAGCCAGCTTGTCTGAGCTGGGTGCGGAGCTTTGTGAAACTTTCCACAGTCAAACCTGGATAATCGAAGGATACAACGGATGTCGCACGTCCAAGCTTTTCAGTCAGTTCACGTACGGCTTCTGCCTTACGTTCCAAAATTGCTTTTTGCATGAAATGCCTCCTTCTGGAAAATAAAATCTCTCTTGTGCCAAAAGACAAAAGAGAGAAAAATCGAATTCGATTCATCACCTCGGTAGGACATTAAGCCGTTGGGCACCTACTGTCTTTGGCATCTTGAATGTATTAAATTATGCTTTGGCTTTCAACGACTCTTCGTCGATATGAATGCCAGGACCCATACTTGAAGTCACCGTAATGTTCTTCATGTAAGTACCCTTGACGGTTGTTGGTTTGATACGAGCCAGTTGATCATAAAGTGTGTGTAAGTTTTCACTGAGTTTTTCAACAGTGAAGGATACACGTCCGATGGGTGCATGAATGTTACCCACTTTGTCTGTACGATACTCGATCTTACCATTTTTGATGTCCTTGACTGCTTTCGCGATATCAAGAGTCACAGTGCCGGTTTTTGGGTTTGGCATCAAGCCTTTAGGGCCTAAGATGCGTCCTAATTTACCGAGTTGTCCCATCATGTCTGGAGTTGCAACCATCACATCAAACTCAAACCAGCCTTGGCCAATCTTTTGAATGAGTTCTGCTGCACCTACATAATCAGCACCAGCCGCTTCAGCTTCTTTCGCTTTTTCGCCTTGTGTAATGACAACAACTCTGGAAACTTTACCGGTTCCGTGTGGCAGGACTAGTGCGCCTCTTAAGTTCTGATCTGCTTTTCTTGGATCAACATTCAAACGGAATGCTGCTTCAACAGTTGCATCAAACTTAACAAACGAGGTCTTCTTGACTAGGTCCAGTGCCTCACCTGCAGCATACTTTTTCGACTTGTCGATCAGTTTGACTGCATCAAGGTATTTCTTTCCTCTTTTCATATTCTTCCTCCTAAAATGTGGTCTAGCGGGATATCCTCCCACAATTTAGATAGCTAGCATCTAAATTAGTCTACGACGGTGATTCCCATGTTACGTGCAGTACCTTCGACGATTTTCATTGCTGCTTCGACAGTGTACGCATTTAAGTCGGGCATCTTTCTTGTTGCAATTTCTCTTAACTGAGCAGTAGTGATGGTAGCAACCTTATCCTTCTTCGCATTTTTCGAACCGGATTTGATGTTTGCTGCCTTCTTCAGTAAGTCACTTGCTGGTGGCGTTTTCGTCACGAACGTGAACGTACGGTCATCATAAACCGAGATGATGACAGGTACGACAAATCCCACCTGATCTTTGGTTGCTTCATTGAATTGAGAACAGAATGCGGGAATGTTAACCTGCGCCTGACCGAGTGCTGGACCTACGGGTGGAGCTGGATTCGCCTTACCTGCTGCAATTTGCAATTTGACAACTTTGACAACTTTCTTTGCCATGAGACACAACCTCCTTCTTTACATAAGTATGTGGTATGAATCAACTTCTTCCACTATGGTGTGCTTTCACACGCGATATCATTCTATCATTAAGGACTATCTTTGTCAACAACAAACTTTGTTTTAGCGGATTTTAGCGCCGAACGGTAAAAGTGCCAATTTGGTGAGTTTAAACCATTGAATTCCAAAGGGAATACCAATGATGGTGATCATGAAAAAAAGTGCTACACCAAGGTATCCAAGTGCCATTTCCCAACCCACAAAGACAAGCCATAAAATATTGGCAATTGGGTGTTTATCAAAGTTGATGTCAACTTCTTTCCCAAAGGGAAATAAAACTAAACCAGCAAATTTAAAGCACTGAGTTCCGAGTGGAATACCAATGATGGTGATGGATAATAAAATACCCAGTAAAAACCATAATAGTGCTGCAATGAGCCCTCCAAAAATAAACCAAATGAGATTACCAATGAGATTCATATGATCCCTCCTGTATTCATTCTAACAAAAAGATACCGATGATGGTATCCTTAGTTGTTTAATTCGTATAAGTCAGATGTTGCGTTATATGACCAAAGTGATGAGTTTGTGATGTTTGAATAATTGGTTGTCCACCATGCGTTTGTCATTGTATTTGATCTACTGACAATATAAACTGATGTTGAATATGTAGGCTTTTGTCCTGTCATCTTATTGTAAAGTGTTGCTGAGTTCACGAGCACTGCTGGGTTACTGGCACGTCTATAAAGTGTAATTTGAGCACTTCTAATGTTGGATTGTGATGTGGGTGCATTTCCAACACCGACAGTCACTCCGGCTCTCATGGTGTAGTTGTTATTATTTGGATTCGTGACAAAACCATCGATTTGACCCGTCAGCATGAAATCTGTGATGGAAATTGATCCTTGATTTCGACCAATCACACCCCCCACAAAGACGTTTGTATCACTTGACCATGCACGGAATCTGCTATTTGCGAATACGACAGCACGTGATACAGAAATCGTTGATCCAGCTAAGGATGCACCAATGATACCCCCAACTGAACTGATGGCATTCGATGTGATGGTTGCTTCCACATAAATGTCTGACATGGTGATATTGAATGCATTCACTGTCCCAATCACACCGCCTGAACCGTAAGCCGCATTGGCGAATGCACCGGTAATGGTTGTGTTTTGGACTTTGATATTCGACATGGTTGCTGTTCCTGTACCTGATAAAGGTGATGCAAATCCAATCACACCACCGGCTAAAATGGTATTGGTTACACTTGAATTTCGAATTCTGATATTTTCAATGACATTTCCTGTGCCTTGCATACGACCCGCAAGAATGCCCACTGTATAGTTATCAGCAAGCGTATAATTGATCGTTATACCATCGAGTGTTAAATTTCTAATGGTTGCACCCTCAAGAATACCGAAGATACCTCTATAATCAGTGAGATTCACATTGGATATGGTTTTTCCGTTTCCATCTAAGGATCCTAAAAAAACGATATCTTTGGTTTGTGTCCACTCAGGTGGTGTTATGTTTTGGAAATCAAGGTCCCTTGCTAAAACATATGTATTTGAATTATTGGGGGTTGTGATGACTTGTATGAATTCATCGGTGGTAAAAATTGGAATACCATCATACCAGTCTCCGAGGGTTAGTGTGCCATCTCCAACATTCTGATTTCCAGAAAGACTTGAAGCCCAATAGGCAAAAGACATGCCTGTTGAAAAGAGCATGTTGATGACAAGCAAGATTAGGATGATGTGCTTTTTGGTCTTAGAAATCATCGTATACCCTCATATCAACATTACAAAACACTTAATCAAAAGCATTTTATCATGATTTTATGATGAATACAACGAAAAAGTGATTTGGGTGGGAATATGTCAAATCGTGGGTTTCTATGCTCAAAAAAATGTGTTATTGAATCATTTATTGCCAATTTTCAACCATTTTTTCAAAAAAATTATAGAATGAGGGAAAGAGGTGATGACATGTCTAAGTTTTTTGATTCAGGAAGCATGCACTTCAAAAGTGCAACGCTACTCATTAAAGACTTGAAACGATCGATCGAATTTTACACGGATATTTTAGGTTTTAAACTGATTTCTAATGAATCTGGAAAGGCTTCGTTTGGAACAGATTCTAATATTCCCTTGCTTCATCTCGTAGAACACAGAGCTGCACTCCCCTTTGATATAACATTAGGTTTATACCATATCGCTTATCTTGTGCCGAGTAGATCTGCCCTTGCCGAAGTGATTTATCGACTCAAAAACAAACGTTATCCTGTCACAGGAGCTTCGGATCATGGGGTCTCTGAAGCACTGTATTTAGACGATCCAGATGGAAACGGAATTGAAATATACCGTGATCGTGATCAAAGCGAATGGCCGATGGAAGAGGGTAAGATGACGATGTACACCAAAGCTATGGATATTTTGGATGTGATGAGACACTTACCTGAACAACCCTTACTTCAGATGCATGAAAATACTGTCATTGGGCATATGCATTTTCATGTGAAAGATTTGAAAGAAGCTGAAACATTCTATTGTGATGTGCTTGGTTTCCAACCCATGTTAAACTACATGAAGTCTGCGCTATTCATCTCTGATCAAGGATATCATCATCATCTTGGACTCAATACGTGGAATGGTCCAGCACCACTTCCCAAAGAAAAACAAGTTGGACTGAAATCCTATGAAATCCACATTCCAAAAGAACAATATCCTGCACTTTTAAGAAGGCTCACACACCATCATATCCCTTTAATTGTGGAAGGTGAAACCAAATATATTTATGATTTGCTGAATCAGAAGATTATTTTCGATGTTCAATGAAAACAAACGGGAACTCAATTCGAGTTCCCGTTATGATTTATCGGATGAGGTAAGGTCTGGTACCTGAACTGGTTTGAGCCCAAACCAAAGGATCTAAGTTACTGTAGTATGTATCCCACCATGTGGTTGGTACTGTACTGTTATTTGGAGGAACCACGGTTGACATTTGCCCTGTCCAACCTGTTACAGTATACGATAAGACACCTCCTGCTGCTCTAAAGCCAACTCTTGCATAAAATGCTCTTGTCAGAGTGGATTGTGTCGAATCTAAACCTGAAATCGTACCCACATCAAGACGTCTTGTATCTGTGGATGGGAAAAGGTTTCCTGTATAGAAAATATCAGTCAGTGATGATCGTGCTGATGAGGTCGCATGTCTTCCAAATATACCACCAAGATAGCGTGCAGAGTAAAGATTTGTATAGGGAGCAGCCGTCACTTGTGTGTTTTGAAAGCTGGCCTCAACAAGAGCGCGTTCAATGGTGATATAACTGTTGGATAATGCGTATCCGATTAAACCACCGACATTTGATGTTCCATTGTATGAATAGGCTTCACCTTGAAAATCAATATCATACATTTGAAGACGTGCGCTACCAGCAACATTACCTACCATCCCGCCAGCACTTGTATTGACATTAAATGCTTTTAATTGAGTTGCCTTAATGTTATTCATGATGACAGTCGTATTGGTACCTGTAATGAAACCGATAAGTCCTCCTACACCGTTATTACTTCTACCCTGTACACCTGAATTATTGATTGTCAAATAAGAAAGTGTATTTGTTTTACTATTGTAGGCATCACCTGCGATAAGTCCAGCAACACGGGTTGTTGTCGATACATAAGAAACAATTTGAACATTATCGAGTGTCAAATCTGTTATGGTTGCCCCATCAATTCGAGGAAAAATGCCTGAATACGCAATGGAACTCGAGTTGTAATTGATTGTTAAGTTTGAGATGGTTTTTCCATTACCATTGAGCGTTCCTCTAAAGATACGTGTTGCTAAAATAGGTACCCATGTGTAACTTGAAAAATCCAAATCGTTTGCTAAATAGTACTTTTCTGTTGAGACACTGGTTGTACGATTGACAAAATCATAAAATTCGGATGTTGTAAAGATAGGCGTTCCCCAATCACCGATATCGATGGTCCCGGTTCCATCTTGTGATCCACCTAGGATTTCAGACGCCCAGTAAGCGAACGTCATGCCTGCACTAAACACGATGTTGAGTATCAATAGAAGCAAAATGATTTTTTTCTTGGTCATGCGTTCACCTCCCTTTACAATTTATCATAGCACAAATTACATTCCAAACATCGATAAAATGGAAGCAAAAAAAGAGACCAACAAAATCAAGAGTGTTCTTACGACATGTGGCCAAAAACGAGAACTATCATACTTCCAGGAATCATCTGCTTTTGATCGAAATGAAAAGACGATAAAAATGCCCAACATCATGATTGAAAAAATTAAATAGGTGCGTGTCACAAAAGCAATCAACACCATGATGACACCATAAGGGATGATGAAAGCATATCTCAAATTCAAGATATGCTGAGGGTCAATTATTGTCAATAGTTCCTCCATCTTTGATACTTTCCACTGAATTACAAAAGAAACGATCGAAATTGCTAATGGGATTAATAAAAGTAAAAAAAGTATTTCATTTCGATAGGGATTTCTCAGGTTCGATAGGATAAACCATAACATCACAACCATCAAGACGCTATCGATTAAGATGGATATCAAGTATAGTTTGATCGAATGAATGATTTTCATGGATAACCTCTCCAATCGGTTTTCTACAAAAAGGTGAACAGTAAGAAGATGAGTGTCAGTATTGAAAATAAAGTGATCTGAACATAAAAACGCAATTTCGTTGTCTGGCTTTTTTGATGATGCTTCGTTATTTCATATTGAATCGAAGCAAATACTGAAATCATTATTACGATCGGGATAGCAAACATGAGTGGATGAGTTGAATACATAAATTTATATAATCTCACCATCATCCATGATAGTAATGTCATATATTTCAACGTAAACGATAATTTGGAGAACCACCTTGCGTGGTGTTTCATCAAAAATTCAGCAATCCCATGATAAAGAAATCCAATGAACCAAATCACTGCCCATAAGATCGATAGTAACACCAAAATCATTGGATCCCATCTAACGATGAGCATCAAGGTGATGAAAAACGTCGATTGAATGATGATGAAAGATTCGATGATCCATATGATGACAACAATGGGGATGATCGAAATGTAATCACTTAATCCAAGTTTTGGCTCAATGTTTTCTTTTTTCGGACGAGATTTAAGTTCTTCATATAAGTCTTGATATGGATCTTGAACTTTTAAATCAACATTAGGTTGATTGATTTCTTTGATATCCATCGTTTCCCTCCCACGATTTCATCTGAACAATCAGATCTATTTGATTACCATTTTATCATGAAAAATAAAAAAAAGACGAGTTTCCTCGTCTATACTTCTTTGATATCGGTTGCTGCAAACTCCGTTGGAGTACCTCTACCGAAGAGGTCCATATTGACAACCACTTTTTCTTGGTCATCATCCACAGCAACAACTTCTCCTTTAAGACCAGTCCAAGTTCCTTGAATGATTTCAACGGTTTTACCAAGCAAATGCTTGAATGTTGGCTTGCTGATGACACCAATCTTTAATAAAATCTGGTTGATTTCATCGGGTGCAAGCGGAACGGGTTTGGTACCACCACCGGAAGATCCTAAGAAGCCTGTGACTCTTGGGGTATTTCTCACAACGAACCAGGATTCGTCAGTGACAATCATTTCAACGAAGACATACCCTGGGAAGAGTTGCTTCACTTTTTCTTTTTCTTTGCCGTCAGCCTTCTTTTCGATGACCGTTTCTTCCGGAACGATGATCCGAAAGATATAATCGGACATGCCCATGCTCTCAACGCGTCGCTGTAAGTCGCTCTTGACGGCATTTTCATAACCTGAATAGGTTTGAATAATGTACCATCTGACCGATTGACTCATAGAATTCTACCCACCAAAAGATTCGTAATCAAGATGTTGAAAACGAGAATAACGCCAGCAAGAATGATCAAGAAGATGATGGTTCTTACGGCATGATCAACGAATTTAGGAAATGTTGGCCATGTGATCTTTTTAAGTTCGGGGATTGCAGGTAAGAAGAATGGGTAAATGACCAGTGCCAATCCAAATAAGGAAATCGCAAAGAGTACCCAAGCAAAGATGATACCGTTGTTACCTTGACCTAAAATGGGGAAATCAGAATTGATGGTGAGCAGTGAATTTCCACTGATGATCATGAGTGCAAGTGCACCTGAAAGTGTCGCTAGAATACCTAAGAGCAGGTTTTCCCATTTGTACTCAGTGGTCAGGACTTCGAGCAATTTGCTCTTTTGTTCAACTTCTTTTTGTTTGATTGCCATGTTGAATAGCCTCCTATTTGCTTTCCTTGTGAAGGGTATGCTTGTTGCATTTTGGACAATGCTTGTTGGTTTCAATTCTTGTTTTTTGTGTTGCTTTGTTTTTGGTTACTGTATAATTTCTGCTCAAACACTCTGAACAGACCAGTATTACTTTCTCGCGCATTAAAAAACCACCTCATGTGGTCATTAGCAAGTGTATTTTAACACTTAACCATGACTTAGTCAACTACCACCGACATTATATCATAATTTTATATTTTTCCTTAATTCGATAGACAGTGTTATAGATTTGTTTCTTTGAATATCCTTGATCTTGATGAATCTCATTGACCGTTTTCCGGTGAATGAAATAGTGTTGATAGATGCAATTCTCCATATCCGATGATAAATCCAATACAACCGGTTCTTCTTCGATGTAACAGGGTGTCTTCACAAAATCCGTATGATCGAAAAGCATATACCGCGGTAAGCTTTGTTTCATGTGATAAAACTGTCTTTTTAAGATCAATTCAAAATAACGAGTAAAACTCTTGTTATGAGAAGGCTCGAAAGTTTTGATGGCTTTAAAGAGCATGAGAATGCCTTCTTGATGAAAATCATCTTGTTCCTTGGATTCAATATTTAAAAGATGAACGTGTTTCCAGATGAATTTATGATACTTTTTAAACATGAATGTGAGTGCCAAATCATCGTTTTCATGTCGGATGAGATAAATCAGTTCATAATCATTCATCACATAGAGCATTGTTTACTCCATGGCAGCATACATCATGAGTGCAGCAGCGACGCTCACATTCAAGCTGTTGATTTTACCCTTCATTGGGATTTTCACAAGCATGTCACAATGACTTTTCACCAGAGGTCGAATACCTTCGCCTTCATTTCCTAAGACAATTGCAAGCGATCGATTCTTTGGCATTTCCAGATAGGACTGTGTTGTGTTGCCATCGGTACCAATCACCCAAATATCCTTTTTCTTGAGTGAAAGAATCGTTTGACTGATGTTGGTGACCAAACAGACAGGCACATGTTCAATCGCCCCAGAAGAAACTTTAGCAACCGTTGCATTGAGAGGTACTTGACCATTTTTAGACAGAATGATCCCGGTAAGTCCTGTGGCTTCTGCAGTACGCATGATGGCTCCAAGATTATGTGGGTCTTCGATGCCGTCTAAAATCAAAAATCGCTGAAGAAGTGAAGAATCGATCAACTCATCTAAATCACGATATTGATAAGCTTCCACATCTGCAACAACACCTTGATGAACTGCATTATCGGTTAACCGGTTAAGTTCTCCTTTCGGACGTCTTTCAAAAGGTATTTGTTTATCTTTTAGAAAACTCTGAAAATGAGAATCTTGAAATTTATCATCAAGATAGAGTTTATAGATGGTGCGTTTGGCAAATACCGCTTCTCTGATGACATTTTTTCCATATACAATCATGATTTATCCCTCCGGGACTATTATAGTGTTTATGTTGTTTGAAATCGAAAAAAAGTTGATAAAGATTTCGAATAGAAAGGGCGCTCACGCGCCCGTTTCATTTATTGCATGTCGGCAAGCTTGTTTAAGATGGAGCTGATGAATGCCTTCGTCCATCCATAAAGGTTGGATAAGATATAAATCATCGGGAATGTTGCTTGAATCAATACGACAAGTAATAAGATTTGAGATACAGATAATGGATTATGCAAATTAACATCTTGGTTGAAGAATGGTGCAAAATCGAAGAAATGCGGTGTAAAGAGCACTGCGAACACGAAGAGTGTCACCATGAGGAAGAATAATGTGCGGCGCATCTTGTTGAAAGGTGTTGAAACTCTATAGAGTACAGTCATTGCGACTGCGGTCGCTGAAATGACAACGAGTGTAGACACTTCAACTTGAGTCATGTTCAGAGCACCTTCAAGTGCAAAGATGATGAGTGAGTTGATCATGACAACGAGTGCTCCTGGAATGGCTGCTTTCAAGATATTCCATAAGAACTTACCCTTCACAAGTTTATTGTTGGCTTCAAGGGCAAGGAAGAAGGATGGAATACCTGTGACCAAATAGTCAATCAAAACCAACTGATTGGTTTGAATGGGATAGACACCTTGACGTGCAATGGCAACCAGTGCGAGTAAGAATGAGAAGATTGTTTTTGTCAAGAATAAGGTTGAAACACGTTGAACGTTGTTGATGACTCTTCGTCCTTCAGAAACGACTTTAGGCATTGAAGAGAAATTCGAATCGAGGAGCACAAGGTGTGATACGTTTCTTGCGGCTTCAGAACCAGATGCCATCGCAATCGATGTGTCTGCTTCTTTCAGCGCCAAGATATCATTGACACCATCACCCGTCATCGCAACCGTTCTACCGTTGTTTTTAAGGGATTCGATGAGGACTTTCTTCTGTTGTGGAGAAACGCGGCCAAACACGGTGAATCGTGATGCGGCTCTCACAACATCTTTATCCGGCATACCTTCTAAGGAGACATATTTATCTGCATTCGCGATACCTGCTCGTTGTGAAATTCTCGCAACTGTTGCAGGATTGTCACCGGAGATGACTTTCACATCCACGTTATGGGATTTGAAATATTCAATCGTTTCAATCGCATCCGGTCTGATGGTATCTTCAATCATGACGAGTGCGAGTGGCGAGATCTTACCTGTGATTTGTGTTTCATTGATATCGCCATCTGAATAGGCTACGACCAACACACGGTATCCTTCAGAGGCTTGCTTGTCGACTTCTTTTGCAATCAAACTGAAGTTTTCTTTAACAACGAATTCCGGTGCACCTAAAATGAAGGTGCCATAGCGATCGAATTGAACCGCTGAAAATTTACGGCTTGAAGAAAATGGAATGAGCGCTTTATGTCTGATCCGTTTTCCTGTACCAAAACGTTCTGCAAGTGCATCAGAGGTCAGGTTCTGATCATTTTGAGCATTGATCATCGCCGAGATGATGTTCTTTAAGGTAAGTCCTGTATCATTTTTGTATTCAATAATGCTTTTCACGGTCATGGTGCCATCGGTGATGGTACCTGTCTTATCCAAACAGAGGGTATCGACTCTGGCAAGCATTTCGATACAGTATAATTCTTGTACGAGGGTATTGTTTTGTGCAAGTCTGATGACACCGACAGCAAGTGCCATTGAAGTGAGTAAGAATAATCCTGAAGGAATCATCCCGATCATCGCACCGGTTGTACTTTTCACGATTTGTGCATACTCAGGTGATGTCAACTTATCAGCAAGCGTCATTCCAGGTATCCATGCGGTATTGGTCCACATGAGATAGAACAGAACACCGGATAGAGGTAAAATAATCGCACCTACTGTACGAATGATGATTTTTAGAGATCCCAATAAATCGGATTCAGGTTTCTTATATTTCTTTGCTTGGTTGGTGAGTTTTTGAATGTAGATGTCTTTACCAATCGCGGTGACTTGCGCATGGCAGGATCCAGAAACGACAAAACTACCCGAATATAGGGTATCGCCTTTTTTCTTGATGATGGCATCAGATTCACCCGTTAAAAGTGATTCATTGACTTCGATTGAACCTTGTCGAACCACGGCATCTGCAGGAATCTGTTTGCCTGATGAGAGGAACAAAATATCATCAATCACGACATCCTGTACAGCAATTTCAAATTCACTTGAGTCACGAATGACAATGGCAGTCGGTGCAGAGAGTAAGGACAATTTATCAATCGTCTTTTTCGCTCTAATTTCTTGAATAATCCCAATCGTGATGTTCGCGGTGATGACACCCATGAAGAATAGATGGCTAATGCCAGCATTCACGGTTAAGAGCCAAGCAGCAATCGCGAAGTTTAAAAAGTTAAAAAAAGTGAAAATGTTGGTAACGATAATGTTTGAGATTGATTTTGTACTACCCGAATCGGATAAATTATAAAGACCGGCCATCTGTCTTAATTCAACATCATCTGTGGTTAATCCGAGTGCTACTTCAGGATTATAACGTTCAACCACGATATCATCCTTAGACTTCACACGCTCTTTGACATTGAATGTTTCTTTAGGCTCATCATCGAGAGGGACATGTAGTCCAAGAGGATCCCCTTTCATGGTGATCATTTCATCTTTGATGACTGTCTTTGGACCTTTCTTCTTTTTAGGTTTGATGGATTCTTGATCATTACCTTCATCCAGTAGTGCCTTCAAGTCGTCGTTATTCAGTTTTTTGTCCACTGTCTTTTCCATGAAGCGCTCCTTCCTCGATGAATCTAATGGCTAATCTGATGATTTCATCTGCTCGATTGCGATGTTCAATGTATAAAAATCCAATCATCGCTTCAAAACCGGTTGCATAATGATATGCCTTCGCATCGATGTTTTTTCGACCGGGTCCACTTGCGTTTCTACCCCGTTTAAATGTTTCAATTTCAACTTCACTCACAAGCTGATTCTCCATCAAATACTCCATGATTTTCGCTTGTGCAATGCCCGATGTGTATTTGATCGCTTGTTTATGGAGATCATTGACATGGGTTAATTTTTGATCAATTAGATATTCTCGAATTGATAATTCGTAATAGGCGTCTCCAAGATAAGCAAGCGTGAGTCCGTTCAAAGTCTACATCCATCCTTTTTGGGAGAGTTGATCTCTGAGTCTATCGGCACGTTCGAAATCCTTATTGGATCTTGCTTCTTCCCATAACTTGTACGTCACTAGCGTTTCGTCTGAAAGTTCATAAAGCGGCATAATGCCTAGGACATCCAAAATCACTTTGGTTGTCTGATAGAGGACAGAAAGACGTTTGGTATCCTTTTCTTTATTCATCTGTTTCAAGAGATCATAAATCTGAGTAACGACATTCGGTGTATTGACATCATCATCCATCAGTTGTCTGAATAAGTCCAATTGAACATGATCGGTTTCTAAAGTGTGTGCTTTGGCAAGCGTGATACTCAAGAAAGCTTTCTTCAAGCTTCTCTTTATTTTATCGTATTCCTTCGCATATTGGTCCATCAATTCATCCGAATAATTTATGGGTTGTCTATAGTGATGTCCAATCATCAGAAAACGGAATGCGAGTGGATCAAACTGCTGAATGATTTCTTTAACAAGAACGAAATTATTGAGTGATTTACTCATCTTCACTTCGTTAATATCGAGTCGTGCAACATGCATCCAGTATTTTGCTAGAGCATGGTGATCGTGAGCAATCGCTTGTGCGCGTTCGTTTTCGTGATGTGGAAACTTAAGATCGGTTCCGCCACCATGAATGTCAATTTCGGATTGAAATATTTCATGATTCATGACCGCGCATTCCGTATGCCATCCAGGTCTTCCCTTGCCCCAAGGAGATTCGTAAGCTAGACCATCTGTGGTTAATTTCCAGATCGAGAAGTCTCTCGGATCTTCTTTATCGTCATCTAAAACGATTCTTACCCCTTGAGACAATTCTTCAATGTTTTGTTTTGAAAGAATGCCATAATCGAGGACTTTGCTCACTCTAAAATAAACACCACCGGATCTGACATAGGCAAATCCTTTGTTGATCAATTCTTGGGTGTACTCAATCATATGCGTCACATAATCGGTTGCTTTGGGCATATGATCAGGCAGCGCACTGCCTAAAGCGTTCGTCATATCAATGAAACGCTTTGTATAGATGGCTGTGATTTCTTCTTCTTTTATCTTCAGTTCTTTTGCCTTATCGATGATGCGATCATCGACATCTGTGATGTTTGAGACGTAAACGACATCATATCCAATGAATCGCAAATACCGCTTCAAGACATCGAAAAAAATGACTGGACGAGCGTTTCCTAAATGAATATCACCGTATACAGTCGGTCCACAGACATACATTGAAACCTTCTTGGGTTGAATGGATTGAAATGTCTCGATGTTCATCGTAAGTGTGTTGTAAAGCTTCAACATATGTATGACCTCCTCTTTGTTTTATTATAAACAAATATTGATAAAATAACAACTCATGAAACTTAAATGATTCTCTTTTGAGAGATTGGCTTTATGAAAGGTTTACCCATGCATCAATGAAATCGAGATCCATCTTTCAAATCGTTCTGAGTTGTCCTAGAATCTCGACCATTGCCCAAGTATCTTGTTTGCAATATTCCAAAAGTTCCTGATATTTTTGTTTGAATGTTTCGGAATCCATGAGTGGGAATCTCGCATAGGTGACCAGTGCATCTGTCCCATTAGCAACCCCCATGCCTTGATAATCGAGGTTAGAAAATAAGGGTAATACTTTTTTAATCGAGAAGGAGCCATTGAGTTTATTGTGATAAAAATTGATGGTTTTACTCTCTTCTTCAGTGAATCCAAGTGGGGTAAATAGTTTTTGATTTCCTCGGAGTAAATGCATCAAATCAAAGAGACGATCCACAATATCGAGAAGTCTTTCACGGTATTCAGGGAAGATTTCAGCCATTTCTTTTAATCTTGTTTGTTCAAAAGATTGATTGTAGACAAGCACAGTACCGCCATCTTTTGGGATGACTTTCAACATGTTTTCAATCAGTTCTTTTCGTTTGTCTGCATGTGTGGTTGAAATGTAACTGTAGTTATCCCGATGCTTATCACACACTCCCGGAGCGTGCTCAATATGGATGGAATACTGGAATAAGGATTGTGCATAAGGCTTCTCACCCTTAAATCGTGGAATTGGACATGGGAATGTTTCAAAATCCAGATGATAAATGGGATATTTCAACGTTTCGATTCCTGCCCTGATTTTTCCAGGATGATAATACGGGATATCCGTCTCCATCACTTGTCTTTGAATTAAATTATTCCCGCGTTCAATCCAGTGATACGGAACATCAAGTGCAGAAACAATCCCCTCATTGATGAGATCATACCGGTCATGCTTGACTCCCTCTTCATCTTTAAAACCGTGGTTAGAACCCATATAAGTGAATATATTGTTATACACAGGTAAATGCTTATAGCAGATGGGATAGAATTTGCATTGTCTTGAATCTTTTCGTTGGCAATGCTTACCCAGATGAACAGGATTCCCATTCATGACATTCAATCTTTGAATGACAACATCAACATCATTTGAGACAATATCCATCATTTCATTTGAAAGAGAAGTCACATCGATGAATTTCACAATCGAATCATCATAGATGGGTTCTAAAGCTTCATTGGTAAGACCTTGATGTATATATTCACTGTTTAAAACCACCAGATAATACTTGATTTTCTTTTTGGATTGGATGGCATGTTCTAAAACATATCTTTGATAGGATATGTCATAGACATAACGTCCTTCCTTGGTGAGTCTATCTTTGAGTCTTTCAATCTTCTTTTGATAAGCTTCATTGATCTTTCCAAAGACATCTTGCTGAAGCATGAGAATGCCTTCAGGAGAATCAATGAAAACACCGACTTTTTCTTTTTCAGAATTGGTATATGTCATATCAATGAATTTTTTAGAGGTGGTTGCCTTCACTTCAAAAATGCGGATGGTATCGTCATCTTCCTGATAGCCATCAAGGAAACAGTACAATCTAAACCCTTCATACTCGTATTCAAACCTTTTTTGATCGTAGGTGTTTAATGCATAGATGACTTCGCCACCAAATCGTGACCGAATCGCTTTTCCGGCAAGCATTTCAATTTGATTATAGTACGGTAACATCGTTTCCATTTGTTCATCTTTTTGGATGAGCAAATCTTCACCATCTTCATCCACCATGTCATCCAAGAGAAAAGACACTTTTTCACGATTCTCCTCACCCATTAAATCCTCAAGTTCAGGATCATCTGAAAATGAAACAACCGCCTTTTCTTTATCCCGATAGATCTCATCGAGTGCGGCATACCGGTTACAGCGAATCAGATTGATAAATCTGGTCTTGGAAATTTTCATCGTTTCACCCCATTCACATTATACACCGATAACGGTTAAAAAAACGATACCCACGAGGGATATCGTTATCTGTGTTATCCATTTAAACTGTTGTAAGCTTCCTCTATCCACTCATTTGTGAAGAAATCGGTGAGGTTGGGAAGTACGGTTGAAGTATCGCTTAGTGTCTCTGAAACATCATTGATTAAGAGGTGTGGTGTTCCAAAGATACCGACATTTTGAACGACTGTCGATGCAGACTGTCCAAAGGTCTGTGATGCTCTTAGAGTGACATCGTCTGAGATATGAATGGTTGTTGTGCCTTCAAGTTTGACCGTAGCTTGAGTCGTTTTATTGGAGTTGTAGAAGCCCATCAAACCGCCCACATAGAAGACTTTGCTGACGGATGCTTCATTTTCATTGGCTTCATGGTCAACTGCAATCGACCCTGCAAAGAATGCGTTGAAGATGTTGTTTGATGATATTCCGATTAAACCACCGATGTATACAGAATAATTCGCTGAAGTGGTATCTGCAGTTGTCCCAAAATCCAAGTCGACGTTGATATCTCCGGTTGTCATGATGTTTTCAACGGATCTTGACTTATTGATGGCGCGATTTTGTCCAATGACACCGCCTAAGTTGATTTGAACTTCTCTGTTCTTCAGTGCATTACCTCTGAAGTTTAACGTGACATCGGCATCAGATTTGATATTTCTTAAGATACCGTCTTCACCGATGAGTCCAACAACACCACCCATTCTTACTTTTGCATATCCCTTAGCTTCCAAGGTGACGGATACATTCTCTAAAGTGACATTGGTCATTGAACCTCTTAATTCACCTACAGCACCACCGACATAAATCAGCGAAGATGTTGAAGAGAATGTGGTTGAATAGTTAATGATGGAATTTTTAACGGTGACATTTTCGATGACACCTGTTGTTGATGAGACATAACCCGCAATGATTCCAACTCTGGAAAGGGTTGCGATGGAAAGTGGAGCTTCTGCAGTTCCGATGGTGACATTTTCAATCACGACATCTTCAATTCTTCCAGATGAGACATATCCAAACACACCGGTTTGTGTGACAAGACCTTCAAAATTGATGTTTTTCAAACTGAAGCCTTGACCATCAAAAGTTCCTGTGAAAATATAGGAAGCATTGAATGGTGCAACAAAGGTAACACCTGCAAAGTCGATGTCATTCTTTAACACGTAATTTCCAATCTTGTTATTTCTCATGTTGAAGAATTCTTCGGGTGTTGAAATTTCAACAATTTGTGCAGATGCAAGATTGAAAGTCTTCGATGCAATCATGACAGATTCACGGTCGATGGTTGCATAGACTTTGATGGTATAGGTCATTTCATTTTTTAAATCGCGATAAGTGATACCGACGAGACCCGCTAAATCATCATAGGTATTATTCGAGACGGATTTATTGTCTTCGTCGAACAATGTGACCGTGACAGATCCAGTGATTTCATCTTCGGGATCATCAATTTCCACAGTGAATACGATGCTTGTTAATTCAATTTCAACATCGATAAATTCTGCAGTCACTGCATATTGTTTTCCACATGCTGACAGTACCATCAAAAATAGGATACTCATCACAATACTCATCAAACGTTTCATGCTTCACCTCTAAGTTTTTTCATGGTTTGGTCAAGTCTTTTCAATACAATGTCTCTACCGAGAAGTGCGAGTGAAATCGGTAAAGAGGGGCCGTGCATATCTCCAGTGGTCGCAATCCGTAGACTCATGAAGAGTGGTTTGCCCTTCGTACCGGTATCAACTCCGGTTTGTTTGATCAAAGGTTCAATGGCTTCGATTGAAAAATCGCTTTGATTCAAATGATTTCTAAATGTTTCAAGAATTTTTAGGCTCTGATTTTCAACAAGGAACTGGAATGCTTCTGGATCTAAATGAAATTCAGGATGGAAGAATGCCTGGTATAATTTAACAATCTCTCCAATATGTGTCATTCGATCTTGCAAGATACCAACAAGCAATTTCAACCATGATTCTGATTGAATTTCAATACCCGCTTTTTCTAAGTAAGGCTTGCAACGCAACGAGAGATCATCAACACTCATCATCTTGATGTATTTTGAGTTGATGAATGCTAACTTGTCCTTATCAAACATCGCTGGCGCTTTATTCAGTCTTGCAGGATCAAAGCGTTCAATGATTTGGTCTTTGGTCATGATTTCCTGATTGTCAGATGGAGACCATCCTAAAAGAGAAATGAAATTGAAGAGAGCTTCGGGCAGATATCCCATTTCTTTATATTCAGCAATAAACTGAATCACATTTTTATCACGTTTGGATAACTTTTTCTTTTGTTCATTGACGATGATGGTCATATGTCCAAACTGAGGTGTTTCCCATCCGAATGCTTTATACAGTAAGATTTGTTTAGGTGTATTGGTGATATGTTCTTCCCCGCGAAGGACATGTGTAATTTCCATCAAATGGTCATCGATGACCACAGCAAAATTATAGGTTGGAATCCCATTATCTTTGATCATGACCCAATCTTCAACATCTTTGGAGTTGAACTTGAGTTCACCTCTCACGATATCTTTAAACGAGAGATCGACGTCTTGAGGAACTTTGAAACGCACTGCATACTTTGTTGAATTTTCTCGAAACTCTTTATATGCGAATCCTTGTTCAAGTAACATTTCTGCATATTTCTGGTAGATGTCTAAACGCTCCAATTGACGATAGGGTCCATAAGGTCCTCCCTTGTCTGGAGATTCATTCCAATCCAGTCCGAGCCATGACAAATTCGACAATTGGGACTGTTCACCACCGATGACATTGCGAGCAACATCGGTATCTTCAATACGCACAATAAAATCGCCGCCAAAATGACGTGCGAACAGATAATTAAACAATGCACTTCTTGCGTTTCCGATGTGTAACTGTCCCGTCGGACTCGGGGCGTATCTGACGCGAATTTGATTCATCATGATCCCATCCTTACATGCAAAATCATTATACGATAAAAATCTGGTTTCTACAACCATGATGTGAATTTATTCATATTTGAATGATCCCTGATATCCAATGGATTTAAGGTGATGATTGGCTTGTTTTCGGTTCTTGAAGACAATGATCTTTTGAGGATACTGTTTTTGGTAGTATTTCAGCAAGTCTTTCGTCTTACGGGTACGACCTTCAAATAGGATCCACCAGATGAATGAAAAATTAAGTCTTTCCTTACATCCATCAGCAATCGAATCTCTGTTTTGATTGTGATGTTTAATACGTCTCACAATCGCGCCATAAAGGCATTTAAAGCGGTTAAAATCAAAGATGTAGATTTGATCCGCAACTTCGAAACGTTCGGTTGCCATTTTTCGATACAACCCATCAATGATCCACTCATCTTTTTTCATAAATGCTCGAATTTCAGACTCCACAACCTCTTTATCCCGTTCAACCCAATTGGGTCCAAAAAAGATTCGATCGATGTGTAAAACAGGGATATGATGGATGGTCGAAAGTCTTTTCGCAAATGTTGATTTCCCAGAGCTTGAATAACCGATCACCATGATTTTCATAGGTTGTCCTCCTCAGCAGTCAATACTTCTTTGAGTGTTTTGAATTTCTTTGATTCTGCATGTTTCACAAAAAGCATTGCGACAAATGACAATCCAATAAAGAAGGTCGCATATGGAAATAAAATGAGTCTTCCGTATACCAGATTATCCATGAGATATCCTGATAAAATTGGGGTAATGATTTGTGCTGTCATGGATGCTGAATAATAGTACCCCGTGTAGCGACCCACATCAGAACCTTTGGACAATTCAACAACCATGACATAAAGATTGACCGAAATCATGGTCCAACCGAGACCCGCAAGTGCAATGATTCCTGCAGTAATCCAAGGTTGATTCTCTTTTAAAAAGACAACATTTCCAAGGGCAATCATCAAAATTAAAATACCGATCAGAACCGTCTTTTTGCGTCCCATCCACATCGATAAAAGTCCGACAGGAAGAATCACAGCAATAACGATGGCCTGTGCAATGATGAACTGGTAATCGAAGAAATTCAAGTTGAGCACCTTAGGCAAATAATCCGCCAATTTGCTCATGACTGCATTATAACCCGTAAACATTAAAAAGACAGCAGCAAGTAATATATATAAGGACAGTCTTCGCTCAAATGTGGGTAACGCACCATTTTTTACAGATGTTTGAAGTTCACCAGGAATCATTCCCATCTTGATTTCAAGTTGCTTTCTTTCTTCGACCATTTTAGGTTCTCTGACTTTCCATAAGAAGATCCCTAAGGCAATCAACATCACAATGCCAATGATGATATACACCAATGAATGGTGATCATATGCACTCTTGTTTAAACCGGAGAGCATAATGATATAGACAGCAAGTATTCCACCAAAAGCACCCATCAAAGCAATGATTGAGTTGGCTTTCGATCTTAACGGTTTCAAAGTGACGTCAGGCATGAGTGCTACCGCAGGAGAACGGTAAATGGCCATCGATACTAAGGCAACAAACAATATACTCATGAAAATGGTGAGATTATTGGGGTTTGCTGCTGTAACTTCCCACGCACGCTCGCTTAAATATTTATAGTAGAGGTCTTTAACGATGGATAGATCTCTGTTATTCATCGATTCCGGATTGGCATCGAGCAAGACCAGGATTGGATCTTTAATGTTGTCTTCCCAAATCATGAGTTTACGGTAACTGATGAAACCATCTGCATAACTCTGATTTCTTTCCTCTGTCATGTGATCGACAACAATGTACCAATGACTCGTTTCTGAAGCATCGATATCCTCTGAAAAAGCCATATTGTAGTGATATTCCACGAGATCCGTTTCATTGATCAAGAGTGTTTGGCGGTAATCTGAATATGAGAGTGCCATAAATGCGAAAGCGGAAAGCACAGTACCTACAATGATATACGGGGTTCTTCTACCTAACTTTGCGTTACTTCTATCCGATAAAGAACCAAAAAGAGGCAGTAAAATCACAGCCATTACATTGTCGATTGCCATGACAACACCACTCCATGTTTGATTCAAACCGTACTTGTCAATCAAGGTTCGAGCAATCATCATATCATAGGTTTGCCAAAAAAGAGAAATTGTGAAGAATACTAGACCAATATAAAACGTATTCCTGTAGTTTAACTTCATGCTGTTTTCCCTTTCTCATTTCAACACCATTATAACACGTCAAAAAGAAAGGACCCAAACAAATGGGTCCCAACGACTTAACGTTTTGAGAACTGTGAAGCTTTTCTAGCTTTCTTGAGTCCGTATTTCTTACGTTCCTTAGAACGTGGGTCACGCGTAACGAGTCCTGCTGGTTTGAGTGTTGCACGAAGATCAGGATTTGCTTCCATGAGTGCGCGTGTGATACCGTGGCGGATTGCTCCTGCCTGACCGGTCAAACCGCCACCATAGACGTTGACAGTGATGTCAAACTTGCCTTCGGTTTCAGTCAAAACAAGTGGCTGTGTCACGTCTAGACGTGTTGCAGCGGATGGAATGTAATCTTCAAAGGTGCGACCATTGATTAAGAATACACCCTTACCATTGGTGAGGATAACTCTGGCAACTGAACTCTTACGACGTCCTGTACCTAAGTATTGTGCGTTAGCTTTTGCCATATCTTAGACCTCCAATGTTTCTGGCTGCTGAGCCTGGTGCTTGTGTTCAGGTCCTGCATAAACAAACAGCTTGTTTGCCATTTGTTCTCCTAAACGAGTGTGCGGCAGCATGCCAACGATTGCTTTTTCGACCATACGTGTTGGAAACTTGACCATAAGATCCTTCGCGACGGTTTCTTTAAGACCACCGTTGTAACCAGAGTATTGGTAATATGTTTTCTGGTCCCATTTTTTGCCTGTTAATTGAACTTTGTCAGCATTGATGACGATCACATAGTCACCACAGTCTACATGTGGAGTGTAGTAGGGTTTATGCTTTCCTTTCAATACGGACGCGACTTCGGTCGCCATGCGACCCAGTGTCTTTCCTGCTGCATCGACGACATACCATTTTCTTGTGATGGTTTGATCGTTTGCCATGAATGTTTTCATTCTGTTTCTCCTTATTGTCTCATTTTTTCCGAAATAAGGGCTTTAAAGTGGATAAAATGTACTGTACCTATGTAATGATACTATATTCACTATGAATTGTCAACATTTTCGAGCAAGAAATGAGACTGAAAAATGCGTGTTTTTGATTCAATGGACCTTGAAAAAAAAGCAGCTTTCGCTACTTGTTTTCGTCTATAAAAACACCCATATTTTTTAAGTCAACAATCACTTTTTCATGCCTACTCGTCGGTATATTTTTACCAATATAATCCGCTCGAATCGGGA
>JANJXB010000091.1 GCA_024709245.1 Acholeplasmataceae bacterium | reverse complement strand
CCTTTTGTTCGAAATTGAGCAAGGGAGAGACCAACGTTTCAATCTTTGTCTCGTCATCATATGATCTTAAGACAGGGTGATTTTCACTTCGAAATGGAACATCATAAGCTCGATACACTTGAGACATCACATGCTTTAAGTCATAAGGTTTGATGGTACCCACACCATCTTGAAAGTTCAATGTTGCAGTTCTGGGTTGATACTTATAGACATAGATGATTTTATCTTCAATCTTTTTCGTAATGATAACCACTCGGTGATATTGATCAGCAAAGCTTTTTAGTTCATTTTCTGAACGCTCAATGATGTTTGAGTTTCTTGTATAAATGGAACCAATCGCAAACATTTTGGAACCAATGACATAACTTTTGATCCGAGGATCCTTATAGTAGACAGCATCCATCTTGTAGAGTGTCTGAAGAATATTGTGAGCAGTGGATTTCGAAATTCCAAGTGTCCGGTAGATATCACCTAACGTGATGCCTTCTTCATGCTTGGCAACCAAATCCAAGATATTCAAAATTCTGATGACTGACGGATTTTCTTTCATAGGTCCTCCTTTGGATGTTTTATTAGTCTTTGAATTTTTCTTGATTGATCCAAAGTCCTAAGGCTGGGTTCTCAATATAATAGATCTCTTCACCATTGGGTAGAGTGTTATACCCTGGCTTGAATGTATGAATGGGGTATTTCTTTAAAGCTTCATCATAAGATACTGCATTAAAGTTAACAGATTTCATCACATCAAGTGGCATTTCTTTGATGGCATAAGTGATGTGAAAACGATCATCAGAAGAACCATGGATTAAGTGAGCAGCAGCACTCATGTTCTGTTGCAAGTCTTCATTTTGATGGAAGAGTTCCAGTACTTTTTTACGTCCAACATAACCATACTTACGAATCAGTTGATCAATTTTTTCATCTTCACCAAACTTCGTAATACCAGGAGCCATGACAATCAGATTTCCGCCATCAGCAACCGCCATGCGTGTTCTGTAAACGGATTTATTACCAAGCCATGTACTTCTGAATTCTTTGGGATCTAAGTAGACGACACACGTCTTGATGCCTGTAGGAACAAAATTTATATTCTTGTGCTGAGCGACCTTAACGGCTTCTTCAAGCAATCTTCGGGTATCTCCAATAAATAAACCATGTGTCTCAATCTTGTTTTCTGGTGCGGTTGTCACCGTTAAGACAAAGATGAGTGGAAGATGTGAGATGAAGTTTTTCCATGCATAATCGAGCACCTTACGAACTGGCGTATGATCTTTACCCATCATGCGCTCCATGCCGTAAACGGCACCAATCATGTGTGATTGATGTATGGTTGATTTACCACCACAACCCACAAAAATGTTTTTAGAATGATTGGCCATTCCAATCACTTCATGAGGGACAACTTGACCAATTGAGATGATCAAATCATACGAAGGATCTAAGATGATTTTGTTGAGTTCCATAGTCACTGGCTTGTTCCAGAGACCTTCTGTGATTTCACTCACATAAGAAGCAGGGACTTCACCGACTTTGACGATATCGGTCCGCCAGCGATGGACGATAAATCTGTCAAAGGGTATATCACCATACATGTCCTTGACTTCACTGGGTGTCATTGGATCATGTGTGCCTAAAGCAGGTAGAATATCGACAGTACATGTATCTTTTAATTTGTGATAGTAGTAGTTTGTAATCATTCCAGCATTGGAATGATATCTCGTGATATCGGGTGGAATAAGAAGTACTTTTTTTAGATTTTTTCCAGCCAGAGATTCATCGAGTGCTTCATGGATGATTGAATTGGAAAGAGGTAAATCATGAGTTCGGTGTCTGATGATTTCCATATTATACACCACTAAATGCGGAGAATCCTCCATCCACTGGGACAACAATACCTGTGACAAATCCACTGAGTTCAGGATCCAATAACCATAGAAGCGTTCCAATCAATTCTTCAGGTTCTCCAAATCTTCCCATCGGTGTATGATCTAAGATGAGTTTCGTACGAGGTGTTGGAGTTCCTTCAGGTGTGAAGAGAAGATGTCTGTTTTGGTCTGTTGAAAAGAATCCCGGTGCTAAAGCATTCACACGGATACCGGAGGATGCGAAATAGACAGCCATCCACTGCGTGAGATTGTTCACAGAAGCTTTTGCAGCACTGTATGTTGGAATTTTTGTGAGGGGCTTAAATGCAGCCATGGAAGAAATATTGATGATGACGGGTTTTCTATTCCCGGTCATGTGTCTTGCAAAGACTTGAGTGGGAATGAGTGTACCCATGATATTCAAGTTCAGTAGATTCTCCATGTCAGTGATATTCATTTTGAAGAAATCACGCATGTCTTTGCCCATGGCTTCTGCAGCAAAACGATTTTCAGTGGTGGCATTCGGATGATTGCCACCAGCGTTGTTGATTAAGATATCAATGGTTTGATACTTTTCTAGAATGGCTTTGGATGCAACCTCTAAACTTTCAGGATTGGTAACATCTGCAGAAACTGCAAATGCTTCATATCCTTGAGTTTTAAGTTCATTGGCAAATGCCTCGGCTTTATCCAAGCTTCTACCCAGAATGACAACATTGCATCCTTCTTTGGCAAGCGCTTCTGAAAACGCTGATCCAAGTCCGCCTGCTCCGCCTGTGATGATGGCGGTTTTACCTTTGAGTGATGGATGGCTC
Source organism: Acholeplasmataceae bacterium (assembly GCA_024709245.1). Classification (GTDB taxonomy): domain Bacteria; phylum Bacillota_I; class Bacilli_A; order Acholeplasmatales; family Acholeplasmataceae; genus Peloplasma. The sequence continues at coordinate 7,834 of JANJXB010000091.1, read as the reverse complement.
ATAGGTCACCTACACATTATACGTCGTTGAAGAAGTCTTACCACCACGGCCTGTCCAGTTCGTGTGGAAGAACTCGCCTCTAGGACGGTCGGTTCTTTCATAAGTGTGTGCACCAAAGTAATCGCGTTGTGCCTGTAATAAATTGGCGGGTAGTGATTCTGTGGTATAACCATCAAAATAAGAAAGTGCTGAGCTTAATGCAGGCACTGGAATCCCATGAATGACTGCGGTTGCAACAACTGATCTCAAACTTGGAATGACTTCCTTGATGGTCTTTTCAAAATAGGAGTCGAGAAGAAGATTTTGAAGATTTGGATTCTTTTCAAAAGCCTTCTTAATCTTATCTAAGAAGACAGAACGAATGATACAGCCACCGCGCCACATGAGTGCAATGCCGCCATAATTCAAATCCCAACCGAAATCGGTTGCTGATGCTCTCATGAGTGCGTAACCTTGTGTATAAGACATGATTTTCGCTGCATAAAGGGCTTTTCTAAGCGATTCTACCATCTCAGCCTTATTGCCTTCAAATGCCTTACGTTTGATGTCATAAAGCTTAGATGCAACAACACGTTCAGCTTTCATGGAGGATAAGAAACGTGAGAATACAGACTCACCAATCAAGGTCAAAGGAACTCCTGCATCAAGTGATGCATTCACTGTCCATTTACCTGTACCCTTTTGTCCTGCCGTATCTAAAATCTTATCGATGAGATGAGATCCATCTTCATCTCTAAACTTTAAGATATCTGCAGTGATTTCAATCAAATAACTGTCGAGTTCTGACTTGTTCCATGCTGCAAATGTATCTGCCATTTCATCGTTATTCAAACCAACTAATGATTTGAGTACATGGTATGCTTCAGTGATTAACTGGATATCACCATATTCAATGCCATTATGCACCATCTTCACAAAATGACCTGCGCCATCTTGACCTACCCAGTCACAACATACTTCACCGTTGTTCACCTTCGCAGCAATCGCTTGCAAGATGGGTTTCACGATTGGCCATGCTTCAGGTGAACCACCTGGCATGATGGATGGTCCAATCAAGGCACCTTCTTCACCACCAGAAACACCTGTTCCAATGAAATGAAGACCTTTTCCTCTTAAGTACTGTGTACGTCTATTGGTATCGGTAAATAAGGAATTACCACCATCAATGATGACATCACCTTTGTCTAAAAGTGGAATCAGTTGTTCAATGACCTGATCAACAGGATCTCCTGCTTTAATCATGAGCATCACTTTTCGAGGTACAGAGAGTGAATCCACGAGTGCTTTTAAATCCGTGGTTCCATCGATTGGGAATCCCTTGGCACGACCACTGACGAAAGCATCAACAGTCTCCTGTTTTCTAGAATAAACCATTAAGCTAAAACCTTTAGAAGCCATATTGAGGGCTAAGTTTTCGCCCATGACTGCAATACCGATCAATCCTAAGTCTTTCTTATTCATCTTTCTTACCTCACGACTCTCGCGTTTCCTTCATAAATCGCCCAAACCATGGCTTCATCTGAAGGTGTTGCATAATCTTCTTTAACGGATGCTGCAAGTGCACCGGTTGCCCAAGCAAACTGGACCAACTTGTCAGGTTCAAATCCACGGATTAAACCATAGAGTAAACCACCCACAAATCCATCCCCACCACCAATTCTATCATAAACCAAGATCGGTCTTGGTTCTAAGACAACCCAAGTTTGATCATAAAGGACAACTGCACCCCATAGATGTTCATTGGCATTGATGACTTCTCTGAGGGTGGTTGCAAATACTTTGACTTTCGGATATGCCTTTTTAGCTTCAAGCATCATGAGTTTAAAGTTTTCAATTTGTGCTTGAATATCTTTACCACCCGCATGAGGACCTTTGATACCTAAGCACAATTGAAAGTCTTCTTCATTACCGATTAAGACATCGGTACGGCTTGCAATCTCATGAAAGTTTTTCTTGAGTTCAGCTTCTCTGTTTTTCCAAAATGATGCACGATAGTTTAAATCGAATGCAATCATACTACCGTTTGCTTTTGCTTTTTCAGCGACTTCAACGCAAAGCTTGCTCGTATCTTCAGATAAAGAGGCAATCAAACCAGACAAATGAACGAGTCTTGTACCTTCTTCTTCAAATATCTTTTTGAAGTCGAAGTCAGCAGAAGAAAGTGTGCGTCCAACTTCACCCGCACGATCATTTAAGACTCTTGGGCCACGATATCCAAAACCACTATCCGCGATATTGAATTGATGGCGATATCCCCAAGGACCTCCTTGAGGAACAGAAATACCTTCATAGTCAATATGACGTTTGGATAATTCATGTTGAATGAATCTTGAAATGGAACTGTCTTTGACAAACTTTGTCAGAACTTTCGTCTTCAGTCCAAGAGAAGAACTGATGTTTAAGACGTTGGATTCAGCACTGGTTGCTTGCATCTCAAAAAGATGGGAAGTTTCAACAGGTTGTCTGTCAACGGGTGTGATTCTGATGCCCATGCTGGTTGGGGAAATGATGTCATAACGGAAATTTTTCATAATTGCTCCTTGATTGATGATGCGTCTGCATCAATGATGATATCAGCATATGCTGGAATGGAATAGGATTGTTGATAAAGTTTTTCTTTTGGAATCCAGATGTTGATGAATTTCTCGAGCACTTCTGGATTGGATCTTGCTAAAATTCGTTGTTGTTGTAAAGATTCTCCGATGGATAAGAAAATCTTATGTTGAATGTAGGGCAATAGGTCTGGATGCAGTGCGTAAGAACCTTCTAGAATCAAGATAGGAGTATGCGGCAACTGAATGATTTCACGCACTTTACCTTGATGAGGATCAAACCATTCGTAATGTACCTCTTTACAGAGTGCATGAGGAATCAAAACCTCATGAATGATTTTCTTGATGTTCATGTGTCCAGCAGGACTTTCTGTTCGTTTGTCAAATGGCAAATAAAAATGATCGGTATGAATGACGGTTGCAGGATAGTGATGTGCAAGTTCAAGAGCTAACGTGGTTTTACCAGATGCAGCATCGCCATCGATCGCTATCACAATCGAATCATGGTTCAGTTTCAGTCGACCATCAAGAAATGACTTCACCTGTTCAAAAGAAGATATCCTTAACATCAGTTTACCTCAATATAGCCTGAAGCCATCAAACTTCGAACCAAGACAGGAATTAGAATGATTTGAATCGCAATTCCAGGCAGTGCAGTGACAAATGCTCCTGTGATGAAGGCTTCAAAGGAATAAGGACGGTTGGCTAAGGATAAGATGATTGTGCTTGCGATTCCCCATACGAAACGTCCTACAACCATCGCAACCACCAAAGCCAAGAGATATCCAAATTGATATTTTTTAAACAATTTGAAGAAAAGACCAGCACATAAACCATACGCTCCAAGTTCAAATGCCATGATGAGAGCAACCGGATAGAGGGGTGGTGTGGATATGAGAACACTTCTGAAGAGTGGCATGATGAAACCGATGATGCCTCCCATTTTACCACCCAATAGAAAACCTCCAAGGAGTGCAGGAATATGCATGAGTAAAAAGATGGAACCTAAAGTAGGATTGCTTGCTGTGAGGAAGGGTAGCAATACTGCAAGTGCAATGAGAGACGAACCCAAAGTGATTTTTCTGATATTCATGGTTGATAACCTCTTCTATTGTACGGTGTCCAATATATTGCACACTGTCTATCATTTATTGTATGCCAAAGCATACGAATTGTCAAGGGGTATCAATCGATATTGTTGAAGACTTTGAGGAATGAAAAATGGCAGGGATTGAACACTGCCATGGGTGGAAGAAGTTATGACTTAAATCCTTTGTATAGCATATCGACATGACGTCCAATATGCTGTTGAAGCATATTTTTATAGGACTGTGAATGATGTCTCCATAGGTCATAAAGTCTCGTTTTGAATCGAAGCGATCCATCACTGTTTTTCGCAGTCAAGATGGCTCCATAAGTGATATGGATCAACTGTCTTGCGTCATTTTGTTCGAATAACTTGGGCAAGTCTTCATCCCTCAATGTGGATAACCAAGGAATCTTAGCCAAATCTGTGGTAACATGATATAGCTTTTTAGCTTCTGCAAAGGATTCTAAAGCATAAGCGTGAACTTCACGGTAGAGTGCAGGATTCTGGATGGCAACAAGTCTTACTGCTTCAAGCCAGTTCGTTCCTGCTGTCTTGATGTGGAAACGTCCCTTGGTATGCTTTCCAATCAAAGTGAAGATGGAAAACTTATCGGAACCTGAGTGAATGGAGAGCTTATAATCGAAATGGTTCGCGATTGCTGCATGAATCTTCAGTTCTCTTTCGAATTGTTTGATATCTCCAATGTAATCGACACCTTTCTGGAATTCGCCGCAAAAGCGTGGGGCTAAGGTATCTAAGACAACACCTGCTAATTTGAGCTCGTTAGCAACATAAAAATGCTCTTCAGGTTTGGTAGGTGTCATCGTTTCATCTATGGAAAGTTCTAGATTTGCGTTATATTGATGATTTTTAAAGAATGTTTCGTACACTTTTTTGGTATAGCTGATGGCATCCGAATAGACATAATAAGCACGCTTCAAATCCATGGCACTGAATCGAAGGGTTGCACCTTCAATTTCAAATGGATTTGAAAGGTAACGATCGATCAGTTCCTTAGGAAGTTTGACTTTGGCTTCAATCTCGGAATCGGTCATTTGCATGACATCATTTTTAATATAATCACTGCAGTCCAGTGTAATCATGGTGTATCCAATGTTTAAGACGCGTTCGATGTCTTCCATTTTCTTCAAATGGTCGCCATCAGCACCAAAACCATCATGATAACCAAACTTGAAGGCTGCAAAACTTGCAGCATCCAAAACATCTTCATAGGTTCTTTCAGTCAAAGTGAGTTCTCTCATGGATTGTTGTGCAAGGACTGGAAAAGCATCGACATTTCTGAAAACTTCCAAATGACCTTCTCCGGCAATCCCAAGTCTGTCTCCTAAACCGAAAGATCTTTGTTTACGGAGTACAGGGATAGGTTTGGTGAAAGGGAAGTGGGATCTTAAGGTGTTTGCATTGGCGTGTGAGAGTGGTGCTTCAATGTAAGAAAACCCAGAAACCTGCTTTAAAACTCCTTTGAAACCTAAGTCGTTATCGCCTTCAATCAATAGCACATCATGTCGATCTGATTTTAAGACACATACCGTGATGTTGTTGATGGAGTGGATGGATAATGGATAAATGTTTTGAAATTGATGGATAAAAAGTGGTTTGCTCATGTTGATTGCCGCACGCGTGTGCGTCCTTCCTTATGGATGTGTGGAATGATTCCCAATGGATTTGGTGCATATCGGTTGATTCCCTACTCATATTTTATGCTTTTATTGACAGATAGTCAACCACATTTACTATAATAATGTATGGTGTCCGTATTGATAGACGAAATGTGACGATTTTTGCTCGATTTGAGCAAAATAAGAAAGCCCGATGGAATATCATCCCATCAGGCGCTTCATTCATTTAAAATATTTTCTTGCGTAGAGTTTAGGTTTGCGTTTGACATCCATGATGCCCCAATGTTTTTCGGGCTCTCCTGGATTATTCGATCCCTTCCAAGGTTCATCAAAAGCTTCAAAAACAAACATCGTGACTTGGTTGTCTTCACTCCACTTGATGACTTTATCTAAATAAGCCTTTTGATTTGATTCATTAGCATCCCCTGGACGCATGTTTTGAGTCGCTTCAGTGGTCCAACCGTATTCTGTGAAGATGATCTGCTTTTTAGGGTACTTTTGAATGTTTGCCTGATAATCTTTGATGGTTGCTTCAAATGCCTGGTCTACAGGTATCTGATGCCACATGGGATACGAATGAATCGAGATGAAATCCACTTCTTTAGCAATCACTTTACCTTTGGTTTCCCAGTAATGAGCACCTTCGCAAAAGGTGACAGGATGCTTAATCTTTGATTTTAAATATTTGACATGCTTTGCCATCGTTTCTGGAGCCATCAAGTTATGATGCCAATCGGATGTGCATTCATTTCCAACTGCAGCGGCAAGTACGATATCGGGGTACTTGTTACAAAGTGAAGCCAGTAAATCGAGTTGTTCGTAATTTGTGACCTTGTTTCTTTCGATTTCCTCATCTGAATGAAGTCCGCCCCAGGGGCAATTAGGATTGCTGATCTCTCCACGAGGTTCAACACCAATCATCACCTTGAGTGGAAGTTTGTGATCGGATATGACTTTTAAAACGGTTTGAGCATGGGTGTATGGGTCATACATCCGAATGTAATCGAAATGCTTGGATAATAACGTTAAATCTTCTAAAACTTCATCGTAAGTCGGGTAGACTTTCGTGATTGGGCTTTCGTTTTCACGGTAGCCTGAATAACAAATGGCACGTCCAAAAGGTATCATGACTTTCTCCTCTAATTGTCTTTTTTATAATAGAATCAAGATTGCAACCACACCAATCAAATTTGAGATGATGTGTACAATCGTTGGAATCCAAATGTTTCTATCGTTCTTTAAATAGATGTATCCGAATACAAATCCCATCACATAATAACTGACGCCATTGATGATGGCTTCTGTGATGGAAGCTTCATTGACCAAATGAATGGTTCCAAAGATGAATGTCGAAACGAGTAATGCAATTTTATCGCTTTTGATTAAACCAAAGATCGCTTTTCTAAAAATCAATTCTTCAACAATGGGTCCTAAGATGACTGCGGACAATAGCATGAAGACAACACCTTGAGATTGAAGAGCATTGATGATGGTCGTTTGGTTGACTGCTTCATTGGGAATCACATTAAAGAGACGGGCAAAGAAAGAAGAAAGAAGCTGAGAGACATAATTTCCTGCAATGATCATCACATATCCGAGTATGACCGGAATCAGTATTTCCTGACGTTTCACCTTGATTTCTTCAAAGTCATAAACCAGGTCTTGTTTCATGAAATAAAGCATGAGAGGTACCATCAGAATGTAGATGATGAAATTAACTACAGACAAACCAAAATCACTTAAGATGGTTCCTGGTGCAGTAAAGCCAATGGTTTGTGGCATTCTGATATCTTCAGGTTGAGTCATGGACGAACCCACATAAAACGTAATCCTTCCACTTTCAGTTGACCAGTAATCAAAGGTACCATCTTCACCTACGATTCGATCAAATTTTGCAAGATCGAAGTAGGATTCACCGGTTTCAACATCATCTGTGTACAGTAAATCAAAAGCATCGGTATTTCTCCGGTTGATGAGAATCAAATGGCCTTCATACAACCCGATTGAAACAATCGCATCTTGATAATCATCACGATAATCAAGATAATCGAGATTATTGAATAGAACAATCCCGTTCACATCATTTTTCAATGATTCAAGAACTCGTTCTTCTATGGTTAATTCTTCTTGAAAATAAGGTATTTCAGCAAAACCTAAAAAAATAATTGCAGCAGCAACATACATGATCAAAAAGTAAGAGATCAATGCATAGACTAATCGTCTCTTGTCTTCAGGTCTCTTTCGATCCTTTTTTGGATGTTGGTTCTCTTCAAATAAGTCTTCAAAACGCATGATTTTTGGTTCATTTTGCATGTTATTCACCCCATCACATCATAGCATAATTTCAGCCAATTTCATATAATGAATATAAATATGTGATAATATAGAATATAGACAAAAGACTTGAGGGAGAGGGTGATTGTGTGGATAAATTGATTCTTGCAACACAAAATACACATAAAATCAAAGAACTCAAAGCCATTTTAAGCGATGTCAATATCGAACTCATCACTTTGAAGGACTTAAATGACACCGATGAAGTCATCGAAGAT
>JANJXB010000036.1 GCA_024709245.1 Acholeplasmataceae bacterium | reverse complement strand
ACTCTTTTTGTTTCTTCTCATAGGCTTGAGTGATTTGACTCAAAGTTTCTTCTAAAACTTGAGATGTCTGGTTTTGGCCTGTTTTGCGATAGTAACTGGTGATTGCTCGACGTTTCTTCAAATCGTATGCTTTTCTGAGTTGGTTGAGTTGATCTTCTGTCTTGTATTGGACATAAGCTTGATCATCCAATGCTTCAATTTCGAGTTTGAGCAATTCACGACTTTCTTTTTCTTTTAATTCTTCAACTTTTCTCTTGGCCTGTTCTTTCAATTTTTCAAAATAGACATCAGGATAGGAAGCATTGAGCTCTAATTGATACTTGAGTTTATTCAACTTTCTTTCTAGGAATGAGACCCTACTCAATAGATTTGCCATAGGTATACTCCTTCCATGAAGTCAATAATTTGTGATACAACTTCTGTACAAGCTTCTTGATATCTTCAAATGCTCGAATCACACCACCTGGGTAGAACATGACCACGATGATGATGAGTGCACCTGAGAACATGAGGTGTGCATTTGAGAATGTCTGGAAGAAAGGAATTCGAGCCAAGACGAGATCTTTGAGTCCAAAGACAATGAATGTACCGATGAGAACACCCCAGATGTTTTTGGTACCGCCAATCACCACAGCAGCAAGTACGTTTAAGGATAAGTCAATACCCCATGTACCCGGAAAGCTGGTGGTTGTTCTAAGCATTCCTAACATTCCGCCCATGACTGCAAGCAGGGTTGCAATCAAGAATGCAGATAATCGATATTTCATGATGCTGATGCCCATGGCCTGTGCAGCGGAAGTTGAATTCTTAATCGAGAGCATTGCACGTCCGGTTGGACTGTTGATGATGTTGACCATCCAAATCATCACGAGTACCATGAGCACCATGATGACGTAATTGATCGGATTGTAAACAACCGTGTTTGAAGAAGTGATGCCGAGGAACTTGATGAATGAAAGTCTCATGCCATCGGTAGCTCCGGTGAGAGGTGAATAAGTGAAGAAGTTTTTGAGGATTTCAGCAAGTCCTAAGGTGACAATCGCTAAGTACATGCCTTCCACACGAAGTGATATGAAACCAACCATAGCCCCTAAACCTAAAGATACAGCGATACCGACAAGGAATGCCAATTCAGCAGGCATGCCAGAGGTTTGGAAGAGGTAGCCGATCAAATAACTGCCAAGTCCCATGAATCCTGCAGTTCCAAGTGATGCAAGACCTGCATAACCCAGGAGGAGCAGGAACCCTAAGGAAACCATATAACGAATGAGTACTGGTGATAAGAAATTGAGTAATGAGGGTCGAATCCATCCAGTAGATCCAATCATTTGAATCAAAACCAGAATGAAACCCAATACTAAGATTGGAAAATAGGGGTGTTTTGTCCATGTCATCATCTTCAGTCTGAATTGCTTGAATGTGTTATGCTTGGGTGTGTATTTAAGTTTCATGTTTACACCTTCTTCGCAATCTTCTTACCAAAGAGACCAATCGGCTTGATCAAGATGATAATGAGAATAATGATATAGACAAATACTTTATAATAGACTGATAAACTTGCACCGCCCACGGTAATCCGTTGGGATAGAAAACTGGTGAAAGTGTTTAATATGGGGATGATGATTGCACCGACAACAGGTCCGATGAAGGTTGAAAATCCACCTAAAATCGATGCTAGGAATCCATTGACCTGCATTTCAACCATCATGCCTGCGCTGACAGTCTGTGAAGTGGCATGGAGCATAGCTCCAATGGAACCTAAAGCACCGGCAATCCCCCAAGAGAGTGCGGTGATCAATTTGGTGTTGACACCCATCATGCCAGCAACACGTTCATTTGAAGCAGTTGAACGAACACCTAAACCCCACTTGGTGTATTTTAATGCGATGAAGACTGCGCTGATGCATAATGTTGCGACTGCAATCGAGTATAGATGATTTTGCTGGATGACCATGAAACGGTCTCCGATGGGAATCATCATTGTTTTTGTGAAAAAGCGAGGTATCGATGGCATATTTAAGTCTGCTCGATAAAAGAGTGTTGGCAGCAGACCTAACAAGAATAGAACCATGCCCATGGTAATCATCTGTTTGGTGAGCGCATTGGAAAACTTCGATTTACGAATCAAAATGACATCAATGAATACCCCGATGAGGAAACCAACAATGATACCGGATAAAAATGAAATGATCATCAAGATTATCACATTGGATTCTGGGAATCTGATGAAGAGAAAACGATTATAAAATACTGTGGTTACGTAAGCCGCTGAGGTAGCAATCATACCTTGAGCAAAGTTTGTTGTAAACGATGTTCTAAAAATCAGAACAATTGCGAGTGTCACAAGAGACAGTGCAGCTGCATCCGCGAGTGCGGGAACTAACCTGTTGATGATATCAAGGAACATAGTCTACCCCCACTTGATGATGTTGGCTGCCCAGACATACCCAATGCCTGCTGCAAGCATACAAACGACAGATCCGTTTTTGACTTGTCCACTTTGAAGGGCAAGGTGTAAGGAAAGAATTTGGTCGATCTGTCCAATGTGACCATAGTTTTCCAAATAAATGGATTGTTCAGGTTTTAAACCGAGTTCTGCAAGCATCCCTTCGTGTCCAGAACGTTTGATGTGCAAGATATCCAAATAATCAATATCTTTTCTGGTGAGATTGGACTTACGCAGCGACTCATCGATACAACGATACCAGTTCGGCATCGATACTTCATTCAACCGATTCTTCATTTTGACAGGATCTAGAAGTCTGAGTGATTTTTTGGCTTCATCGACATTGGCAAGTGTGATCGGATTGCATAAACCACCAATTTCAACACCGGCTGTTCTCGATAAAGAACCATCACCGATGACATGTGAACCTAAAAGTAAATTTTTACCATAATTTTTCTTTAAGAGGATGGCTCCGCCACCAGCGCCTAAATTGTACATCATCGACATATCTTTATCCGTATAATCCACAAAATCCAGGTTGCGGTAACCCCCAACAACCAGGATGACATGAATTTCATCATCCGCAACGAGCATATCTTTAGCCATTTTCATGGCAGAAACTGTTGTGCAACAACGGTTTTGAACATCGATTCCCCAAGCATTCACTGCGCCGATCCGATCTTGGATATAAAGTGCAGATGTTGTGAGGGGATATTCTTTCCATTCTTCAGTGACACTTAAGATGACATCGATTTCTAAAGGATTCATCCCTGTGTTTTTTAAGGCGTCCAGTGCAGCCAGTGCACCCATTTCCTGCGTGCCATCTGAAGCTAAGTCTCCCGGTACTACCTTTTCTCGGATGCCAAGTTTGTCGATGACGGCCTGTTCACTCCAGATGCCTTTAGTTTGATCGGATATGTCTTTAGCGGACATACGTCCTTTGGGCAGGTAGATGCCAGTTCCGACAATACCTACATTGACTTGATTCATAGGGAAACCTTCTTTCTCATTGAACTGTGTTAGAGTCTCATGCCACCATTGACATTGAGTGTTTGACCTGTGATGTAAGAGGATTCTTCAGAAGCTAGGAATAATGCTGCATTTGCAACTTCAATGGGCTGACCCAAACGTCCAAGCATCGTTAACTTCGCAAAACCATCGAGCAAATCTTGTGGGATGGTTTTTAAAATATCCGTCATGATGTAACCTGGAGCAATCGCATTGACTCTGACATTCGCACCTTTACGTGCAAATTCTTTCGCCCATGTCATGGTTAAACCGATGACACCTGCTTTGGTTGCTGCATAATTAGCTTGTCCGATGTTACCAAATACACCAACCACGGAAGAGATATTGATGATTGAACCATAACCATTGGTTTCCATATGAGGACCAAAGAGTCTTGTCATGTTGAAAACGCCTTTTAAATTCACATCAATGACAGCATTCCATTGATCATCTGTCATTTTTCGAGTCATGGCATCTTTGGTGATGCCTGCATTGTTCACGAGGATATCGACTTTGCCGAAACGCGCAACAACAT
>JANJXB010000090.1 GCA_024709245.1 Acholeplasmataceae bacterium | reverse complement strand
TGGTATTGCGCAAACTATGTTCTATGGCGTTTTATTGATGTGGAGTTCCGCTGCATTTGCCTTAATGTTTGTTTATATTTACCTTCAAGAACGTTTGATTCATTTGGATAGCTTAACGACTGCTTGGACGAGAAAATCATTTGACTACTACATCACCAAGCGATTAAGACAGAAAAATGCTGAGCCCTTTGGTGGCATTTATTTCGATATCGATCACTTAAAGAAGATTAATGATCAATACGGACATCTCGAAGGGGATCATGCGATCAATGAGATCATCAATAGAGTTCGAGGAGTGATGAATAGCAACGAAATCATTGCCAGACTCGGAGGCGATGAATTCATCATCATTTCACCAGGAAAAGATAAAGAAAGACTCAAGAGTTTGATTAAAGATATCGAACTTTCATTATCGGTTTTTAATGAGAATCATGAGAAGCCTTATACGTTATCGTGCAGTTATGGCTATGGAGTCTACAGTGAAGACTATAAATCCATTGACCAATTTCTCAGATTCATCGATCACAAAATGTATCAAAGCAAGAAAACAAATGAATGAGTAGCCATCAATGATGGCTTTTTTGTTCATCAATCATCCTCTTTGGATGTATAATGGGAAGTAAAGAATGAAATGAAAGGTGCTGTGAGGTATGAAACAGTTTTATTTAAAACAAAAAGTGTTTTCTTTAACAGATCGTTATAAGATTTATGATGAAAAACAAACAGAACTCTATGAAGTCCGTTCAAAAATGTTATCATTGACGAATAAGATGGAGTTTTCAAGAATCCGTGATGGTCAAGTCATTTTTCATTTTCAAAAACAATTGTTTCATTTGATGTCCACCTATACCCTCATGGATGGAAATCATCAAAATCTGGCAACAGTAAAGAAAAAGCTGGCATTCTTGGCCAAAAAAATTACAGTTGAAACACCGAATACAACGTATTATGTGGAAGGGGATTTGACGGGGCATCAGTTTTCGATCATCCATAATGGAGATGAAGTTGCAAATCTGAGAAAAAAATGGATTTCATGGGGTGATACCTACGAGATTTCCGTTTACCAAGATGATCAGGCAGAGTTTTTTCTTGCACTTGTCATATTGCTTGACAGCATGTTCCACGAAGAAAGTAAAAGAAGACATTAATCGAGGTGATTGGGTATGATGGGTTCATATCAGAGTCCCTTTGGACAAGTTGTTTTTCGTGTTGAAAATGGATATTTATCTGAAATGATGTTTGATGAACAAAGAGTCCTTCCCGATTCAGATCCAATCGTTGATTCCATTCAAAAGCAACTCGATCAATATTTCAAGCATTCTCATCAAAACTTTTCGATACCGATTCAGTTTCTTCGGGGGACTGATTTTCAAAAACAAGTCTGGCAAGCCATGCTTGAGATTCCTTACGGGGAGACTCGAAGTTATTCTGAAATTGCATCAAGGATTCATCGTCCGAAGGCAGTTCGGGCTGTGGGTCAAGCATGTAAACGAAATCCCATTGGAATCGTTGTACCTTGTCACCGTGTGATTGGCAAGGACGGGAGTCTCACGGGCTATTCTGGCAAAAACTACATTGATCTCAAGAAACGATTACTTGACCATGAAAAACACTAAAGGAGACCATACATCATGAATGAACATCTTAAAAAATACCGAATTGACCTACACCAAATTCCTGAACTTGCATTTGATTTGTTCAAGACGCATGATTATCTTAAACATCAACTCAATCTGATGGGATATCGGACGGAAACAGTTGCCAAAACTGGTCTGATTGCAGTCAAAGAAGGAAAAGTGAAGGAATCCATTGCTTTCCGTTCTGACATGGATGCTTTGCCTGTTACCGAAATGACTCATCACCAATTTCCCTCGACACATCCTGGGAAAATGCATGCGTGTGGTCATGATGGACACATGGCAATGCTTCTTGGATTTGCCAATGTTGTTTCAAAAATGAACCATCTCAATCAATCGATTGTCTTCATTTTTCAACCTGCAGAGGAAGGTCCTGGAGGAGCGAAAGTGATCATTGAAGAAGGTATTTTTGAAAAATACAAGATTCAAAAGATTTATGGCATACATCTTTATCCAGGACTCGAACAAGGAAAATATGGTCTTGCCAATGGTCCAATGATGGCCCAAAATGGTGAATTCAATCTCTTGATTCAAGGTAAATCAGCCCATGGGGCTCAACCGCATTTGGGTCATGATGCCATTTTAGCTAGCGGAGCACTCATCACGCAGTATCATTCCATCATCTCAAGATATATTGATCCTCTCGATCCTGCAGTCATCACCATCGGAACTGTTTCAGGTGGAGAAGCGAGAAACATCATCGCACATGAAGTGAAGATGACTGGAACCATCCGAAGCTTCAATACCCAGATTTATGAGTTGCTGAAACAAAAAATGAGAGACATGGATCACGGTGTTGAGCAGTCCTATAATGTGAAGATAACCAATGAGACAATCGATTATTATCCACCTGTTCTCAATGATGAAATCCTATTTAATCAACTCAAAAATCATCTCTTACCCTCGGAATATGAAATCCTAAGACCCATGATGTTTGCAGAAGATTTCGCATTCTATCAACAAAAAGTCCCCGGACTCTTTGTCATGTTGGGGACTCAAAATATCGATCGTGGATTCATCCATCCTTTGCACAGCTGTTACTTTGATTTTGATGAATCTGTCCTGATCAAGGGTGTTGAACTCTATCTAAAGATATTAAAAATCGAGCATGTGATCTAAATCAAAAAGCACCTTTCTTCTAAAAAAGAGGTGCCTTTTTTATATGATTATAGAGTAGGTAGAAACTTGATAAGTGCTTTATGAAGAGATTTAGGGTCGATTGGTTTTTGAATTACTTCATTCATTCCAACTTGATGGCACATGCTTTCAACATCACTTTTCTGATGTGCAGTCAATGCAAGTATTGGGGTCTTTGGATCTGATGCTCTAATCAGTTTTGCAGCATCAATCCCTCCCATTTCTGGTGTCTCAAGATCCAAAATAATCAATTCATATGGATGTTTAAGAGTTGCTTCATAAGCGAGTTTGCCGTTTGTCACTGGATCAACAATCATGCCAAAATTCGTTAGGATACGGGTTGCTAGTTTAAGGGATAAATGATTGTCTTCTGAGATTAGAATTCTGGATCCGGGTTTGAATGAAATCTGTTGAAAAGGATAATCCGTTGCTGTCTCTCCCTGTTCTGAATCGATTACTCCAACGGGAAGGATTAAAGTGAACGAAGAACCTTCATTGGGTTTCCCAGAGGCTGTAATGGTCCCATGCATCAAGTGTGCAAGCTTTTGACTGATAGACAATCCAAGACCTGTACCTCCATAGAGACGGGTGATGGAACGATTGGATTGTGTATAATCCTCAAAGAGTTTTTGTTGCTGTTCAGGTGTCATTCCAATTCCTGTATCTTTCACTTTTATGGACAGGCGAATCTTCGATGGACTGATGGCTTCTTCGGTGCTCACCACAATCGATACCCCTCCATGCTCAGTAAATTTAATGGCATTGGAAACCAAATTCACCAAGATTTGTCGAATTCTTGCCATATCACCAATGACTTGATTGGGAACACGTATTTTTTCAACATCCAGATAGATTTGTTTCTGTTTTGCAGTATCTTGAAACATATGAACCACATTTGAAATCAGCGCATCCACTTGGAAAGGTCTTTCTTCAATGATCATTTTTCCTGATTCGATTTTTGAAACGTCTAAAACATCATTGACAATGTCCAAAAGATTCTGAGATGCTTCCTGAATTTTGTGGATATACTCGAGTTGGTTTGGATTTTCAGTGATGTCTTCAAGCAATTGAGAAAAACCGACGATTGCATTCATCGGTGTTCGAATCTCGTGAATGATTCCAGATAAAAAAAGCGCTCTGTTCTGAGAGGGTTCTTGAGGATGGGTATCCGCTTTAATTTCTTCTTTTTTGATTGGCTTGTGCTCGACTTTATCCAAGTGTCTTCACATCCTTTAGTTCAATTATATCATATGCATCTTTGAAATATCGCTTGAATCATGGGATTGTGAATGAAAATATGATTTCAGCATGTCATGAATTTTTCTCATTGAATTTTTACATATTGATAGACAAAAATGTCAATCTATGTTAAGATTTTATCATAATTAAATCACTACGGTTAAAGAGGCTGCGTTAAATCATGAGTACCCAAAGGGAAAGGGAGTGACGCCGAAGCATTGAGACATGCTGGGCATATATTGAAGAAGTATATGACTGTTCCCTTGGGTTGCCCAACTCATGAGGATTGCGCTTTACCGTGGAGGGGCGAAAGCATAGTTCATTGGAACCACTGGCTTTTGCCGTGGTTTTTGTTTTTCATAAGGAGATTATCATGGACAATCGTATCAACTCAAACTCAAAAAATCATCTGATCATCGGTGGCGTCGATGCAACCGAACTGGTTAAACAATATCAGACACCACTCTATGTGATGGATGAATCTGCTATTCGTCACAAGTGTCAAATGCTGATCAAGCGTTTTAAACATCCACAGGTAAACACAGAAGTCATATATGCCGCAAAAGCATTTTTAACGCTTCAGATGGCAAAACTGATCAATGAAGAAGGACTATCGATGGATGTGGTTTCAGGGGGTGAACTCTATACTGCCATCAAAGGAGAGTTTCCGCCTTCACGCATCTATTTTCATGGTAACAACAAGTCTCATGAAGAAATCGAGATGGCCATTCAAAATCATGTCGGAACCATCGTTTGTGACAATGGAGATGAAGTGACTCGACTTCTCAAACACTCTTGGGATGGAAGATTGAGAATCATGCTCCGAATCAATCCAGGCATTGAAGCACACACACATGAATACATCAAAACGACAACACATGATTCGAAATTTGGATTATCCATCTATGATCCGAAAACGATGGATCTCATCAAAACGATTCATGACAATCCTCGATTGGATTTTGTTGGGTTTCATACACACATTGGAAGTCAGATTTTTGAATCCGAGTCGTTCATGGAACTTGCAAGGACCGTTCTCAGTTATATTCAGGCATTGAAAATCAAGCATGGTATCCTCACCAAGGAAATGAATTTAGGTGGTGGCTTTGGGGTTCGTTATACTCAAGAGGACACACCCTTTTCATTGGCTGATTTTTTTCCAAAACTACTTAATCTCATTGTAGAAGAATCAAAAAGACTCAATGTCGATATTCCTAAAGTGTTGATTGAGCCAGGGCGTTCAATTGTTGCTGAAGCTGGATATACCCTTTACACAATCAGTGGTACCAAAGAAACATTTGGTGGTAAACGGTTTGTCTTCATTGATGGTTCAATGGCAGATCACATCCGAACTGCACTCTATCAAGCAACGTATGAAGCAGTCATTGCCAATGATTTGAAGAGACCCTTGTCTCAGGACTACACAGTGACAGGTAAAGCATGTGAGTCCGGTGATATCATCATCAAGAATATCAAACTTCCAAAACCACTTGAAGGTGACATTCTTGCAGTATTGTCAACAGGAGCTTATCATTACTCCATGAGTTCCAATTACAACAGGTTATTGAAACCTGCAGTTATTTTTGTGTCTGGTGGAAAGTCCAGAGTTGTCGTTCAAAGAGAATCTTATGATGATCTGTTACGACATGATGTATAGAGGTCAATATGAATGATAGTGTTGTCATGAAGTTTGGTGGTTCTTCGGTTGAAACCATCGAGAAGATGCGATTGATTGCAGATCGTATCATTCAAAAAAAAGAAACATTTAAAAATATTGTGATTGTTGTATCTGCGATGGGTAAGACAACCAATCAATTGCTCGATCTTGCAAAACAAGCAGCCAAGTATCCTTCTAAAAGAGAAATAGATTTGCTCATCTCAACGGGAGAACAAGTTTCGATTTCGTTGTTGTCCATGATTTTAAACGAAAAAGGGTACGAAACGATTGCACTCACAGGATCCCAAGCAGGGATTAAAACAGGTGGAATCCATACCAAAAATAAAATTCTAGATATCCAACCTGTCAAGATTCAAAAACATTTGAATCAAGGCAAGATTGTCGTTGTTGCTGGATTTCAGGGCATCAACGAAGAGGGTGACATCACCACGTTAGGTCGCGGGGGCTCGGATACAACAGCTGTTGCTTTAGCTGCAAAGCTGGGATTTCTAGCAGAAATCTACACCGATGTTGAAGGTATCTACGGAGTTGACCCAAGGCTTTATCCTAAAGCTAAGAAACTGGATGTCATCAGTTATGAAGAAATGAAAGAAATGGCGTTTCTAGGAGCCAAAGTGATGGAACCGAGATCTATTGAAATTGGTCATCGCTATGGTGTTGAAATTTATGTTGCATCATCGACCTCTCAAGTTAGAGGAACAATCATTAAGGAGTATCAAAAGATGGAAGAAAAAAGTATTACTGGGCTTTCTGTAAGTGAAAAAGTCATGATGGTGACCATTAAAAATTATCCAAATCGTGCCATTGATATTGCCAATTTGTTTGTGCAACTTGCTGAAAATGAAGTCAACGTCGATATGATTTCACAAACACCTTCATCCAATGGACATTTGACATTGGCATTTACAGCATCAGCCGATGATTTGGAAGCCATCAATGAAGTCCTCGAACGTATTTTAAAGACATATCCAGATGTCATCACTGAAAAGAATATCAATGTCGCTAAACTATCAGTTGTTGGAACAGGTATGAGAACACAAACGGGTGTTGCTGCGCAACTGTTTAAATTGCTTGCTGAAAATGATATTGAGTTTAAATTGGTAACAACTTCAGAAATCAGTATTTCCTATACGATTGACAAAACACACGTCAAGAGAGCTGTTGAAGTGATTTCTGATCATTTTGGACTGTAGGTGAATCTATGCGATTTTCAAAATATCATGGGACAGGCAATGATTTTATCTTAATCGATCATGTACCTCAAAATCCTTCGAAGCTCGCCATTTTGATGTGCGATCGACACAAGGGGATTGGTGCTGATGGGCTGATTTATCCATCCATCTCAGATCGTTACGACATCAAATTCAATTATTACAATTCAGATGGAACGATTGCACCGATGTGTGGAAATGGCATGCGTACCTTTGTCAAGTATTTATACGATGAAGGTAAGTATCTGAACAAGTCATTTGTCGTTGAAACACTTGCGGGTCCAATCGCGGTTACACATCACCTGGACTCCAATTGGATTGAAGTTGACTTGGGAGTCCCGATTGTTCAACTATCCCAATCGGATGTTCGTGATGGTCAATCATCGCTTGTCGCACATGAACTGAAGATCAATCATCAATCGATTCGGTTTCATACCATTGTTGTTGGGACATTGCATACGATGGTCGAGATGGATGAATCCATGGATATCGAAACCATAGGTCCCAAACTTGCCTATCATCCCTTTTTTCCAGAAGCAACCAATGTCAACTTTGTCACGATGATTGATCAACAGCACATCAAAGTTAAAACATATGAACGTGGAGCGGGTTGGACACTATCTTGTGGAACAGGTTCAGCAGCAAGCGCATGGTTGATGCATAAACTTCATCAAACTGCACCTCATATTCATGTCGAAGTGCCCGGAGGACAACTTCAAGTCAAGATAGATAAGACAGTGAAGCTGATTGGACCGGCGATTAAAATAGCAAAAGGAGAATTTGAGATCCATGAATAGACGATATCGAGTTGCTGTCGTAGGTGCGACAGGCATGGTGGGAGAGACTTTCATCAAAGTGTTGCAAGAAAGAGCGTTTCCCATCTCAAAAATCGCTTTTTTTGCATCCTCGAGATCAGTGGGTAAAACAATTGATTTCCAAGGAAACACTTATCCTGTTTTTGAACTCACTGAACATTCATTTGATGAGGGGTTTGATTTTGCATTATTTTCTGCTGGAGGAGAGACCTCACTCAAGTTTGCTCCAATTGCGGCACAAAAAGGAGCAGTTGTCATCGATAACTCCTCCGCTTGGCGGATGAAGAAAGAAATTCCTTTGGTTGTTCCTGAATGCAATGGAGATATCTTAACCAAGGAACATACCCTCATTGCGAATCCCAATTGCTCGACCATTCAATCGGTAGTCCCTTTAAAAGTCATCGATGATTTATTTGGACTCAAACGCGTTATATATAGTTCTTACCAAGCAGTATCGGGTTCTGGATATAAAGGTGTCTTTGATTTGGAACGCGGTAAAAAAGGTGAAGCTCCAAACTTTTATGCAAAACCCATTTATGAAAACTGTTTTCCGCATATTGATGATTTTCTCGATTCGGGTTATACCAAAGAAGAAAAGAAAATGATGGATGAGACTCGAAAGATTTTGAATCTCCCAGATTTATCTGTGACAGCCACCTGTGTGAGAATTCCAGTCATGGTGGGTCACAGCGTATCAATGAATGTCGAATGTGTCAGACCGATTGATCTGGATCTCTTGAAAAAGGCATTTCAAGAGCATCAAGGTATTGTGTTTTATGATGGAAAATCCTATCCTACACCAAAAGATGTTGCAGGAGATGATTTGGTCCATGTCGGAAGATTAAGAAGAGATGAGAGCACTCATCATGCACTGAATCTATGGGTTGTAGCTGATAATGTCAGAAAAGGAGCTGCAACCAATGCGATTCAGATTGCAGAACATATGATCAAGGAGGGATTACGATGAGATTATTTAGAGGATCAGGTGTTGCACTGGTCACACCTTTCATAGGCGATGAAGTCAATTATGAAGCATTAAAGCGTTTGATTTTATGGCATATTGAAGAAAAAACAGATGCCATCATCGTGTTTGGAACAACAGGTGAATCTGCGACACTCTCGATGGATGAGAAGAAGGCAATCGTTAAGTTTGCTGTTGAAGTAGCTCAAAAAAGAGTTTTAATCATTGCAGGTTCTGGTAGCAATAACACGAAAGATTCCATTCATTTATCCCAATATGCTGAAAAAGTAGGAGCGGATGGATTGTTGCTGGTCACTCCTTATTACAATAAGCCAACACAACGAGGTCTTTATGCACATTATAAAGCCATCGCAGAATCTGTATCGATTCCAATCATTTTATACAATGTACCTTCAAGAACGGGAGTCAATTTATTACCAGAAACCGTCTTTGAATTATCTCAAGTCAAGAATATTGAAGCCATTAAAGAAGCAAGCGGTGACATCAGTCAAATTGCAAAAGTCATTGAGCTTGTTCCCAAGGACTTCATCACATATTCAGGCAATGACGATCAAACCATTCCGATTTTAGCGCTTGGAGGTCAAGGGGTCATATCAGTTACTGCGAACATCATTCCTAGAAGAGTACATGACGTCGTCATGGATTATTTAAATGGATCAGATGAAGCGATTCAGGATGCTCATTATTTAAGAGAACTTCATCAATCGATGTTTATTGAATCCAATCCGGTTCCTGTCAAAACAGCAATGAACCTCATGGGGCTTTCAGTTGGATCTGTCCGATTACCTTTGGTTGAGATGGAACTCAAGCATGTATCCCAATTGAAATATGTTCTTGAAAAATATCATCTGTTGGGTGACAAGCGATGAAAGTGACTGTCGTTGGTTCACGTGGAAAAATGGGTTCATTGATCTGTGAACTCTTAAAGAGTAAGGCCAATGTCGAAGTCATCTATGATGTCGATCAAGTGGGGTCAACCTACCAGTTTTTAAAAGATGTTCCAAAATCCAATGTGCTCATCGATTTTTCGCATCACAGCTTAACGGATGACATCTTGGCATATGGAGTCAAGCATAAAACGCCGTTGGTGATTGCAACGACTGGACATTCTGCCTTGCAACTGGAAAAAATCAAACAGGCTTCAAAACTCATTCCCATTTTTATGAGTTCTAATTATAGTTTTGGAATTGAAGTGGTGTCCCATGTTTTGCGACAAATTTCGAAACTTTTGGTCCCTGATTTCGATGTCGAAATCATCGAGAAGCATCATCATCACAAAATCGATGCTCCCAGTGGAACATCGAAGCATTTGGCAAAAACAATCATTTCATCTGTCAAAACACCTCTTGTAGAAGTTCAAGGACACCAGGGAAAGCGTGAAAAAACAGATTTAGCCATTCATGCGGTTCGCGGAGGTTCTATTGTCGGTGACCATACCGTCATGTTTGCAGGTCAAGATGAAATCATTGAGATTTCGCATTATGCACAATCCAGATCCATCTTTGCTCAAGGTGCATTGAAAGCTGCATTTTGGATTGTTGACCAAAAGCGTGGATTTTATCAGATGCAAGATTTACTGAAGGAGTTATGATCATGAATACATTTCAAATGGATGCCTATGAAATCGCAAGATTCATCAAAGAATCCAAGAAAAAAACACCTGTAAAACTGTTCTTAAAAGGTGAACATCTGCTTTCCATTCCTTATGGGTCACTGAAATATTTCGGAGACGATCACACGATGATCGTTTTTGGTGAAATCCAGGATGTTGAGGTCCTCCTCAGTCATCATGCAAAGTGGATCCAGGATTATGTGTTGGAATATGACCGAAGAAATTCTGCCATTCCACTTCTTGATATCACCAAGATCAAAGCCAGAATTGAACCAGGTGCAATCATCAGAGAGCATGCCACAATTGGTGAGGATGCTGTAATCATGATGGGTGCAGTCATCAATATTGGTGCCGTTATTGGTTCAAAAACGATGATTGATATGAATGCAGTCGTCGGTGCTCGAGCAGAAATTGGAATCAATTGTCACATCGGTGCAGGTGCTGTCGTTGCAGGTGTTCTTGAACCACCCTCCAAGTTACCCGTCATCATCGGAAATGATGTCTTAGTGGGTGCGAATGCAGTCATCTTGGAAGGTGTGAAGGTTGGTGATGGCGCTGTTGTTGCGGCTGGTGCGATTGTGACAACCGATGTTTTACCCAATCAAGTGGTTGCAGGTTCACCCGCACGTGTGATTAAAATGAAAGACGAAAAAACGATTGAGAAGACTAAGATCTTAGACGATCTGAGAAAGTAGGCATTCATGAATCCTCTCCAACAAGACGCGAACTACATTCTCAATACGTATAAAAGATTACCCATTGTTGTCAAGAAAGCGAAGGGCTCTTACATCTATGATGACAAAGGAAAGAGATATTTAGACATGTATGCAGGTATTGCAGTCAATAGTGTCGGTCACCTGCATCCTAGAGTCAAACATGCAATACACCATCAGTTGAAAAAACATATGCATCTTTCAAACTATTTTGTGACAGAAGCTCAAAATGAGTTGGCGAAAAGACTGGTTGAGTATAGTTTTGCATCCAAAGTTTTTTTCACGAATTCAGGGACAGAGGCGATCGAAGCTTCGTTTAAACTTGCCCGAAAATATGGAAAAAGCATTCATCAAGAGAAAATTGAAGTCATTGCCCTTCATGAATCATTTCATGGAAGAACCATGGGTGGGTTGTCACTCACCGGACAACCGAAATATCAAGAACCATTTTCACCACTCATTCCAGGAGTCATTCATATCGAGAGAAATAACATCGAAGCGATTCGTCATGCTGTCAGTGAAAAAACATGTGCTATTTTTCTTGAAATGGTTCAAGGGGAAAGTGGTATCCATCCACTATCTGATGCATTCATCGATGAAATCATAGCACTTAAGGAAAAATACCATTTTCTGATCATTGCAGATGAAGTTCAGACAGGTTTGATGCGCACTGGAAAAATGTTTGCGTATCAGCATACAACACTGATTCCCGATGTATTGTCCCTTGCAAAGTCACTTGGGGGAGGATTACCTCTGGGTGCGATGTTGGTCTCAAAAAGACTTGAAAACGTCTTAAAACCAGGTGATCATGGCTCAACGTTTGGTGGAAATCCTGTCTCATGTGCCGCTGGACTTGCTAC
Source organism: Acholeplasmataceae bacterium (assembly GCA_024709245.1). Lineage (GTDB taxonomy): Bacteria > Bacillota_I > Bacilli_A > Acholeplasmatales > Acholeplasmataceae > Peloplasma. The sequence goes on along the minus strand of JANJXB010000090.1, from coordinate 2,754 downwards.
GTTCAAGATTCTATCCTCATCTGGTTTTCAAAATGAGTTGCTGGCAAAGTCCAACATACTCATGCGAGGTCTTTTTGAAATTCAAAAAGAGTCTCAGATGATTCAAGAAATCAGAGGTAAAGGGATGATGATTGGTATTGAAATCAAAGGTGATGCAGAAGCAATCAAGCAAAAAGCACTGAATTCAGGCATACTCCTCAATGTCACCCATCAAAATGTCATTCGTCTCTTACCCCCGCTTACGATTACGATGCAAGAAATCAAGCATTTCTTACATGTTTTTAAGACCATTTTGGCTACATGATAATCTCTAAATCAAAACAGTTCCGAGGATCAGAACTGTTTTATTTTGATGAAGCCTTCAAGCATTTTCATTCGTGAGCCAGTCTCATCGGACCCTCAATTCATGGGAAAAATATGTGATTTTTTCTTTGCTAAAGCAAAAGGAACATGCATCATATGATATCACACTGATTGGTTGAATTTCACGAATGAATCATCTAAAATGAAAGTAGACTGAATACAAGGAGAAGTCATGAAGCGCTATACGTGGAAACTTGCCATTGCATTTATTCTTTCCTACATACTGCTGATGGTGGTGGTTGTTTTTGCTTATACCATGATTTCAAGAGACTTCATCAATCGGAAGGCCATTGATCTTACCATTGAAACTGGTGATGTCATGGCGGGACGAATCAATGCCCAACTTGAATTCGATTATCAACGATTAGAAAGTGTCATTGACATATACCTCTCACAGTCCCTCGATCCAGTTCAAGCACTCTATCTCAATCAAGCTGAGCTCATTGCCAATGGGATTACATACGAAGGCTTTGGCCGACTCGATCAACGCACACTCACCATAGAAGGTATTGACTATGAGTATGTTGATGACTTCGAACTCATCGACTTTGCTGAAGATGTCAGTGTGTATACTTTCTTTGATGCATTTGATTTAGAAGGTAACATGACACCGTATATCTTCTTTAAAGTCAATGATATCATCGCTTATTTAGAAGCTGAACCTTATTTTGAATCATTGTTGGATCTCTCGGTTACCCATCGTGATTTCATGATTATGTATTCAGACAATCTGATTGTCTATAAATCATTTACAACATCGAATGTCCGGTTTTTCTACGACTATATCGATATCGATCGCAACTCTGAAATTATTTTGAGTCTAAAGGATCAATTGACTTCATCATCCAGTGGAGCAATCCAACATGATTTTTTAAGTTTGGATTCCATCATCAGTTATAATCCATTGGCCATTGAGTTTTCTGCAAAACAACTATATCTTGCGATGATCTATGACACCGAAGTTGTATTTCAGTCGATGTCAGTCTTGATTAATATTTTATGGGCATTATTCTTTGTCATCTTCTTGATGTTTGCAGGAGCACTCGTCGTCTTGTTTAAAATCTTGGAAACAAAGATTAATGACATTGAAAATGCAAGACTCACGCATTATTATGCTAAACCCTACATCATTCGCATTCGTGGGAATGGAAAAATTGTCGCTTACAATCAAAGTTTTCGAAAGCTTTTGGGTGACTATGACATTTATGATTACGTCAAAGACTTCAAAATCAAGAAAGATTTCGACATCGATGCCATTCAGGATGTTATTCATCGTCAAAGAGCATTTACAGCACTTTTCGATATAGGAGCCAATAAGACAGCTTATATTCGTTGGGTACCCATCAGAACAACGGGTGGTTATTTACTCATCGGTGATGATGTCACGAATATTGAAGGTCGTTTTGATGAATATCGAAACATGGCATTGTTCAATCCAAATACCAATCTACCCAACTTAAATTCATTGATGCAAGATTTACAAGCACTCTTTGATGATAAAGAAATGCTTTCAAAGAAAAATGTGTTACTCGCACTGGACGTCGTTAGTTTTGAAAAAATCAACTTACTCCTTGGGGAACGAAATGGTGAACGTTTCTTAGCCATCTTAGCCGAAACTTTAAGCTTATCTCTTGAAGGATATCCAGCAACACTTTACAATACGAAGAATGATAACTTCATCATTTTATTCAAGGATATTGAATCCTTTACATGGATTAAGCGATGGACATCTAAGATCATCACTCAATTTGAAAAACCCATCACACTTGAAAAGAACTTTATCAACATTGATATTAAAATGGGGATTTTCAATATCGAACTCGATCGCTATGAAATCTTGAATCCTGAAGTTTGTTATGAAAACATGATGCTTGCATTAAATCACGCCAAAGAATCCGCCATGCAGAAAGAATTTGTTTATGACGTTTCGTTGTCATTGATTGCTTCTCGAGAACAGCGCATGGAAATCGATTTGGCTAATGCCATCAAAAATCAAGAATTCTACATGGTCTTCCAACCGCAGTACAATAACCAAGAAGAACGCATCACTGGATTTGAAGCATTGATTCGTTGGAATAATCCCAAATATGCTTCAGAATCACCTCTTAAGTTTATTCAAATGGCAGAAAAGAATAACATGATCATCGATATTGGCCGTATCGCATTGCATGAAACGTTTATGATTGCCAAAGAAATGGAAAAGTATAACACGCACATTTCGATCAACGTCTCCCCTGTCCAGTTGTTACAGGCTGGATTCGTCAGTGAAGTCATCTCCATTTTTGAACAGTATGAATTAAAGAAGCACTCAATCAGTCTCGAAATCACAGAAACATTCTTGATTGGATCATTCGAACTCGTCATCAATAAACTCAAATTACTTCAAGCTTA
>JANJXB010000115.1 GCA_024709245.1 Acholeplasmataceae bacterium | reverse complement strand
GTAGTGAGCCATTCCATGTGATATAAACAGATAATACTTCATCATTTGGCAAAAGGTCTCCAGCTTCATAATTCAGATATCTGCTATAATCATAATCATTTTTAGTGAAATTATTTTCGTATTTAAAGTCGTATGAAAAATCCAGTGCATCTAAAATGACTTTGACTTCTGATTCAGTCTTACCTGCTAGGTCAGGAAGTATGGTTCCGTTATCAGCGACATACACCGTGATGATGTCACCTTCACTTACCTTTTTACCTGTTGAAAATCCGATTTCATATCGGATAAAGGTATTGTGGGTAATCGAAATATCTTCTTCATATTGAATATCAACTTCTAAATTGAGTGCTTCAAGGATCAATTGAATTTCTTCAGGATTTTTACCTGTTAAATCAGGGAGTAATAGATCTTCTTGACATGCGGTTAATAAAACAACTAAAAACAAGACAATGGGAAATAATAGTTTTCTCATGGTTTGTTCTCCTTTCCATATTGGCAAATATTATTATAACACAAACCACATATATGGTATGTATAAAGAGAAAAAAGGGCTTGCCGGAGCAAGCCCTTTAATTGAAAATGATATGATTATTCGCCAGTCATGGTGTGTGATCCGATATAATCGAAAGTATCGATTGGATACACAATCCATTGTGTTGGATCCCAAGTTGCTGATGGGCCAGTCACGCCAGGTTTTCTAACAACTGTATTATCAGCAGTCGCTGTTGCGTCATCACCAATGGTCCAAGATGTTCCTGGGTCATTACCAATAACACCAAAGACGTCGATGATTACGTTGTTCTTGACTAATGCAACCGCATCGTCACCATTGAAGAAAGTAACGTTTGATGTTACATCGCCTTGTGCAACAATTGCAGGACCTGCAGATGCATTATAGACAACATAGACTTCACCGTGAGCAAGTGTACCTGTTAAGGTAATTGGGTTGGTTGCTGTAGATGAACCGTTAGAATAGAGTTCGAGTCTGTATTGGCTTAGGTCAACAGTTGCGCCTGTACCGTTATAGATTTCGATAGCCTTATTGTTGGATGAACCTTCAATGTATTCAGAAATGAACAAGTCAGTTGCGAATACTTCGGGAGCTGCGGGTACTCCGACCAATACATCAAATGTAACTTCCTTAGAAGCTGCACCTAAAGTAACGGTTGCAGTCAATGTAACAGTCACTTGACCAGATACTGGCATTGTAACAACGCCTGCAGCTGTAATCAAGTCTGTATTATTGGAAGACCAAACGATGGTTGAACCGTTCGCTCCAGTAGTTGGAAGTGTGAATGTTGTTGCTTCAACAGCAGTTGCTGGAACAGTAAGTGCTGCAGCGTCAACATTGACCTTATTTGCTTCTGTGAGTGTAGTTTCAGTCACGATGGTTGTGTCTGTGAAATAGAAGAATGGGTTGTTATTCCATGCAAGAACGTTTGTGATATTCAAAACGTCATTGATTGCAATGTCAGCAAGTACAGCTGCTGCTGCAGTTCCAAGTACTGTTCTGGAATCCCACTTCATCTGGAAGGTTCTACCTTCAGAAACCTTGCTTAATACCAATGTCACGTTACCAAAGCTATCAACTGTTCTGTTAGTCACAAGCAATTGAGTTATGGAAACGAGTTGACCTTGATAAGGAAGCAGTGCATCAACTGTGAGTTCGATGGCATCGATGTCAACGGCTGCTGGAAGTGTTGCATCGCCAACCAGTTTAATTTCAGTTGGAGCAATCTGGCGTAGACCATTGAATGCGCCTCTTGTACCAATGACTTCAACTTCTTTACCGATGTTAGCCTTTAAGAATGCCAATAGTGTAGAGTTAGATGTATAAATTGCGATACCGCCGGTTGCATCTTGAATAAAGTATGTTCTGTAGTATTCAGCTGCAGTGACAACGCCCTTCGTTCTGATGGCTGTTGTGTTTGCAACACCGATAACTTCAGCAACTGTAGACATTGGAAGTTCGCCAACCTTGATTGTGAATACCTTAGTATCTGTGACTTCACCCTTAGTGATGGTTGCTGTAAGTGTAACTGTAATCTGTTGACCCGCAGTTGGAGTGACAACACCTGTAGTTGGATTGATCAACGCTTCATTCGAAGATGCCCAAGTGATGGTTGCACCATATTGTGCGGTTAACAATTCAAGTGTTGCTGCTGTAGTCACTGTTGCAGGTTGAGTTAAACCAGCTTTAACAGCTGCTACTGCTTCGGTATCATTTGCAAATTGTACTTCGATATCTGTAGTGTCACCGAAATAAACTGCATACCATACGTTTCTATCTGTTCTCCATCCATAAAGCAGGAGGTTGATGGTAATCGTTTCACCGTCAAGTGCAGATAATGCAACTTTAGATGGGGATTGATAATAAATGACGATAGCTGGGGTATTGTATTCTGTTGCCTTACCAGAAGCCAAAGTCTTGATGACTTGAGTACCTTCAAATGTAGTATCTACCATGAACGTGTTATATCTTCTGATGCCATCAACAACGTCAGCTGTTTCTTGATTATCAATCACTAATTTGCCAGTGACTGCGATGTAGTCATAAACCATTGGATTTGCTCCAGAAGGTGCTGGTTTAGTTGCGATTGCGGCGTTGACTGTAGAAGGTCTACCATCGAGAGATGCTGGAGTTGCTGAAGATGGAGTTGCCTTCAGAGGACGTGTCACATCATTTGCAAGTTGTGGAGCATTGAAGTAGTATCCAAAGACACCTTCTAAGTCATAAGCTTGTCCGATTTGAACACTGTTATAAATAGTTGTTGTGTCAAAGACATAAATGACTGTTGTACCATCTGTAAAGAATGTACCACCAGACATCTTACCAATGACTGTAACGCCTTCGAATTTGACATATGTGCCTGGTTCAACAGTATAAACTTCAGCAATTGAAGCAAGAAGTGTTGAAGATTCATATGCAAAGACCAAGAATGTCTTTTCCATGGTTTCAGTGACTGAACCCACAGTAATGGATGCTGTCATTGTGACAAGCACGTTTGCTTCACCGGAAGCTGGGCGAGTCACTGTAGCATCAATGCCTAATACGTCTGGATGTGAGGAAGTCCATACAACATTATAAGTTGTATCGCCAACAACGATAGTTGCTGGGAATTCCAACCAAGTTTCAGCACCTGTGATACCTTCGACTGCTGGGAATGTGGTGACAACTGCAAGCACTTCTTGAAGTGTTTCATTGATTGTCTTCGCATTAGCAAGTACGAATGCATAGAATACTTGAGTGACTGATTGTGAGCCGATGGTCAATGTCGCAGTGAGAGTGACTGTCTGATCGCCTACAGCAAATACTGGACGAGTGACAACACCTGCATTGGTAATGATCGTTGGTTCACTGGATGACCAAGAGACTGCTGCGCCACCGATGGTGGTTACAAGGCTCAAATTCTCAATGACTTCATATTCATCATCACCGATGGTTGCTGCATATTGTGCAATAAGAAGTGCTTTCGCAGCTTCCAATTGTTCAGCAACTGTGATTTCACGAGCCTTAACAACAACTCTAAACTGGTGAGTGATGGTTTCTCCATCAATCGTAAGTGTTGCTGTCAGTGTCACATTGGTATCATTATCTGGTCTTGTGACAACACCTGCAGCGGTTAAAACTGCTGTGTTGCTGGAAGTCCAGCTGATCGTTGCATCACCAATCGTTGTAATGAGTGTTACATTGGCTGTAACTTCATACTCTTCGTCGCTAAGTGTTTCAGCGTAGTGAGCAACTAATTCGTCTTTTGCTTCAGCTAGTAAATCTTCTGTGGATGTACAAGCTGCAAGAAAGCCGACAAATACTGCCAAGAGTACTACGAGTAGTACGCGTGTCTTCTTCATTTAAATCCTCCTATTTTTATTTTCTATGTTTAGAAAACGAATTACCCTAAGATACGTCTTGCTTCTGCAATTGCATATTGCAATGCATTTTCTACGGTGTCACCCTCTGTTGGGAGAATGATACGTTTGAAAGTAATACCAACACCTTCACGAATCGCAGATGATCCAACGAATGCTGGGTCAAAGAATAGAATTTCTGATTGTGCTGCTGCTGCTTTCGCTGCTTTGGCTCTCATTAAGTCTTCGCCTTGAAGTGGTGTAACACCATCTTGTGCAATGCCACTCATCAAAAGTTGATATTGTGGTGTGACATAGACAGAAGATCTTGTGGGTTGATAACCCGTTCTCAGTGCAAAGTCTAATTGAACCTGATTGCTATTCAAATACTTAAGGAATAACCATGATGCTAATTTTTGTTGATCCGTACCGGTTGCAACCAAACTCATGTTTGTACCTTGCTGAATGGCAGTTGCAAATTGTGGGAGATCCTTATTGTAAGGGATGGGAGCAACATCAAAGTTGAATAGGTATTGACCATTGACCATCGCTGGTGTGTTGTAATATGCACCACCAGTGGAACCAATCGTCATGAAAGTTTGACCCTTCTTGAAAATATCAGATGCGTAGTCAGAACCCCAGTTTGCAGGTAATGTGAGCTTATCTCTATGGGTATTGAAGTAAGTCAGCATCGCTCTTGCTTCTGCTGAATCATAGAGTGCGACACCCTTACGTTCTGAATTAAGTCCGGTATAGCTTCCGCCCCATTGACGGAGGAGTGTGATGAACGCATTTTCTTCTGAGTCATAGGAATAGGGTACGAATTGTTCTTTAGCTAAATTCTTTTCAGCCAAAGTTAAGTTCAGTGCTGTACCATATTGATCAATATAGGTATTGGCAACTTCTTCAAATTCATTTGAAACCGCAAATAAATCTTGCCAAGTCTTCGGGAATTCTGTGAGTTTACCTGCTGCAATCAGTGCGTTGACAACATCGCTGTTGTAAATCATGACTTCAGTGGACTTGTTGAATGGTAGTGAATAGAATTCGCCATCGGTTGTATATTGGCTATTTTCGTTACGATACTTCCATAGAATATCTTCAAACTTTTCGTTTTCAATTGCTGGATCAAATCCCCAAACTGGATGATCAATGTATGGGTTCACGGAAATGACAGCGTTGGTTTGAATGTATTCTGCAACATGGTCAGGATAACCTTGTACGATGTTGGGTAGTGTGCCACCTTTGATAGCAGCAACCGTATTTTGTCTGAGCATATCGTAGTTATCACCGTTTTTCACTATGTTCACGGTGATGTTTGGATAGAGTAGCTTGAAGTTGTTTGCATAGGTCTTCAATGCGCCTTCAATCGTTGAACCGTTAGAATGCCACAACGTCAGTTCGATTGCTTCAGTTGTTAATTCGGTTGGAATGGTGCTTACTGCAGGTTTAACCGTGAGTGAAACCGTCTTCGTTGCAGTTGCTCCCAGTTCATTTTGAACGGTGAGTTGGAAGCTAAAGCGACCCGCTCTATTCAAGTTGGGTAAGCCAACAACTTCGATTTCATCTGTCAAATCGAGTGGATTACCATCTTCATCGATTTCTCGAGTATCAATTGCCTTCACACCTCTTAGTGGATCATAGGTTCTAGATCCAACATAGTATGTTTGAGCTTCTTGAACATACAGTAATGAGACGGTTTGTTCAACAGAACCTACAATGGTAAGTTGAACAGCAATAGATGCACTCAATCCTTCAGAATCTTCAACATAAACTGTGTAGCTGTAGACACCGCCTCTGGAGTCTTCTAGCCATGCAGGATTGTATCCAACGAGTTCAATTGCACTCGTCAAATCTTTATCTTGCTCATCAAATGCAGTGATTCCAGCACGTGGATCAAATGTATCACCAAAATCAATCGTGACTTCAGCAACAACACCAGTCAGTGCAGGGGGTGTATTTCTGACTTCAACACAAGCGGTGATGAATAGTACGCTTGTGACTAAAAACAACAATGAGAATATTTTCTTCATCTTTTTCCTCCTTTTTATCCTTTAGTCCCGCTTCTGCCGACGCCGGACATAATGTATTTTCTGAGTAACAAGAACACGATGATCAGTGGGATGGTGACAATCGCGGATGCTGCAATTTGTAAATTGAACATGACGCGTGGATTTGTACCACCGGTTGTAAAGTCTGCATCTCTTAAGGCTGCAGAAATCAGCCAGTATCCTCTTCCTTCGTTGACATCACCTACAGATGTGATCAATCTTGGCCAAATGAAGGCGTTCCATGAACCGATGACGTTCAAAATCGTAATCGTGAAAATGGTAGGTCCAGCAATGGGAATCATGACACGTGCAAGATACTTCAAATCAGAGGATCCGTCAACCTTGGCTGCTTTATACAAGGTATCTGGAATCTGTTTGAACGTTTGTCTTAAGAAGAAGATGTAGAATACAGATGTTAAGAATGGGACAATCATCGCTAAATAATACTGATTGGTTCCTGTGGGTCCACCAATCCAACCGATTCCGGCTTGGCTGACGGTAAGATAGTTGGTTAAAATATAGAGTTCACCTGGAATCATCATCGTCATCAACAAGACTGAGAAGATTGTATCTCTACCCTTGAACTCGAGTCTTGCGAAGGCGAATGCTGCAAGAACGGTTGTGACGAGAGTACCTGCAGTTGCCCATAAGCCGACAGTGAGTGTATTTCTAATATAAATACCAAAGTCAATTTCAGTGACAACGTACTTGAAGTTCATCCATTGCATTTCAGAAAGTGCAATGAAGAATCTGGGTGTGTTGGTCAGGTTAGATTCATAATATGTTTTGAGAGCCGTGAGTATCATCCAGTAGAATGGAATGAAGATTAGAAGTGCGACAACCGACAAGAAGAAATAGGAGAAGAATACTCGGATGAATGTTCTCATCACCTGTTTCTTAATGACTTCTTTCAATTCACCTTCAACTTCATCAGGATCCGCTGGCTTTTTCTTGAATAAGTTAACAAATCCTTGTCCAAGAAGTGTTGCTGCTTTCTTGAAACCGTATTTTTCGGATTCAAGAAGGATTCTTCGAGATAAATAAATCTTCAATACTGCACTGATGGGATTAAGTACAAGTAATGAGATGATGCCACCAGCGAAGAGGTTTCCTGCAACCCAACGATTATATTCATAGTACTCACGATTCTGAGTCTTTCTGAAATTGATGAATAACAATGGGAATGTCACGATGATGAAGATTGCAAGATAACTCATCCATGTGTTGAGGATAGGTGTATTGATGTTCATACCAAAGATGACATACTGATAAATTGTCTCAACTTCAGGGGGTGTCGTAGGAACTTGAATAAATCCGAATAAGTATGCAAACAATCCAACATAAATGAGGAAAAAGACGAGATCGATACCATGAATGATATTTTCAAACTGTTTAATGTGCTTGACTTGTTCTTTGTTCATGATGTCTCCTCCTAGTAGTGAACGCGCTTCTTGCCGATATACATCTGCAAGAGGGTCAGCATCAGAATGATGGCAAACAGGAACAATGATCCTGCGGCTGCAAGTGAAATGTTTTCACCGCTATAGATATAGTCATAAATATGGAAAACGATGGTTTTTAAGTTAAAGTTTGCACCATCAGGTGTTGCACTGTCACCAAAGATGGCAACAACCGATGAATATGTTTTAAATGCACCAATGATGGAAGTAACCACGATGTAGAAAATCATCGGTGAAATCATAGGTACTGTAATCCGTGTGAAGATTCGACGCTTTGGGGTTGCATCAATGGCTGCAGCTTGGTAGTATTGTTGGTCAATACCTTGCATCCCGGACATGAAAACCATGATTTTGAACGCCATGCCGTCCCAGACACCGAAGGCAATCAAGACTGTCATTGCTCTCCAGTAGGTTGCTCCTCGTTCAATCCAAGAAACCGGATCAATACCGAAGATCATGAAGAATTGGTTGATAATTCCAGACTCTCCACTTTTAAACATATACGCAAACACTAAACCAATGGCAAGTGTATTGGTAATGTAGGGGAGAAAGTAGATGGTTTGGAAGAAACTCTTCAAAGGTTTGATGGAGTTGAGTGTTGCTGCAACAAACAATGAAGAAAGAATGGAAATTGGAACCGAAATGAAGACGATTGCGAGTGTATTCAGTAATACGCTTGAATTCGTATGACTGGATGGCAAAATGAAGTTATCAGCGGATAGCACTCGGATGAAGTTACCAAAGAGTGTATAGCCTGTGATACTTTCAACGAGTCTACCATCGGTATCTCTAATCAGTTGGTATCCTTGATAGATCACGAGTCTAAATGCATTTAGGATCGGATAAAATGTAAAAATTGCGAGTAAGATGAGTGCTGGAGCGAGATAGAACCACGCTTTCAGCCCTGTTGGAAGATTCACTTTCAGGTGTAGTTTGGATTTTATACCTGAAAAGAAGTTTCGAACGCTCCACACCCAAGATTTCAGTGTGGTTTTCATCGTATGACGTCACCACTTTCAATGTCGAACAAATGAATCTTATTCGAACGGACAGTCAAACGTATCTGGTTAGCGGTAGAGTATGTTTCTGAATCGACCAATGCGCGGATTTGAGTATCACCGATCATGAAACGGATGAGTGTGTCTCTACCTGTAATTTCCACTTCTGGATGTTCTACAGCAATGCCTACTTTTTCATCAATCTTGAAGTCTTCAGGTCTTAGACCGACATCATAGAGTCCGTCTTTAGCTATTTTATCGCCAATCAAAACACCTTGAATGAAAAGTTGATTGGATTTAATTTCCCCTCTTAAGACATTAATCGGTGGATTTCCTAAGAATTTAGCAACGAATAGGTTGTGTGGATTGGTATAGACTTTTTGAGGTACATCTTTTTGTTGTTCAACACCAAAGTTCATGACGACGATTTCATCCGAAATGCTCATCGCTTCTTCTTGGTCATGTGTAACGAAAATGGTTGTAATCCCTGTTTCTTTTTGAATACGTTTGATTTCTTCTCTGGTTTGAAGGCGAAGTCTCGCATCCAAGTTGGAAAGTGGTTCATCCAGTAAAAGAACGCGTGGTTTTTTAACAAGTGCTCTTGCAATAGCGACACGTTGTTGTTGACCACCGGATAGCTGTGCTGGTTTTTTATCCAGTTGATCTTCGATACCGACCAATTTAGCCATTTCATTGACTCTTGCAACAGCTTCGTTGTACTCGATTTTCAGATTTTCAAGCGGAAACATGATGTTTTGACGAACCGTCATGTGGGGGTAGAGCGCATAGTTTTGGAAAACTAAACCAATTCCTCTTTTGTCTGATGATAGTTTGGTGACATCATCATCACCGAAGAAAATTTTGCCATGGGTTGGCTTATGAAGACCTGCTATCATAAATAAAGTGGTTGTTTTACCACATCCCGATGGTCCAAGTAATCCAACCAGTTTGCCTGATGGAATGACTAAATCCATATTGTCTACTGCGCGTGTTTCTCTCCCTGTCTTATCAACAAAGATTTTCGATAAATGCTCAAGTCTGATCTCCATGTGATCTCGATACTCCTTATGTATATTTACTTTTGCAAAAAAGAAAAGTACTGATGGCTATCCCAAAAGCACCTTATACGTCTTGTATCAAAAAAACGATTGACGTCGTTTCCGTTTGATTCGTTTGAATAGTATTGTAAATAATAGACATGACTACTCACCTCAACAACTGTATTATATAATAATACGTCATCAATTACAACAAAATGAGGTAAGTAAAAGAGTTATTTTTACGCATTTTTTTCAAACTCTTCGCGTGAAAGCGCTTTTAGGGGTAATTAAATTATAGTATGTTCAAAATCGTTTGTCAATCAAGAAATGATTATTTAATGCATCGTGATGATTAAAACACTATGTGTTTTACATCGATTATAATTTCATCATTTTATAATCACTATAACGTAGTTATTGCTTAACCTCTTTCAAAGCAGAAAAAAAGGCCTTATCGGCCTCTAAAACTCACAGTTTTTAGGTGTTCTTGGGAATGGTAAGACGTCTCTGATATTCTCAACGCCAGTCAGATACATGATCAGGCGATCAAATCCCATTCCAAAACCTGAATGGACGCATCCGCCATACTTTCTTAAATCAACATACCACTCTAGTCCTTCTTGTGGCACATGCATTTCTTTCATGCGCTTCAACAAATAATCTAAACGCTCTTCTCTTTGTGATCCTCCGACCAATTCTCCTGATCCTGGTGCAAGCAAATCCATCGCAGCCACAGTTTCTTGGTCATCATTGAGTCTCATGTAGAATGCTTTAATATCTTTAGGCCAGTTGATGACAAACACTGGAGATTGGAAATGACGATCTGTTAAATATTTTTCATGTTCAGTGTTGATATCCTGACCATGTCTTGGCGTGTTTTCAAATTTCACACCACTCTTTAATAAGATATCAATAGCCTCTTTGTGCGTGACTCTTGCGAAAGGTTGATTTAAGACCTTGAGTAGACGATCCGTCAATCCTTTTTCAACAAACTGATCGAAAAACACCATTTCTTCTGGTAGTTTCTCAAAAACATACTTGATGATGAATTTCACCATGTCCTCAACGACTTGCATGTTCTTTTCCAAATCTGCGAATGCCATTTCAGGTTCAATCATCCAAAACTCTGATGCATGTCTAAGTGTATTGGAATTTTCTGCTCTAAATGTGGGGCCAAACGTATACACATTCTTGAATGCAAGAGCATAGGCTTCAGCTTCTAATTGTCCAGTGACAGTTAGGTTTGTCCGCTTGCCAAAGAAATCCTTCTTAAAATCGATGGACTTGTCATCGTTGAATGGGATTTTTTCAAGTGGCAGTGTAGTCACTGCAAACATCTGACCCGCTCCCTCTCCGTCGTTTGCGGTGATGATGGGAGTGTGGGTATAAATGAATCCTCTTTGTTGGAAGAATTCATGGACTGCCATCGCAGCAACACTTCTCATTCGAAAAACTGCATGGAATAGGTTCGTTCTGGCACGGAGATGAGCAACTTCACGCAAAAACTCTCTTGTGTGTCTTTTGGGTTGAATGGGATAATCTTCATCAGAGTCACCAAGGAGTGTAATGATGTTTGCTTTTACTTCAAAAGGTTGTTTTGCATCTGGAGTCAAAATCAGTTCTCCTCTCACTTCAACCGAGCTGCCTACTCTAATCTTTTGAACATCTTTAAAGTTGGATAATTTCGCTTCTTCATAGACCACCTGAAGTGTCTCAAAGAAGGTTCCATCATGGAAGTTGATGAAGCCGAATTCTTTTTGCGCACGATTATTTCTGACCCATCCATATAAGACAATTTCCTTGCCCAATTGATCGTCAGTTTCTCTGTAAATTTGCTTGACTGTTGTTTCCATAAACATACCTCTTTCTCGGCTTGATGAAGCCGACATGTTGATTAAAAAATAAAACGCCCAAAGATTGCTCTAAGGACGTTGATATAACGCGGTACCACCTTAGTTCTAGAATGATTTCTAGCCCTCTTAACACTCTTAACGCGAGCATACGGACAGGTCTACTTTCATAAAGATTTCTGCTGTCTCTCCGAGTGTTACTTGAAGTCATTTATGACCGGGCTTCCACCAACCCCGGCTCGCTTGTCAAAGTGATCACTTCGAGTGTGTCTCTTCATCGATTTCTCATTCATTATATACTGATACATCGCTGTTGTCAATCACTCTTGTTCTTCTGGAACATCAATCTCAATGACATCATCAGATTCAATCATGTCAAACTTCGCTTCTGAAATATGTTGGAACTTATTTGATATTTTTACAGATGTCACAGCAACCGCTTCAGCATTCTTCGATACACTCTCAATGGATTTCTTAAGTTTATCCCAACGATCTGTATATCGTCTGAATTCATCACCGAGTTTACGCAATTCATCGACAATGACTGCCGCTTGTTTATCTCTTTCTAAGTTTTTGACAACCATTTGGATGAGGGAGAGTGTGGATATCAGTGTGGTAGGTGATACAATGTAGACCTTGTTTTTTTGTGATAAATCCACTAAATCTTCATGGTGTGCTGTAATTTCTGCAAAGATTGCTTCTGCAGGAACAAACATAAATGCTTGATCGCCAGTGACGTTTTCGATGATGTATTTTGTCTTGATATCTGTAATATGTTTCTTGACATCATTTTTAAAATCTTTCTCGGCTTGTTTACGGTCTGCATCACCAAGTTCTTTGTTCATCATGCGTTTATAGTTGTCCAATGGGAATTTAGAGTCTACCGCAACCATTCCAATGGGTTCGGGTGCGTAAATAATGGCATCTGCAATATATCCATTCGGCATGGTCTTTTGTTTTTCATAAAGAGATTTATTGTCCCCCATGACCGCAGAAAGTAGTGCATAGAGTTGAACTTCACCGTAAATTCCTCTGGTTTTCTTATCGGTCAATAAATCGTTAAGCGATATAACTTCCGTGGAGAGGGCGTCAATTTTCTTTTGTGCTTCATCGATTTTGGCGAGTCGTTCAACGACATCGCGGAAGGTAACATTCGTTTGATTGAATCCTTCGCCAAGTTTTTGATCCACTTTGGTATTGATATCCTTAAACTTAGAATCCATAAACGTTAAAACACTATCTTTAAAGGTATTCAAATCGCTAACGCTTGTCTTACTTGCATCATTGATGAGTTTGGAAACTTCAAATTTGAGTTCACCATACTCTTTTTGGAAATACAGTTTAAGTTCATTTTCCATCTTTTGATATTCTTTTTCGGTATCAATTTCTGGTTTTTGACCTTTCTTAATGAGGAGAACTCCATAAGTAACAAGGATCAATAATAAGGCAAGAAATCCGATAATGATATAATCGAGCATATGTTCCTCCTATACATCTTCCAGGTAATAGATGTGAAATACATCGTCGATCACCTCAACATACACCGTCATGTATGTGTCTTTTGAGAGAATGATATCGTTGATGGTTGTGATGAAACGATCATCATTCAGTGCTCTTGAATAATCTCTTTGCCGCTCTGGTTCAACCAATGCATCTTGATATGCTCTTGAGACTAAATCGGTACAACCAAACTTATATTTGGTGTTAAAGAAATACGTGAAGTTATAGAGTGCTCGATCAACCTTATCATCCGCATAGGCAACAGCTGCATCAATTTGATCTGATGTAACATTTCTTGCACGCAAGACAAAGAATTCTTTCCGATAATATGTGCCATACGTTTCAAAAGATGGATCATCGCTCGTTCTAAAGTTTGAATTCATCCAATAGTTGGTTGCTGATCTTGCTACTGTCACACTAAAATCATGGGGTTCATTGCCTGGGTGTAGGATAATATCTAATACAGATTCATCATCATCTGGAAATCCGGTTGCTTCAATGAAGCGATTATTTCCATTATGAATGGCAGCATGTCCGCCAAAATAGAATGAACCGACTTGGTGAACCACTGGGATATACGGAAATGGAGTGTCTTGAGTGACAAAGATATCGCCTTTTTGTCCGAGTAATCGTCTCGTTGAGTCCGTAAACACTGAACGTGTATCTGCAAGTTCATACGATGTTTCACGTGGAACACTGTAGTATCTTCTGGTCTGATTAACACCTTGACTGTAGGTGATCTCTGTTTCATATTCAAACACTGCACGAGCTTTGAAGTCATCCACCATGCGGTTTACTCGAATGTTTTCAGAAGTTGCAACCCCAACAGAGTAAAGGAGTGCAGATAAGATGATAATCAGTGTGATTTTCAGTGTTTTCTTGAGTTTTTTGATTAAATTAAACTTTTTCTTCGCCTTTTTGACCATCTTCACACCTCTTTGGTGACATCATTATACCATTTTTTGATGCACCCTTCAAAGTCTTTAATGAGAAAAAAAGTAGTCAAATGACTACCTTTTGGGTTTAATAACAAGAGCTCTTTCTTCGCCTTCGCCCTCTGATTCAGTGATCACATCGCGCCACTCCGATAATTTGGTGTGAATGATACGTCTATCAAATGCGTTCATTGGATCCAGTTTGACTGCAATTCTAGTCTGTGCGACTTCCTTAGCGGTTTTAGTTGCAAGAATTTCAAGTTGTTTTCTTCTGTTTTCGTGGTAATTACCAATGTCAAGTGCAACCAAGACGTGGTCTTCTACGTATAAATTCAAATAGTTTCTCAATAAGAATTGAAGTGCAAGCAGTGTTCTGCCTTCCCGTCCAATCAAGAGTGCATTTTCATCACTTTCAACATGGAAATGGATTTCGGCACCTTCAGAAAGTGTTCTCACTTCCATTCGAGTCTTGATTTCCATGGTTTTTAAGATGTTTTCAAGATAGATTTTGCCTTCAAGTGCAAGATTCACATTGGGTGTTGCTTCATAAACGGTGGATGTACTGAATCCCAATAGATTCTTTTTTTCCTTCAAAACTGTCAACTTAATCTTATCGATTTGAATCTTTAACAGTTCAACAGCCTGCTTTTCAGCATCTTGTAATGTTTTTGCTTCAATTTCGACTCTTTTTAACATGTTCAATCACCCCATCAATTGTTTCTGTTTCAATTGTTCGTGTTTTTTCTCGTTGAGTTTTCTGTTCAATAAAGTCTGTCCTAATGAATAGATGTTACCAAAAATCCAATATAATGCGAGTGCATTGCTTTGATAAGATGCAAACGCCATCATGATGACCATGAAGTAACTGACAAATTTCATTGTCTTTTCAGTCTGTTCAGCTTGAGGATTTGGAACGTGTTTTGCAGTGTTTTTCGCATATGAAGGCTTCTTCATTGAAATATACTGCAAAATATACATACTAATACCTACCAACGCTGCAAGCACCATGCCGATGATACCATCTTGTGTATTCGCAAGATTGATTCCAAAGAAATTAGTATTGGTAATGGAATCCGCATACATGCCACCCTCAAGTGTTACACGTCTGACGACACCGTACATTGCGATGAAAATTGGCATTTGCAAGAATGGCATGAGACATCCGAAGATGTTGATACCATGTTTCTTGTAAATCTGCATCATTTCCATTTGCATCTGTTGTTGTGACTGAGGATCTTTACGTGTTGCATATTTAGCTTGCAGGCGAGCCATGTCAGGTTGTGCAATATTCATCTTGATCGACATATCGTTGCTCTTCGCATAAATAGGCCATGCGAGTGTACGTACAACAATAGTTGTAAATAAGATACCGAGTGCAAAAGAATTACCCATGATGCTTGCAAAGAAGTTCATGAGGAAAGCAACCGGAATGACTAGAATGTAATCAAAGAATGTTGCATCAGCTGTTGAAATAGGTTTTTCGCCACCAGCAACGTAAACTGTGATGTCAATCGGATCAAATCCAGGTGTTGTAAATGTGATAACAAAGGTTTCTTCGTTGCGATAACCATCTTCTCCAATTGGATCATAATCGTTGTCATTAAAGAGTTCTGGATGTTCTGCACCATTTTTAATGGTGATATCTCCATCTCTTTCAACGATGTATGCAGTCATTCCTGCTGGATTAAAGGATTCTCCTCTTTGGAATAAGACGGAATCCTTTTCAAATCGGAACGTCACCATCACGATGTCATCAGGATTACCTACCAAGACTTCTGGTTTGACATAAATTTGAAATGATGTCGTAATGTTGTCAACTGCAAATGTATAGGTTCTAACACCATTAGCGTCTGTAGACACTGTTGTTGGTAAAGACCCTTCATATTCAACAAGGGTACCTATACCTGCTTTTGAAACTGTCCAATACGAAAGTCCATCTTCACCTTTGAATAGGATGTTATTTGCTTCTGTATGTTCAAATACGAGTTTTTCGCCGATGGGATTATTCACAACGACGAGTTCTGTGGGATCTTCTTTAGATCCACAGGCTGCCAAGCTGAAGACAAGCAACAGCATCATGGCAATAAATACAATTCTTTTACCCATTGATATTCTCCGTTAGTTTTGATTTTTGGATGAGAAGGGATAATTTGGCCTTCATCTCCGAATACGACAATTCCCGCACGGAGGGTTTGACGACAATGATGAATAATTTATTTTTCATAAATTGATCCTTGAATTCAGCCACAATCATACGAATTCTGCGTTTGGCAAGATTGCGTTCAACAGCGTTTCCGTATTTTTTTCCGATTGAGATGGCGAATCTCACGTTTGTCCCCTGCGGGTCGTCTGATTGATAGACTGCAAAGCAACTGTCACCTTTGACTTTTTTTAGTTTAAAGATCGCATCGATTTCGCTATTCTTCTTTATGCGATATCTTTTATCCATAGATTTGTCCTAAAAAAAATTGATTACTCAACAATAACATGTGTCATTATTTTAACCGAGTAATCCGAGTGTTTTAAAATAATATTCAATTAGACAGTTAATTCTGCGCGGCCTTTCAATCTGCGACGAGCGAGTGTGCGACGACCACCAGCAGTAGACATTCTTGCTCTGAATCCGTGAGTCTTGACGCGCTTCAGCTTACTTGGTTGATATGTTCTTTTCACAAATAAAACCACCTTTCTTGCGAAACCATGCTTTTTCATTATATATAAAGACCCATTTTTTGTCAACCATAAACTTTACTTTTCTATTAAAATGCACACGTATACGCGAATGATGATTTTCATGGTGATTTTTCAATCTATTTTCATTTAATAATTCTGTAATGATTTGTGGGTAACTTAACCACATTTTTGTGGGAATGTGGATAAAAGAGTAAACTCAAAAATTCGCTCTATAAAGGCCATAAATCACCCTAGTTTCCCACATTGTACACACAATCCCACAGTGTCGTTCGAAAGTTATCCACAAAAACTGTTGATAAGTTTTCCTCTCACATTTCCTCTTGTGTGTTATCATAATTTCATAAGAATCAAGGGGTACGCACATGAATACTTACGACCTGCTCTGGCAGAAAATTCTTGCCGAGTTAGAGATCATTTTCAACGAAGAAACATACGCTGAACTTTTTGAACCGCTTAAGAGTACTCACAAGTACGCAAACGATCATGTTTATGTACTGGTTCAAAGCGAATTCATCAAAAACAGAATCAACAGAATGTATCTGACGAAAATCAACGATCTCGCAACAAAATTTAATAAATCACCCATTCGATTTAAGTTTGTTACACAATCAGAATTGCTTCCAGAAGAAACTTTGGTCAGTCCTGAACGTAACTTAAACTTGAAATATCGTCCAGGAAACTTGAATGCGACGTATACCTTCGATAATTTCGTTGTTGGGAAATCGAATATGTTTGCTTTCAGAATGGCTATGAAAGTTGCCGATCAACCTGGTGCCGTTGCAAATCCACTCTATATTTTTGGTGATGTAGGACTTGGTAAAACACATTTGATGCAAGCGATTGGTAACTACATATTGGACCAAGACATTAACCAAAAAGTGCTATACGTGAAAGCAGATGGATTCATTGAAGATTTCGCCAACCTTCTAAAGAAAGAAAAAATGGAAGACTTCAATGCTAAGTATAGAGATATCGATGTATTGTTGGTGGATGACATCCAAATCATGGGTGGAGCAACCAAGACTCAAATGGAATTCTTCAAATTATTCGATTATCTCTACCAGCAAAACAAGCAAATTGTCATCACATCTGATAAACCCGCTTCCGAACTTAAGAATATTATGACTCGTTTGACTTCAAGATTTGAAGTCGGATTGACCGTTGATATTCAAGTTCCTGATTTGGAGCACCGCATTGAGATTTTGAAGCGAAAACTCGCATCAGAATCTTCGGACATTCATGATATTCCAGTTGAGGTTTTAGACTTTATTGCATCATCATTTGTGACCAACATCAGAGAACTTGAAGGTGCCTTAAAACGTGTATTGTTTTATTGTCTTACCAATAACCTTGATTTAACCGTTGAGAGTGTCAATGAAGCCTTAGAACCGCTTTTAAAAACAAAGAGAAAGAGCGATTCTTTAAACGAAAATAACTATGATCGCATTCAGTCTGTTGTCAGTGATTTCTATGGAATCACCTTAGAAGATTTGATTGGAAAAAAGAGACATACAAAGTATATTCTTCCAAGACATATTGCAATGTATTTGATTAAATCTAGATACAACATACCTTACAAAACGATTGGTAATTTATTTGGTGATCGAGATCATTCCACTGTATTAGCTGCTTGTGAAAAGATAGAAAATGATATCAAACAAGATCCAACAATGAAGGTCGCAATCGATACATTAATCAAAAAAATTGATGCATTTAATAAAAAATAACTGTGTCTTGATTGTTGGAAATATGGTATAATAATAGCGGTATGAAGCCTTTATGGGATTTATCCACAAACCCACATTTATAACAACAATATTTAAAGATAAATTAAAGAAATAAAAGGAGCCCGCATATGATTTTTAGTGTCGATCGAGACGTCTTATTGAACCAATTACTGATTATCCAAAAAGGATTACCAGCAAAAACACCACTTCCTATC
>JANJXB010000100.1 GCA_024709245.1 Acholeplasmataceae bacterium | reverse complement strand
GTTTGACTTCCTTCAATTGTCTAAATCCATCGCTTTGTAAAATCGATACAAAAACGATGAACAAAATGTATCCTACCATACCGCCATACACAAAGAGTAACGATGAATTTGTTATCGTTTGATGATCGGGAAGTATGAGATTAATCATGCTTTCACCCATGATGTAGATGGATAAGAATACGCCAATGATGATTGAAAATTTCAAGAAGTTTTTCATAGAATTCATATCCTTTCACTGGTATGATTGACTTCATTACAAAAAGTGATTCAAAAAGGGAGGGGGGGGAGGGTTATGCTGAAAGTAGAATGATTGCTTCAATACCATAGCTCACAATCAGAGCATATAGGAATGCAATCATGATACAAAAAGTTCGGTCGATATTGGAGCAAATTTCAGATACACGGATGTGATGTCTTCGTGTTGTGATGAGGTTTGTAAGGAAGTAAACTGCAATCATGACGATGGGAATGATGATGACTGCTAGGATATGATCATTCTGATTTGGCATCTCAATGAACGTGAGCTTCAAGGATTCGACAAACATGTAACTTACCCACCATGACAAGATGACAATCAGTGCTGTCATAGTGCTATTACGGGTGGTCCATGAACGAATCATATGATGAGGTTTATTCATTTGTAGTAAGAGATTTGTTTTCTTGATTGAGAGAAACAATCTTACGAAAATCCAGATTGTTGTTATCGGAATCAACATCCAAAGCATGATTGTGTAGATCATATGTGTACCTCGTTCTTGTTGTATCTTTTTTCCGTGTGGTTTGAGATTATATATGAATTCGTTAGAATTTTTGATGTTTAATCACTTCAAGTGATTGGAAAAATGATTTCAAAAATCTTACGAAGTGTGTTCAAAATCGGATTGCTTTGTGTGATATAATGAATTTGTATTTGATCATTTGTCAAGTACATTTTCACAACATACCACTAAACTCTAGTTCCGCCTGGAAGGTCTGGAATACCTGCATTGTCAAAATCGACTTTGGTTCCGCCTGGAAGGTCTGGAATACCTGCATTGTCAAAATCAACTTTGGTTCCACCTGGAAGGTCTGGAATACCTGCATTGTCAAAATCAACTTTGGTTCCACCTGGAAGGTCTGGAATGCCTGCATTGTCAAAATCAACTTTGGTTCCGCCTGGAAGATCTGGAATACCCGCATTGTCAAAATCGACTTTGGTTCCGCCTGGAAGATCTGGAATTCCTGCATTGTCAAAATCAACTTTTGTCTTTTTACCAGTACCAGGACCACCTGGAAGGTCTGGGATACCTGCATCTTCAAAATCTTGTGGTGTAACGATGCCTTGTTCGTCTAAAACTTTAGTCAAATATTCATTTGCAACTTTAATTCCTAGTACTGAAACGATAAGTAATGCAATAATTGTTAATTTTCTCATGGCATAATGCCTCCCTTTTCCCTAATTGTATTATCAATTAGGGTGAAAAAACAGGGCGTATATGACCTATTCGTACAAAAATGACAAGAAAATGAGGTGAAATATTGAAATCTGCAGAACTTTGTGTCTATTTGGAGCGATTACGCTCTGCTAGAAACATTTCACAAGAATCTTTTGTCACAGATGTAGTTTCAATACGACAATATCGAAGATATCTCAATGGAGAATCCGATATTCCTTTTCCTGTTGTCGATGTTTTGTGTATGAAATTGGGAATACAGACGATTGATTTGCTCAGAGAACTCGAAACTGAGAGAATCATCGAAAGTCAGAAAATGATCAATTTTTACAATATGATTGCCAACAACTCTTTAGAGGATGCAGAGAAATTCATTCATGAAACCAATCAAGACCAAATCATTGATCCAGAAAACAAGATGCTGTTTTTACACGGCATTGCACAAATGAAAACCTTGATGGGGACACTTTCTAAAGCTGAAAGTTTTAAGCTGAACAAAAACTTGCTCGGATATCCGAAGTTTTCAAAGAAAACCATTTTTACTGAAGTTGAAATGCTTATCATGAGTTCATTGCTCGATTACTCTGAAAATTCCAATGAAACAACTGACATCTACAACAAGCTAAAGAAGCATTTATCTGACCGCTCCATCGTATTGTCTTCTACACAAACAAGCTCAATTAATCTAACATTATTTCGACTTGCGAAATATAGCGGTAGAAACAAAAATTTCGAAGATGTAATTGAATATTGCAACATCGGAATCAAGAATAATCTTACGGCAAGATCGTTTTATCTAATGGATTATTTCTTCTACTTCAGCGCACTGGCATCATACCGTCTTGGTGACATGGAAAACTATCAAAACATGCTGATCAAATGTTTCAATGTACTTCACTTTGAAGGCACTGAAAAAAAGATTGAAAAGTTTACTCATCTGATTAACAATGACTTCAGCATTCACTTTCAAGACTTTGTCTTAAATTTCTACAAAAACGAACTTGACGACAAAAAGGGAACTGTCAATTGATCAGTTCCCTTTCCTTTGATTCTGCAGATGAGAGATTCAATTTCATGCTATAATATCGATGGGAGTGATACATCATGAATCCATGCAAGATTTACTTAAAACCTAAAGAAGAATTGCGAATTCTCCAAGGTCATCCTTGGGTTTTTAGCAACGAAGTGGACCGTCTAGAAGGTACGATCCAAAGTGGTGAAATCGCATACGTTTATAGCCATAGAAATATCTTTTTAGGGAAAGGATTTTTGAATACAGCATCCAAAATTTTAGTCCGGATATTGTCAAAATCTGAACAGGAAATGATCGACCGAAGTTTCTTTCAGCGGCTCATTGAAAAATCAAACCAAAGTAGAATGGATTTGGGATATCAAAACTCATATCGCGTTTTATTTGGAGAATCAGATGGCATTCCAGGATTAATCGTCGACAAGTACGGAGATTATCTTTCAGTTCAAATATTATCCCTTGGAATTGACATGAGAAAAGATATGTTTGTGGAAATCCTAGTTGAGCTTTTCAAGCCTAAAGGTATCTATGAACGCAGTGATGTTCCTGTCAGAAAAAAGGAAGGTCTTGAATTATTTAAAGGCGTTATTTACGGTCAAGTTCCTGAAAAAATCCGCATCAAGGAAAACCAATTGACAATGGAAGTTGACATCATCAATGGTCAAAAAACAGGTTCATTTTTGGATCAACAAGATAACCACGATGCTGTAAAGGCTTATGTTAAAAACAAGAAAGTTCTAGATTGTTTCTCTCACATTGGTGGTTTTGGCCTTCATGCCGCATATCATGGAGCATCAGAAGTTACTTGTCTTGATATTTCAGAATCTGCAGTTCAACAGATTCGACACAATGCCAATTTAAATGAACTCAAACAGGTCAAAGCTGTTCAAAAAGATGTGTTTGATGCGCTTCGGGAATACCAACAAAGTCAGATCAAATTTGATATGATTATCCTAGATCCTCCTGCATTTGCCAAAAAGAATGAAGACATCAAAAAAGCATACCAAGGTTATAAAGACATTAATCTGCAAGCACTGAAATTGATAGAACCCGATGGTTATTTGATGAGTTGTTCCTGTTCACATTACATGAATCCATCTCTATTTTTGGAGATGCTGATGGATGCTTCGAACGACGCGAAGAGAGTGACTCAAATGGTTGAATTTCGAATTCAAGGAAAAGATCATCCAGCGCTTTTAGGATCGGATGAATCATTGTATTTGAAGTGCGTCATACTCAGGGTTAAGTAGGATTACATTGAGCATTTATTTTGAATGATAAAACATTTATAAATCGCTTTATCATGCTCTTATCAGGATATTGTAGTGATATTCTATCATGGTCAAAAAAATAAACATTACACAAGATATATACGGTGTAATGTTTTGTTTTTACATGAGTATTCTTTTCGCCATTTCTAGTCTTACTTCTTTATTTTCAATATCATTATTTGTGTACTCCATAGTGTTTAATCCAACAAAATGGAACCCTTGTTTGAGATAAAAACGAATGGCGGGATCATTGCATGATTGTACTTCAAGAATCACCGCGCGTGCCTTTTCAAGCTCGGCAATTTTCATCATGTGTTCAAACAATTCCCTTCCATATCCTTCACCACGATATTTCTTATCCACTAAAAAATTCCAGATGCGAAAGCGATTGTTCCAGGTTTCAAGACTTCCTTCAATGACACCTATCATCTTTTTTCGATCGAAAATGGCATATACTTTTGGTTGCTCGATATGTGATTCAAAAAGCTTTGCCTTGAATGATTTTTCAACTTTCCTAATCATTCTTTTTCGTTTGATATGAATGGTAATTCCTCTTTTTTTCTTAATCACCACATCATAGTACGCCTTCGTTATGTAACTGTATTCAAGTTCATAACCTCGATATTCATTGGGAAATATTTCGATAATTTTCATTGTGTCTTTACCATTTTTAATATACTTGAGATGAAAAACTTTCTGAACTCTGGGTCCTTGAATGTTTCGATGTGCATCTGATCACTAGAACGCATTTGCGCGATTTGAATGAAGAGTGGAATTGAGAATGATGAGAATAAAATCATGTATTTCGCATAAGATTCTTTGGGATTTTGAATGTTCATATTTTCAGCAAGGCTTTCATAAACCAATCGTGTAAATTCATTATCTGTGAAAAATGTATCGATGAGAAGACTCGAAGATTCATTTTGAATCTCCTTTGTTAGGAATAGATAATTTAATATTCCCATGTTTTCAAGTGAAAACGTATAGATGTATGTCATCAGCGATTCCAAAGTCTCTTCAATGGGTTCTTTTTTAATTTTTTCAAGTACTGTGTGGGTGATATGATGCTTTAAATCCATTAACACTTCATTGATGACAATATTCAGTAATTGTTCCTTACTTCCAAAATGATAATTGACAGCAGCTATATTCACATAGCTTGCGTCTGCAATATCCTTAATGGTGACTTGTGATTTAGTTTGAATGAGCATTTTCGTGTTTTCGATGATTTTTCGCTTGATTTCATAACTACGCATCATTTTCTCCAATCCCATTTGAAATGGTTTTTCAAATTCAATTTCATATCTTATTTATATCATAAAGAAACTATAATTAAAATAGATATTTCAAATATTCGTTTAAAATATGAATTTGGAG